>NZ_JACIFP010000001.1:1214226-1517783 GCF_014197435.1 Gordonia humi
GTCGCCGCGTGGTCGACGAGGCGAGCTTGGATTCGGGGATCATCGCGCTGCCCAAGCCCAGATTGGCCCATTCCTCCAGGACGCGATACGACGACGCCTCGCCCCGGTACCGGTTCACCGGGAATCCGTGCGAGGTGAACAGGTCCTGGGTGAACGTCGTCAGTCCGCACGTGTCCGGCAACAGGATCAGGCTCTGATCCGTCAGATCGCGGAGGTCGACCGGTCCGTCGTCGGGCGGCGACGATTCGACGACGACCACGGGCTCGGAACCGACGATCCGATGCTCGTAGCCCGGCAACGGGCCGACCGACGGCACGATGAGCAGGTCGAGGTCGCCCGCTCGCAGCGCGACGAGCAGGTCGGCGACATTCGCCTCGTGCAGGACGAGATGCTGGGCGGCATCGCCGACCGTGGACACCGCACCGTGGGTTCGGCCGATCAGATCCGAGCCGATCAGCGGTGACACGCCCAGGCGGATGTCGGCGTCCGTCGGCGCGGCCCAGCGGCGCGTCTCCGCCGTGATGTCGTCGAGCGCGACCAGCGCGGCGTCGACGCGTGGAAGGAGTCGAGCACCGAAGGCGGTGAGTCGTACGCCCCGGGTCGAGCGGTCGAACAGTCGATGCCCGAGGTGATCTTCGAGGCGGGCGACGCCGTTCGACAACGCGGGCTGCGACACTCCGCAGGAGCGAGCGGCCGCACTGAACGAGCCGGTGCGCGCGACCGCCTGGACGTAGCGCAGCGCGTCGCCGCGAAGAGGATCGACCATAACCGGAGGTTATATCATGGAGATCGCTCTCTCGATCCGGTCGACCGCCGCGGCAGCGGCGAGGATCGCGCCCTCGACGTGTCCGGCGAACGCGGTCGCCGTCTCCGTGGCCGCCCAATGCAGTCGACCGTGAACGGGTGCCTGGAACACAGAGTGGCCGTACGACGCGGTTCCCGCTCGCGGCGCCGCGGCCGCCGGCGAGGTGAACCGCTCCCGCCGCCAGTCGGCGGCCACCACGTCGAGTGGTCTGGCCGCGTACTCACCGAAGACTCGCGTCAGCTGGTGGATGAACGCGGAGGGAATGTCGGCGCCGTCACGGAAGGCGGTCGACGGCGCGAAGCCGAACAGGGCGCCGGGGCCGCTCCCGGGCCCGCTGTGGTCGTGGATCTCGCGAAACGGTCCACGATGACTGAACACGGACCCCGCGAGCCCCGCCTGCCGCCAGAACGGTTCGTCGTAGACGGCGACGGCCTTGACCGTCTGTCCCATCCACACGGCGGTGGACGCCGCGACACTCGCCACCGAACGGTCGAGATCGGGAGTGATGGTGATCGTCTCGACAGCGAGCGGGGGCGGCACCGCCACGACCACGTGCTGTGCACCGAACCGTCCCCGGGCCGCGTGCACGGCGACCCGGTCCCCGTCGATCTCGACCCGGTGGACCGGGTTCGCCAGTGACACGACGTCGTCGCCGAGCCGATCGGCCAGGGCGACGGGCACGCTCTGCGCGCCGTCGCCGAATCGGAACGACGGGACGTCGATCGGATTGCCGGACAGTCGCCGCGGCGGAGAATCAGGGGTGTCGAACACGGCGTCTCCGGCGATCGCCTGGTCGAACGCGGTCAACTCGAGCGAGTCGAGCAGAGCGACGACCTGCGGCTCGTTGTGCCAGAACCAGGTGGCACCGAGGTCTATGTGCAGCCCCGACCGGTCGACGCTCCGCATCCGACCACCGACCGCGTTCCGCGCTTCGAGGACGCGCACCGACCTCCCCGCCCGCACGAGAGAGTGCGCGGCCGTCAGGCCCGCGACACCCGCGCCGACGACGACTACGTCATAGTCGCGGCTCACGGGGCGCCCGCCGGTTCGAGGACGATTCGGAACCGCGCCCGGCCCGCGGTGATCCGCTCGACCGCCTGCTCGGCCCGATCGAGCGGCATACGTTCGATCATCGGTGTCACGCCGTTTCGGTGCGCGAACGTCAGGGCGTCTTCGATGTCGCGCGGTCCACCGGGGAGGTTGCCGGTGAGGATCTGCGAGTTCGCGACCAAGCGTGCGGCCGCGACGTCCACGGTTCCGCCGTCGACACCGAGCATGGTCAGCCGTCCGCGCACGGCGAGCCCGCGCAGCAGTTCGGTGACCGGCCCGGTGGTCGGCGCCGATGCGACGATCAGGTCGGCGCCGCCTCGATCACGCAACGCCGCACCGGCTTCGTTCTCATTCACGTCGAGGTAGTCGTCGGCTCCGAGCTCGCGAGCGAGGTCGGCGCGTTCGGGTCCGCGCGCGAGCGCGATCACGCGATGCCCCATCGCCGCCGCGAACCGCACCGCGAGGTGACCGACCCCGCCGATGCCGAGCACTGCCACCGTGCTGCCCGGGCGGAGCCCAGCGTCCCGGACCGCGAGAAATGTCGTGACGCCGGCACAGCCCATCGGCGCAGCATGTGCCAGATCCATGCCGTCGGGGACGGCGGCCACCGAATCCGCGGGAACGGTGACCGTCTCCGCCCAGCCGCCGGCGTGATCCACCCCGGTGAGCCGACGGTGCGCACAATGCGCGACGTCGCCGCGCCGGCACGTATCGCAGCGGCCGCAGCTGCCGCCGAACCAGCCGACCGCCACCCGATCGCCGATCTGTCTGTCGAGCACGCCGCCGCCGACCGCGGTGACGACTCCGGCGATCTCGTGACCGGGGGTGATGGGATGGCCGCCGGTGCCGCGCATCGTCGAGACGTCGGCGAGGCAGACGCCGCATGCGCGGACCTCGACGCGAACCCATCCGGTAGGCGGGTCGTCTACCCGCACCGTCTGACGGGTGAGCGGGCCACCTCGCGCGGTGACCTGCATGGCAGTCGATGCGACGGGCATTCCGAAGCCTTTCGAGACGAAGCCGACGTGGACCGTCGGCGGCGTCGACCTTAAGGCCGATCGAAACCGGCCGGTAGTGGTCGCCGCTGAATCCCCCTATAGCCGACCGTTATCGCCGCTCGTCACCGATCGGCGGCTGCCGCGTCCGGTTCGGCCCTCTGCCGTCGACACGGCGCCGCGGCAGCGAGCGGACGTCGCGGTCACGCGCCCCGGGCGCATCGGAGTCCGAGCACCGCCATCGGGTCGATATGGGAAACTAGCCACCATGAGCAACGGCACCCTGATTCTGATGCGTCACGGCGAGAGCGAATGGAACGCGTCCAACCAGTTCACCGGCTGGGTGGACGTCGCGCTGACCGACAAGGGCCGCGCCGAAGCGGTCCGCGCGGGCGAACTCCTGGTGGAGCACGACCTGCTTCCCGATGTCCTCTACACCTCGCTGCTGCGTCGCGCGATCGTCACCGCGCAGATCGCGCTCGACACCGCGGACCGCCACTGGATCCCGGTGGTCCGCGACTGGCGCCTCAATGAGCGCCACTACGGCGCGCTCCAGGGTCTGAACAAGGCGGAAACCAAGGCCAAGTACGGCGACGAGCAGTTCATGCTCTGGCGTCGCAGCTACGACACCCCGCCGCCGGCCATCGCGGCCGACGCCGAATACAGCCAGGTCGGCGACCCGCGGTACGACGGCATCGACGTGCCGCTCACCGAATGCCTGCTCGACGTGGTCAGGCGGTTCATCCCGTACTACACGGAGACGATCGAGGCCGACCTGCGCGCAGGCAGGACCGTCCTCGTCGCCGCGCACGGCAACTCGCTGCGCGCGCTGGTCAAGCACCTCGACGGCATCTCCGACGAGGACATCGCCGGGCTGAACATCCCGACCGGCAACCCGTTGCGCTACGACCTCGACGAGAACCTGCGCCCGATCACCCCGGGCGGGGTCTATCTCGACCCGGAGGCCGCCGCGGCGGGCGCCGCCGCCGTCGCCGCACAGGGCGAGAAGAAGTAGCGACCGACCGATCCGACGATCGCCCGCAGACCGGGGCCGCCGCAGCAGCCGCCGGACTCGCGGGCGATCGTCGTCTCGTGTCCAGACTGTGATGTATGCGCGGTCGATGTCGCGGATGCAATCGGTGCGTCGATCTGTGACCTCGGCTACATTGGAAGCATGGCTGACGGGACGATTTCGGTGACACATCTGGCCGAGCAGGAGCGCTACCGCGCTGACCTCGCAGATGACGACATGGGTGCGGTCGAGGTCGGGTACATCGACTACACGACCGACGGCGACAACCTCGCCTTGACTCATACGGTCGTGTTCGATCGTTGGGGCGGTAGGGGATTCGCTGCCGAGTTGGTACGACAGGTGCTCGACGACGTGCGCGCGAACGACCGCCGCGTGGTGCCGGTCTGCTCGTACGTCGTGAGCTATCTGGACAAGCATCCGGAGTACTCCGACCTCGTCGCCTCGTGATGTGCGACGCGCCGCCGGTCAACCGGGAGTTCATGTCCGGGTAACCGACATTGACCGGACGTGAATGACGGACGAAGACTGGCTGCCCAAGCTGCGAACTCCAGGCGGTGACCGTAAGATTTCGGCTGTGTCCGAGACCAGCGGTGACCGCTTGATAGATGGTGCCGCGACGAATGGGCGGTTCGGCCCCGCACGCGTCGACGGCGGCTCCCTCGACTCGATGGACGCGTCCGATGTGACGCGCGACCATCTCCTCACGCTGATGGTCGCGAAGGCCGAGACCGGCATCGTCGTCGTCGACGAGTTCCACGCCGTCGTCATGTTCAACGATCGAGCGGTCGAACTCGGCATGGTCCGCGGCGTCCTCGCCGATGCGATCGCCGAGGGCGTCGCGGAGGTGCTGTCGACCGGCGGAGACCGGCGATTCGACTTCGCGCCGCCGCATTCGTCGCTCGGCTTCGTCTCCGCGGGCCGCGCGGTGCCGCGCCCGGTCGACATGGTCAGCTGTGTGGCGAGTCTGGCCGTCCTGCACGGTGAGCGCTACGTACTGGTCTACGGCGACGACGACTCGGCCAATCAGCGGGTGGAGGCGACCCGGCGCGACTTCGCCGCCAACGTCTCCCACGAGCTGAAGACGCCTCTGGGGGCGATCAGTCTGATGGCCGAGGCGATGCTCGAATCGCGCGACGATCCGCGCGCCGTCGAGCACTTCGGTCGCCGAGTGCTCAAAGAGGCCACCCGGATGGGATCGCTCGTCAACGAACTCATCGGGCTGTCGAAGCTGCAGGACGGCAGCGTCGCCGATCTGGTGCCGGTCGACGTCGACGCGCTGATCGACGACGCCGTGGGCGGTGCCGGGGTGTCGGCGGAGGTCTCCGAGATCGACCTGGTCGTCGACGAGCCGAGCGGGCTCGTCGTGCCCGGCGACCGGACCCTGCTGCTGACCGCGCTCAGCAATCTCCTCGTGAACGCGATCAACCATTCGCCCGCGGGCGACGTCGTGTCGGTGAGCCGGAAGAAGGTCGTGATCGACGACCGCCCCATGGTGTGCATCGCGATCACCGATCGCGGCATCGGCATCGCACCGGCCGATCAGCAACGAGTCTTCGAGCGGTTCTACCGTGTCGATAAGGCCAGATCGCGTGCCACCGGTGGCACCGGTCTCGGTCTGGCGATCGTCAAACACGTGGCAGCCAGCCACGGCGGACACATCGGGCTGTGGAGCAAGCCGGGGACCGGCTCCACGTTCAGCCTCTACGTACCTGTCGAACAGGCCCCGGACCAAGCAGAGGAACAGTCGCGTTGACGCATGTATTGATCGTCGAAGACGAAGAATCGCTGGCCGACCCGTTGGCCTTCCTGCTTCGCAAGGAGGGTTTCGAGGCGAGCATCGTCAATGACGGAGCGCAGGCGCTGCCCGCATTCGAGCGCATCAATCCGGACATCGTCCTGCTCGACCTGATGCTGCCCGGAGTCTCCGGCACCGACATCTGCAAGTCGATCCGCGCCAAGTCGGCGACGCCCGTCATCATGGTGACCGCTCGCGACAGTGAGATCGACAAGGTGGTCGGCCTCGAACTGGGCGCCGACGACTACGTGACCAAGCCGTACTCGGCCCGTGAGCTGATCGCGCGCATCCGGGCGGTCCTGCGCCGCGGCGGCGTCGTCGCCGACGACGAGGACGCCGCCATCGGCGTCATCGAGGTCGGACCGGTCCGCATGGACGTCCAGCGCCACACGGTCAGCGTCGGCGGTGACGAGCTGACGTTGCCGCTCAAGGAGTTCGACCTCCTCGAATACCTGCTCCGCAACTCGGGCCGCGTGTTGACCCGCAGCCAGCTCATCGACCGCGTCTGGGGTGCGGACTACGTCGGCGACACCAAGACGCTCGACGTCCACGTGAAGCGTCTGCGCTCCAAGGTGGAGCCCGACTCGTCGTCGCCGCGGCATCTGATCACCGTGCGCGGACTGGGGTACAAGTTCGAGCCGTGATCGGCGGGGACGGCGCTGAACGACGCCGCCGCCGGCAGGGAGGTCCCGACCCGCGGCGCAGTGGCCTCCTTCAGTGGCCTCCCAATGCTCCGGCACCCTGCATCTGTTCGTATTTCAGATCCTTCTCCGCCCGAGACGTCGCCGCCTCGGTCGCCGGGTGCACGGCGATCAGTCCGAGCTCGCTCCGGCGACGGCAGGCGGCGGCCAGGACCTCGTAGGCCGCCTCGCCGATGAGTTCGACCAGTTCGGGGCGGTAGGACTCGAAGACCCGAGTGGCGCCGATGTGGGCGTCGGGGGAGCCCGAGCAGTACCAGTCGAGATCATGGCCGCCCTCGCCCCAACCGCGTCGGTCGAACTCGGTGAGCGTCGTCTTGAGGATCTGGGTGCCGTCCGGGCGGTCGACCCAGTCCTGCTCGCGGCGCATCGGCAGCTGCCAGCACACCTCCGGCTTCACCGTCAGCGGCTCCAATCCCCTGCGCAGGGCCGTCGAATGCAGTGAGCAGCCCTGACCGGCCGGAAACCGCGGACGGTTCAAGAAGATGCACGCGCCGTCGTGCAGCCTGGTCTTCAACGCGGGCTCGCCGTCGAGGTCCTCGTTCTCCTCCAGGTAGCCGCCCGGGCCGAGCGGATCGTCGGCCGAGCCCTCCGGATGGAACTGCCAGTCGTCCGGGGTGAGCATCGCGACACCCGCGGCCAGCCGGTCGCGGTCCTCCTCATCGGTCAGATACGCGCCGTGCGTGCAGCAGCCGTCCGATTCTCGACCCGCGACGATGCCGTGACACGCCGGAGTGCCGAACACACATGTCCAACGCGACAGAAGCCAGGTCAAGTCGGCACTGATCACATGTTCCGGGTCGGTGGGATCGACGAACTCGTACCACTCCCGGGGAAAGTCGAGACCGACCTCTGGGGCGGGGGAGGGCTGCTGGGGCTGTGACGACACGGGGATTCCTCTCGGCGATGCGCGTCCACCGTAGTCGTTGACTCGCGCCGACGTGCACACCCGAGTAGTTTGAACCGGTGCGACTTGGAGTGCTCGACGTGGGCAGTAATACCGTGCACCTGTTGGTTGTCGACGCGCATCGGGGCGGTCACCCCAATCCGATGAGCTCGACCAAGGCGGTGCTGCGCTTGGCGGAGGAGATCGACGACACGGGCCGCATGCTCGACTCCGGCGCGAAGGCGCTCGTCGCCACGACCGAGGAGTTCACTCGGATCGCCAACTCGTCCGGGTGCGAACAGATCATGGCGTTCGCGACCTCCGCCGTCCGCGATGCGACCAACTGCGATGATGTGCTCCGCAAGGTGAAGAACGCATCGGGCCTGGACATCGAGGTGCTGCACGGTATCGACGAGGCGCGACTCACCTCGCTCGCCGTGCGCCGCTGGTACGGCTGGAGCGCGGGCCGCATCCTCGCCCTGGACATCGGCGGCGGCAGCCTGGAGATGTCCAACGGCGTCGACGAGGAGCCCGATGTCGCGCTGTCGCTGCCGCTCGGCGCCGGACGCCTGACCCGCGAGTGGCTCCAGGGCGATCCGCCGAGCCGCCGACGTGTGTCCGTGCTGCGCGACTGGCTCGACGCCGAGCTCAAGGAGCCCGCGAAGCAGTTGCGGGCCGCGGGCAAGGCCGATCTGGCGGTCGGCTCGTCGAAGACCTTCCGGTCGCTTGCGCGGCTGACCGGCGCGGCGCCGTCCGGTGCGGGACCGCGAGTCAAGCGCACGCTCACCGTGAGCGGTCTGCGCCAGCTCACCGCGTTCATCTCGCGGATGACGACCGCCGACCGTGCCGAGCTCGAAGGGGTCAGCGCCGACCGTGCACCGCAGATCGTGGCGGGCGCGCTGATCGCCGAGGCTGCGATGCGCGCGCTCGGTGTGGATACACTCGATATCTGTCCGTGGGCACTGCGGGAGGGGGTCATTCTGCGCCGCCTCGACAACGAGCCCGCAGGCGCGATGACAACCAACTGACGAGACGCACGAACGGAGCCACCCCATGGCGGACGAGTCCGAGCCCGAGTCGAAGCCGATCACCGTGTCCGAGCTGATCGCACGATCCGAAGACGACACGGCGTTTCCGCGATCGGCGTCGATGTCGGTGCGTCGATCCGGCGGCGACGCCCATTCCGCCTCCGGCGCCACCGCCTCCGGAATGCCGGATTACGCCGCGCCGAAGGCGCCGCCCGAGCCGCCGCGTGTGATCGGTGCGAGCGGGATGCCCGGGTACACCCCGCCCGCGGGGCCGGAGGCCAACGTCGTCACCGGGATCATCCCGGTCGTATCCGACGACCCGGATGCCGATACCGGAAGTCTGCGCGCCGTCGACGCCGACGACCTCATCGCCTACGACCTGCCGCCCACCGAATACCGCACGGTGGCCGCCGAGGAGACCACCACCGTCGTCCGATCGGCGACGGCGCCCGAGCCGTCGCCGTTCACCGACACCGCGTCGATACCCGTCGTCGACGAAGCGGCGCCCGCCGCCGAGCCGGACGATGCGGACGCGGAGACATCGACCGCCGCTCTCGCGGGGACCGCGGCGTTCGCCGGTGTCGGCGGCGCGGCGGCCGTCGCGACCGCCGACGACGCCGATGAGGACGAGCCGGAGCTGACCGGTCGGGCCGCGCGCAAAGCGGCCAGGGCCGAGCGCAAAGCGGCGAAGAGAGCCGAGAAGCAGCAGGCCGAAGCCGCTGACGAACAGGCCGAATCGTCGGCCGACGTCGTCGAGGACCGTGCCGAGTCGGCCGAGCAGGCGGACGTATTCGCCGCCGACACCGAGGACGCGGACCACTCCGAGACGGAGTCCGAGCCGTCGGCGGCACTCGGCTGGTTGGCGTTCGTCGGCGAGCTGGTCCTCGGTCTGGCCGTCGGCGCCGGTCTGTTCTGGGGATTCACCGAACTCTGGAAGCGCTATGTGTATCTGGCGCTGATCCTGGCCATCGTGGTGATCTTCGCGATCGTGACGTTCGCGCACCTGCTCCGCAAGCGGGACCTCGCGACCACGCTGCTCGCCCTGGCCGTCGGCATGCTGGTGACCATCGGACCACTGGTCCTCCTCGCGGCGCAACCGTAGAAGCGCGCCTTGTCCCGATTGCGGTTCCCCATCCCGATAGGCCTGTCTACGGCCTCCGTGTACCCGCAGAACACCGAGGCGGCGTTCGGCTACGCGGCGGACCTCGGCTTCGACGGGGTCGAACTCATGGTGTGGGGCGACTCCGTGAGCCAGGACATCGCACATGTGGCGTATCTGTCGCAGCAGTATCAGGTGCCCGTCCTGTCGATCCACGCGCCGTGCCTGCTCATCTCTCAGCGCGTGTGGGGCCGGGACCCGAAGGCCAAACTCGTGCGTTCGGTACAGGCCGCCGAGGATCTCGGCGCGTCGACCGTCGTCGTGCATCCGCCGTTTCGCTGGCAACGTGACTACGTCGCCGCCTTCGACGACCTCGTCGCCGAACTGGAGGCCGGTTCGGATGTCTCGGTGGCCGTGGAGAACATGTTCCCGATGCGCGCGGACCGCCTGTTCGGCGGCGGAGAGACCGCTGCGCAACGCATGCGACGACGCGGCGGCGGGCCGGGCACCAGTGCGTCGGCGTTCGGCAAACCGATCGATCCGACGGTCACGGGTTACGACAACTACACCCTCGACCTGTCGCACGTGGCCACTGCGGGCCACGATGCGCTCGCGATGGCCGCGCGCATGGGAGCGGGCCTTCGACACCTGCACCTGACCGACGGCACCGGCGCGGCCCACGACGAGCACCTCATCCCCGGCGACGGTACGCAGCCCTGCATCGAGGTGTGCAACCGACTCGCCGCGAGCGATTTCGACGGCACGGTGGTGCTCGAGGTGCATACCACATCGGCGCGGACCAAGAACGAGCGGGCGGCGATGCTCGCCCGCTCGCTCGAGTTCGCACGCACCCATCTGCACCGCGACCTTTTGGAGGACCGCTCGTGACCGCCCTCGCCGATCTGCTCGACCTGACGCGCATCGACGCGCCCGACTCGGCGGCGCGATACCGTGCGCACATCGATCCGATCTTCACCATCGGTCCCAAGGTGCACGGCGGCAGCGTGCAGATGATCGCCGCGCACGCGGCCCGCATCGGACTGCGCGATCTGTCCGGGCCCGACACCGACCCGGCGTCGTTGGACGGAGTCACCACGATCGCGATCGCCAGCGACTACCTCGCCGCACCCGATCCGGCCGACGTCGAGGTCGAGGTGTCGATCGTCAAGCGAGGCCGCACAGTGAATCTGGCGCGAGTCGACGTGAGTCAGAACGGTCGTACCGTGGTGGCGTCGACGGCGACGCTCGGCCGGATGGACTCCGGCGAGGTCCGATACCGCCGCCCGGGGCTCCTCGACGACCTGCCCGTGGAACCAGACGAGAACGGAATCGGCGTCGCCGACTCGCCGATCGGCGAGGTCATGCATCTGAGCCCCGCACTCGACGCCGTGCTCGACGGCACGACTTTCGCGGTGGCTCGCGGAGAGAAGGGCGATCCGGTGCTCCGCGGCTGGGTTCGAGCCAAGGATCCGGCCGATCAGCCCGCGACCATGGGGCTGGACTTCCCGGTGCTGGTCTGCGACATCTCGCCCCCGGTGGTGATGAACCTCGGGATGTTCGGCTGGGCGCCCACCGTCCAGCTGACGTCGTACCTGCGGCGCGTGCCGGCACCCGGGTGGCTGCGCTACCAGGCGTCGACGCACGAGGTGGGCGAAGGCATGTTCAACGAGGACCACCTGGTCGTCGATTCGACGGGCGCCGTCGTCGCGCAGTCGCGTCAGCTGGCGCTGATTCCGGCTCGTCGCTGACGGCGACGCGGTCTCCCACACCTGACGTACCCGGGTGATCCGAGTACGAGAGAACGAACGAAAGGCAGTGATCCACATGAGCGAGCGGGTAGCGATCGTCGGCGGCGGAAAGATCGGCGAGGCGCTCCTCGCCGGTCTCATCAACTCCGGTAAGCCGGTGCGCGATCTGGTGGTGGTCGAGCGGGTCGAGAAGCGACAGTCCGAACTGACCTCCGACTACGGCGTGCGCGTGACCGACGACGTCGTCGACGCGGCCGACGGCGCCAGGGTGCTGTTCATCGCGGTGAAGCCGGACGCTGTGGACTCGGTGCTGCAGGCGTTGGGCAAAGCCGACGACCACAGTGACGAGGAGCGGATCACCGTCACACTCGTCGCGGGCATCCCGACGGCGCGCTACGAAGCAGCGCTGCCCGCCGGATCGCCGGTCATCCGCGTGATGCCGAACACCCCGATGCTCGTGAACGAGGCGATGTCGGCGGTCAGCCCGGGACGCTACGCGAACGACGACCAGGTGGCCGTCGCGGTCCGTCTGCTCGAGTCGGTCGGCAAGGTGATGGTGGTGCCGGAGAAGCAACTGGACGCCGTCACCGCGATCTCGGGTTCGGGTCCGGCGTACTTCTTCCTGATGGTCGAGTCGATGATCGACGCGGGCGTCGCACTCGGGCTCACCAGGGCGCAGTCGGCCGAGTTGGCCGTGCAGACGGTCAAGGGTGCGGGCGTCCTGCTGTCCGAATCGGGGCTGACCTCCGTCGACCTGCGCGCCGCGGTCACCTCGCCCGGCGGGACCACCGCCGCGGCGCTGCGCGAGTTCGAGCGGCACGGCCTGCGGCATGCGGTCAACGAGGCGACCGCGGCCTGCGCGGAGGCCAGCGCACGCATGGCACGTCGACCTGACCTTGAGGGTTCGCGACCGGCGTCGCCGTTCACTCCCGATCCGGCGGCCGGCGGTCAGTAAGGGCACTGCCAGCGCAGATGCTGCCCGAACCGGTGGATCGGCGGAGAGTTCGACCAAATGCCGGACCACTTTCGTCGCACTAATCACACGTGTCACGCTAAGCTGCTCGCAGCACGTACGTGTCTGATGTCCGCCGGAGGGGAAGCCGGTGGCCGCGATGCGTGCACCGGAGGTTATATGTTCATGGCTGCAGAAAAGCCTGGAGAACGGAATGATTTCGCAGACCGTGGAGTTGCGGGTGCCTCATCGGCATCGCAGTTCTTCACCGTCGCCGAGGTCGCATCGCAGATGCGCGTCTCCAAGATGACTGTGTACCGACTCATCCACAACGGTGAACTGCCTGCCGTTCAGGTCGGTCGCTCGTACCGCGTGCACGCGAAGGCCGTGCAGGAGTACCTGGAGGCCGCGTACTTCGACGCCGGATAGGCGTTCCGCGGAGACCAGACGCATCGCCGCCCGCCGCACACCTCGTGTGTGCCGGGCGGCTGCGTCGTATCTCGACCGGGTGGTCGGGGAGGCGATTTCGTCTCGTGTTCGTCGGCCGGTAGGATCGGCTGACAGGTCGCTGTCGCCCCGGTATCCGCGAGGATGTCCTGAGTCGGCGACGGCCCCGACAAGCATTGCCGGTCGGCTTCGGCGGCAAGCATCCGTAACGATCGTGAGGAGAGCCCCATGGGTTCGGTTATCAAGAAGCGCCGCAAGCGCATGTCGAAGAAGAAGCACCGCAAGCTGCTCCGCCGCACTCGCGTGCAGCGTCGTAAACTCGGCAAGTGATCGACTGAAGAGACCCGCCCGCTCGTCGGGCGGGTCTCTTTTTGCGCCGAGACCCCTCCCGGTGGCCGAGTGGAGTCGATCTCCCCCGGTGGTCGAGTGGAGTCGAGACCCTTACTCTTGGATCATGGCTCCAGAGAACGACGGCATCGCCCCGACCGCCCTGCGATCGGTTCTGGTGACGGGGGCGTCGACGTTCCTGGGCGGGTACCTCGTCGCACGGTTGGCGGCGAACCCCGACATCGAGCGCGTCGTCGCCGTCGACTCGCGTGTGCCCAGCAAGGATCTGATGCGACGGATGGGTCGCGCGGAGTTCCTCCGCCTCGACATCCGGCGTCCGGCGGTGGCGCGGGCGATCGCCCGGTACGAGGTCGACACGGTGGTTCACAACGCGCCGTCGATCATGGACAGCGTGGAGCACTCGGCCGCCATCAAAGAACTCAACGTGGTCGGGTCGATGCAGATGTGCGCGGCGTGCCAGCGCAGTCCTTCCGTCAAGCGGCTCATCCTGCGGTCGACGTCGATGGTCTACGGAGCCAGCGGCGCGGATCCGGCGTTGTTCGCCGAGGGGACACCGGCGCGGCGGGAGCCGAAGCGGGGTTACGGCCGCGATCTGATCGACGTCGAAGGCTATGTGCGCGGTCTGTCGAGGCGGCGGCAGGACATCGACGTGACGATCCTGCGGTACCAGTCGATGCTCGGTCCGCGGATCAAGACGCGGGTCGGCTCGTATCTCTCGATGCCGTTGGTGCCGACCGCTCTCGGCTATTCGCCGCGCCTGCAGTTCCTGCACGAGGAGGACGCGCTGGCCGCGCTCGAGCACGCGACGCTCGTTCGCCGACCGGGAACCTTCAACATCGCGGCGGACGGTGTCGTGAGTCTTGCTCAGGCCGTCAATCGGGCCGGTCACATCAGGCTGCCGGTCGCGGCGAGTCTGGTGCAGCCGATCATCGGCGTGCTGCGCGACGGTTCGTTGCCGGCGATGCGCGCCGGTCACGAAGGCTATCTGACGTACGGGCGGGTGCTCGACAACACCCGGATGCGCACCGAGTTCGAGTTCGAGCCCAAGTACACCTCGCTCGAGACGCTCGACGACTTCATCGCGCGCGGCCGGACCTCGCCGGTGATCTCCGCGGCGGCCTGGCGCGGTTTCGAGACGCGAGCCGCCATCGCTGCGACGGCCCTGCAGTGACCGCCCGGTCCGTCCGTACTATGTCAGTGAACGACGACGCGGTGAGAGGGGGAGTGCATGGTTGCGGCAGACAAGCCCGCTGATTCGCGAACGGCCAAGGTGATCGCGCTCTACACCGATCCACCGGCGCCCGCCCGGGCACCGCGGGGGCATCCGAACACCGATGGGTTCGCCTCGCCCGCGGCGCCGGTGACACCGCTCCACGACGGTATCGACCTCGACGAGCCGACACCGGTCCCGACCGGTCCCGTCGACAGTTCTCCGTTCTTGAGTCTGGCGGGTCTGCGGGGCGCCGTGGCCGACTCCCTGATCGCGACATCGGGGTTCATTCGCGAACGGATGACCGGTGACTACCGCGTCGACGACTTCGGTTTCGATCCGCACTTCGCCGAGTCGGTGTGGTTTCCGGCGCTGCGGCCGATCTACCAGAGCTGGTTCCGCGTCGAGGTGACCGGTGTGGAGAACCTCCCGACGACGGGCGGTGCGCTGCTCGTCGCCAATCATGCCGGGTCGATCCCGGTCGATGCGGTGATCACCTCGCTCGCCGTCCGCGACAACCACCCGAATGAACGCTATCTGCGAATCCTGGCGGCCGACATGGCGTTCGAGACTCCGGTCGTCTCCGATCTGGCCCGCAAGGTGGGGGCGACCCTCGCCTGCAACAGCGACGCCGAGGCGCTGCTGCGACGAGGCGAGCTGACCGCGGTGTGGCCGGAGGGCTACAAGGGCATAGGCAAGCTCTACAAGGACCGGTACAAGCTGCAGCGGTTCGGTCGCGGCGGCTTCGTGACGACGGCGATCCGCACCGGTGCGCCGATCGTGCCGGTGTCGATCGTCGGCTCCGAAGAGATCTATCCGATGCTGGCCGACCTGAAGCCGCTTGCGCGGACCCTCGGCCTCCCGTACTTCCCGGTGACCCCGTTGTTCCCGTGGTTGGGTCCCCTGGGCGCGATTCCGCTGCCGTCCAAGTGGCACATCCACTTCGGCAAGCCGATCCCCACCGACGGGTACGACGACCAGGCCGCCGACGATCCGATGACCGTCTTCGACGTCACCGACCACGTCCGGGAAGAGATCCAGCAGACCCTGTTCCGCATGCTCTCGCGACGAGGCAGCGTCTACTTCGGCTGACCTACCTCCGTTTGCGGAGTACGCGGGTCGCCGCGGCGGCGGCACCGCCCGCGGCGCCGAGGACCATCGCCGAGCGGGCACCGTACTTGGCGGCCTTGCGGGCGGTGCGGAAGTCGTACTGCTCCCAGCCGCGGATGCGGGCGATCTCGCGGAGGTCGGTGTCCGGGTTGATCGCGACGGCGTTGCCGACCAGCGACAGCATCGGGACGTCGTTGTGCGAGTCGGAGTACGCGGTGCATCGCTTGAGGTCCAGACCTTCGCGGACGGCGATCGAGCGGACCGCATGCGCCTTACCGGTCCCGTGCAGGATGTCGCCGACCAGGCGCCCGGTGAATCGACCGTCGACGCTCTCGGCGACGGTGCCCAGCGCCCCGGTGAGGCCGAGTCGTTTGGCGATCGTCTGCGCCAGTTCCACCGGGGTCGCCGTCACCAGCCAGACCTGCTGGCCGGCGTCCAGGTGTCGCTGCGCGAGAGCCGCGGTGGCGGGCCAGATCTTGTCGGCGATGAACTCGTCGTAGATCTCCTCGCCGAGCGCGACGAGTTCGGAGGTCTCCCGACCAGCGATGAACGAGAGCGCCCGCTCCTTGCCCTGTGTGACGTCGTCCATGTTCTCCTTGCCGGTCACCCGGAACTTGACCTGCTGCCAGGCGACGTTGGCGATGTCGCCGTAGGAGAAGTACTTGCGCTGCGCCAGCCCGCGCGCGAACAGGACGATGGAGGCGCCGTGCACCAGGGTGTTGTCGACGTCGAAGAAGGCGGCTGCCGTCAGGTCGTGGCCCGGACCGTCCACCGGGATCCGACTGCCGAGGGACTCGATCGCGGCCCGCGCGGACGCCTCGCCCGCCAACGTCTGGCGGAGCTCCTCGGCGGTCTGCCGGAACTTGCCCGCCCGCTTGTTGAGCCACGCCGTCATCCGGTGGAACTCGTCGTCGGACGTCGGTCCGTCCCATTCGGCGTCGTCGGCGGGGGCCGGGTCGACCAGCAGGGCGCCGTCGCGGTCGCGGCGCACCTCGTCGCCGTCCGGATCGACGGCGTGGTCGACGTCGAACTGCTCGGCCTCGAGCTCCTGGGCCTCGTGCAGGTCCGCTTCGGCCTCGTCGTGGTCCGGTGTGGTCTCCGGATCGGGGTCGATCGAATCGCGGCTCATGGCCACCTCCCGTTCGGGGCTGGAGCATCGGCTCCACCGTGCACTGGCGTCCAGCCTATCGCGCGCGGCCGACGCGTCGCGGCGGGCCGTGCGCGGCCGGTGGCAGAATCGCCGGTATGAACGCCACCGTCGAACTGATGACACGAGAGGGTTGCCACGCGTGTGCCGCAGCGCAGGAGCAGCTGCGCGGCATCCTCGCCGACTACGGCCTGACGCCGACGATCGTCGACGTCGACGCGGCCGCCGAAGCCGGCGACACGCTGCCGCGCGCCGAGTACGGCGACCGGGTCCCGGTGGTGGTCCTCAACGGTGAGGAGCACGGCTACTGGGAGGTCGACGAACCCCGACTCCGGGCCGATCTCGACAGGCTGAGTTAACCTTCGCGACATCGGATGTCTGCATTGTCACCGATCCTCGGGTGTAATCCGGGCATCAAGTGATCTAGCCTGGAACCACATGTGCCTATCCCGATGGCGCCGCAGGGGTGCCGTCGAGCCGGTGGGTGCGGAAACGGGCGATGCAGTGAGTGTCTTGTTGTTCGGAGTGTCCCATCGGAGCGCTCCGGTGTCGGTCCTCGAGCGACTCACCGTCTCCGAGACCGATAGACCCAAACTCGTCGAGGCATTGGTGCAGTCGCCCGCGGTGTCGGAGGCCATGTTGGTCTCCACCTGCAACCGCGTCGAGGTGTACGCGGTGGTCGAAGCCTTCCACCCGGCGCTCGAAGCCGTCGGCGACGTCTTCGGCGACCACACCGGCATGACCGTGTCCGAACTCACCGGACACGCCTACGTCCGATACTCCGAGGCGGCCGTCGAGCACCTGTTCACCGTCGCCGCCGGTCTGGACTCGATGGTCGTCGGCGAACAGCAGATCCTGGGCCAGATCCGTACCGCGTACACCGAGGCCGACGAGAACAAGTCGGCCGGTCGGACACTGCACGAACTCGCCCAGCAGGCGCTGCGCGTCGGCAAGCGCGTCCACCACGAGACCGGCATCGACCGGGCCGGTGCGTCCGTCGTCTCGGTGGCGCTGCACCGCGCCTCGACCCTGCGGAACCAGACGATCGACCACGGACCGATACGGCGCGCCGTCGTCTTCGGCGCGGGCGCCATGGGATCACTGGCCACCAGCCAGCTCGCCGGCGACGGCGTCGACCACATCACGGTGGTGAACCGCACCACCGATCGCGCTGTCGAAGTGGCGCAGACCATGTCCGAGAAGTACGGGATCACGGCGATCGGCGCTGATCCGGAGACCGTCGCCGAGGCGATGTCGGACGCCGACGTCGTCGTCACCTGCACCGGTTCGGTCAGTTCCGTCATCGGCGTCGCCGAGGTCCACTCCGCCCTCAAACAGCGCACCAACCCGGCGCCGCTGATCATCTGCGACCTCGGCATCCCGCGTGATGTGGAGCCCGCCGTCGTACAGCTGCCCGGCGTGTACGTCGTCGACATCGAAGGCCTCCGCGACGACTCCGCGACCAAGGCCGCGCAGGACGACACCGTCGCGGCCCGGTCGATCGTGGCGAGCGAGCTGTCGGACTATCTGGCCGCGCAGCGGCAGGCCGAAGTGACCCCGACCGTCGCCGCGCTGCGCCACCGCGCGGCGGAGGTGGTGGACGCGGAGATCCTGCGACTGCAGTCGCGTCTGCCCGACCTGGACGCGGCCCAGCGCGACGAGGTCGCCAAGACCGTGCGGCGGGTCGCCGACAAGCTGCTCCACGCGCCGACCGTGCGAGTCAAGCAGTTCGCCTCTTCCGGGCGCGGCGACCACTACGCCGAAGCACTCCGCGAACTCTTCGAACTCAAGCCCGGCGCCGCCGAATCGGTCGCGGCGTCCGAGGCGGGAGCCGCCGCGGCGGGCGAACCCGACGCGCGCTGACCCAGACACCTCCACGACGGCCGGGAGCGCCGTGTCGGCGCATCCGGGCCACGATCTCACGCACCACACGAACAGGACGGCTACACGTGCCCAACGCTGCATCCACCGATCGACCCGTCATCCGCATCGGCACCCGCGGTTCACAGCTCGCGACGACGCAGGCTCAGGGGATCGCCGACCGCCTGACCGCGAACGGTCATCCCGCCGAACTCGTCATCATCACCACCGCGGGTGACACGTCGACCGCGCCAGTGGCCCAGATCGGCGTCGGAGTCTTCACCACCGCCATCCGCACGGCGCTGCGCAACGGCGAGTGCGACGTCGCGATCCACTCGTACAAGGATCTCCCGACCGCACCCGAGGCCGATCTGGCGATGGGCGCCGTCCCGACCCGCGTGGATCCGCGAGATGCGCTGGTCAGCAGGGGTGGCCTGGTCCTCGGTGAGCTTCCCGCTGGATCGACGATCGGCACCTCGTCGCCGCGTCGGGCCGCACAGCTTAAAGCACAGGGTCTCGGTTTGGAAATCCGCCCCCTACGAGGCAACCTTGATTCTCGGTTGGGCAGAGTCGCGAACGGGGAACTGGACGCGGTTGTGGTCGCCCGAGCCGGACTGGTACGCATCGGCCGCGCCGATGAGGTCTCTGAAGCTCTTGACCCCACGGTCATGCTTCCCGCGCCGGCACAGGGGGCCCTCGCCGTCGAGTGTCTCGCCGACGATGCCGAACTGGTGAGAATACTCGCTGAGTTGGACGACCCGTCGACGCGTGCAGCGGTCGACGCCGAACGCGCTGTGCTGGCGACCCTCGAGGCCGGATGCACAGCACCGGTCGGCGCGATCGCCGAAGTGGTCGACTCGATCGACTCCGACGGGCGCATCTTCGCCGAACTCTCGCTCCGCGCGGGAGTGGCGGCCGAGGACGGATCCGATGTGATTCGCGCTTCGGTGGTGGGCCCGGTGGAGAAGGCCGTGCAGCTCGGCAAGGACCTCGCCGCCGAACTGTTGGAGCTCGGCGCAGCCGAATACGTGCCCAAGGCGTAGGACACGGTTCGTCACGCGTCGCACTCCGACAAGAGGACAAGTCGGTGCTCACGACGATGAGCGGGGCACCGAACGGACTGCAGCCCCCTGGGCGGGGGCAGGAGAGTGCGAACGCATGAGCCGTACGAAGAATGCTAAACCCGGCCGGATCCTGTTCGTGGGGTCGGGTCCCGGAAACCCGGACCTGCTCACCGTGCGAGCGCAGAACATACTGGTCAACGCCACGTCCGCGTTCGTCGATCCGGACGTCCCGTCCGGTGTCGTCGCCTTGATCGGATCGGCGCACGCGAAGGCCGAGCCGGTTCCCACACGGGCCGGACGCAAGGCCGCGGAGGCGGCAGCGGCCGAAGCGTCGAAGGACGTCGACGAGCCCGAGGTGATCCGCCCCGCGCTCGGCGAACCGGCCCAGGTCGCCAAGACCCTGGTCGCCGAGGCCAAGACCGGCGTCAACGTGGTGCGCGTCGTCGCGGGAGACCCGATGAGCGCCGACGCGGTGCTCGCCGAGATGAGCGCCGTCGCCCGCACGTCGATCTCGTTCGAGGTGCTGCCCGGAATCCCGCCGGACGCCGTCGTCCCGAGCTTCGCAGGCATGCCGATCGGCTCCGGCCACACAGTGGCCGACGTCCGCGGTGACGTCGACTGGGCGGGACTGGCCGCCGCGCCCGGTCCGCTGGTCCTCAACGCCACCGCCGGGCATCTCGCCGAACTGGCGAGCGCACTCACCGAACACGGCCTCGCGCCGCAGACGCCGGTCGCCATCACCGTCAACGGCACCACCTGTGCTCAGCGCACCATCGAGGCCACCCTCGCGACTGTCAACGATCTCGGCAGCGCCCTCACCGGCCCGCTGGTCCTGACCGTCGGCAAGGTCGTGGCCCAGCGCGGCAAGTTCTCGTGGTGGGAGTCGCGAGCACTGTACGGCTGGACCGTTCTGGTGCCGCGTACCAAGGACCAGGCCGCCGACATGAGCGAACGTCTCACCTCGCACGGCGCCATCCCGCGTGAGGTGCCGACGATCGCCGTCGAGCCGCCGCGCAGCCCGGCCCAGATGGAGCGCGCCGTCAAGGGTCTGGTGGACGGGCGCTACCAGTGGGTCGTGTTCACCTCGACCAACGCCGTCCGCGCCGTGTGGGAGAAGTTCGAAGAGTTCGGCCTCGACGCCCGCGCGTTCTCCGGTGTGAAGATCGCCTGCGTCGGCGAGGCCACCGCGGCCAAGGTCCGCTCGTTCGGCGTCAACCCGGAACTGCTGCCGAGCGGCGAGCAGAGTTCGCTCGGCCTGCTCGAGGACTTCCCGCCGTACGACGAGGTGTTCGATCCGGTGGACCGCATCCTCCTGCCTCGTGCCGACATCGCCACCGAGACCCTGTCGGAGGGGTTGCGCGACCGCGGCTGGGAGATCGACGATGTGACGGCCTACCGCACCGTTCGCGCCGCGCCGCCGCCCGTGGAGACCCGCGAGATGATCAAGACCGGCGGGTTCGACGCGGTCTGCTTCACCTCCAGCTCCACCGTTCGCAACCTCGTCGGCATCGCGGGCAAACCGCATGCGCGCACCATCGTCGCGTGCATCGGCCCGAAGACCGCGGAGACGGCCGTCGAGTTCGGTCTGCGCGTGGACGTGCAGCCGGAGAACGCGTCGATGACCGAACTGGTCGACGCGCTCGCCGCACACGCCGCCGCGCTGCGCGCCGAGGGCGCACTGCCTCCGCCGCGCAAGAAGTCCCGTCGTTCCCGTTCGTGAGAGGTCGGCCCATGACTGCACCGTTCACCCGTCTCCGCCGTCTGCGGACCACCCCGGCGCTGCGCAGGCTGGTCGCCGAGACCCGGCTGCATCCGGCTCAGCTGGTGCTGCCGATGTTCGTCGCCGACGGCATCGACGAACCGCGGCCGATCTCCTCGATGCCGGGCGTCGTCCAGCACACGCTCGAATCGCTGCTCGTCGCCGCACGTGAAGCGGTCGCGGCGGGCGTCGGCGGACTGATGTTGTTCGGCGTCCCCGTGCCGGGCGACAAGGACGGCGTCGGCTCGGGTGCGGACGATCCGGACGGGATCCTCAACCGCGCGCTGGCACTGCTGCGCGAGGAGTTGGGCGATTCCACGGTGATCATGGCCGACACCTGCTTGGACGAGTTCACCGATCACGGACACTGCGGCGTGCTCGACGAGCAGGGGCGCGTCGACAACGATGCGACGCTGCCGCGGTACGAGTCGATGGCGGTGGCCCAGGCGCGCGCCGGTGCGCACGTCGTGGCGCCGAGCGGAATGATGGACGGGCAGGTCGCCGCGATCCGCGCCGCACTCGACGAGGCGGGTTTCGCCGACGTCTCGATTCTGGCCTACACCGCCAAGTACGCCTCGGCGTTCTACGGACCGTTCCGCGAGGCCGTCGGATCGTCGCTGCGGGGGGACCGTCGCACCTACCAGCAGGACACCGCCAACCGGCTCGAGTCCGCGCGCGAACTGCTCGCCGACCTCGACGAGGGCGCGGACATGGTGATGGTCAAACCCGCCATGAGCTATCTGGACATCGTGCGCGATGTGGCCGACCGCACCGACGCGCCCGTCGTCGCCTATCAGATCAGCGGCGAGTACGCGATGATCGCGGGTGCGGGCGCCAACGGGTGGATCGACGCCGACGCGGCCTTCGACGAGGCCGTCCTGTCGATCGCCCGGGCCGGCGCGTCGATCGTCCTGACATACGCGGCGGTCGACGTGGCGCGTCGGCTGTCTGAGCGTCTTCTTGGGTAGACCCTCTACCCTGGAGTCATGACTGCCCCCGTTCCCGGCACAACGGACGCGCCGACTCGACCGGACAGTGTGAAGCTGGCCGTCGAACTGTGGTGCGCCGTGGTCGTCGCCGAATTCATCGCGCTCGTCGCGCGCTATTCGATGGTCCACGACGAGGCACAGAAGATGCTGGACACGATGGCGAAGGACGGGAACGCAGAGGGGCTCCCGAGCGCGCAGGTGTTGGCGATCATCTCGCTGGCCATCGGTGCGGTCGTGCTGACCGCCCTGTCGGTGACCTTCATGAAGTTCACCTGGGACGGACGCAACTGGGCACGGCAGGGACTCGGCGTGCTGAGCGCGTTCATCGCCGTCCAACTGGTGTTCACCGTGATCGTCATGTTCTCCGGCGCCGAGCCGACGGGCGCCTCGGTGCCCGCATGGGCGACGATCTTCGAGATCCTCGGCGGCGTGGCCGCGATCGGTGCTTTGATCGCCTTGATGAACCGGGACACCACGATCTTCTGTCGCGATGCGGGATTGTGGCGCACGAGGAACCGACAGAACGGTGGGATGCGGTGAAACTCGAATTCACGTCCAAGCTGCGTGCACAGAAACCGGATCCGAGCGATCGGCCGTCGCTCGTCGTGTGGGCTCTGCGTCTGTGGATGATCTCGGGAGCGGTCCTCGCCGCACTCGGCATCCTCTGGATCGTGGACCATTCGGTGAACGTCGGCCTCGAGTTCGGGCCGCTGGCGATCGGTGTGCTCATCATCATCGTCGGCGTCGCCTACTTCCTGCTGGGCGCCAAGACCTACCGCGGCGAACTGCAGTGGCGGTCATCGCTGTCGGCGTTGACCTGCGTGGTGGCCGTGATGCTGCTGGCGTTGGCGATCGGCTTCCAGAGCCCCGGACTGGCCGTGGTCCTGGCCGGTGCGGTGATCGGCTTCGCCGGGTCGGTGCTGGCCTACCGGCCGACCTCGGACGCCTGGTTCAACTGCAAGTTGAGCGGTGGAGTCGACTGCGCCCCCGAGGCCACGAGCCCGAAGCCACGTGACGGCGGTGTCGAGTGAGCGAGTCGGCCGACCGGTCCGACGATCCGCCGGGCAGTGATGTCGAGGCCGTCGGCCCCGAACTCGACGACGAGTCCGGTCCGGACGAGCCGGTGAGCGACGGACTCGACGACGACGAGCCGGTGCCCGCGGTTCCACCGGTGCCGCAGGCCGTCGAACGCGGCGAGACGCTCTTCTACGAGGAGGGCGGCAGCAGATGGATCATCCTGATCGGCCCCGTGATGCTCGCGCTGACGTTCGGGTTGGAGATCGCGGGCGGCGGCCGCATCCACTGGGAGGTGCTGCTGATCTTCGGGGTCATCCTCATCGGCTTCTCGATCATGCAGGTGGTGGCCGCGCGTCGACACGTCTCGATGAGACTGACCGATCAGACGCTCCGGCAGGGCACCAAGATCATCGACCTCGACGACATCGTCGTGGTGTATCCCGAGAACAACAGCAGTGAGCACCGGGAGTGGGAGAGCGCGCCGGCGCTCGGCGAACTCCACGCGGTGCCGCGTCGCCGCAAGGGCGTCGGTGTCAAGCTGTCGAACGGACGGCTCGCGCAGGCGTGGGCACGCGACGTCGACCGGTTCCGCACGGAGCTGACCGAGGCGCATCTGGCCGTCAAGATGGGGCTGGGCCCGATGGGCTCCTCGAAGGACGAGTGAGCGGTCGCGGCAAGTGGTTCGGCGTCGCCGCGATCCTCGCGGCGGCGGCCGTGATCGTCGGAGTGATCGTCTGGCCGACCTCCGACGACCCGGAGCCGCCCCCGGCGGCGGCTCCGCACCAGGTACACCTCGGTGACAGTTTCGCCGCCGGTGCGGGCACGTCGCCCCTGGTGGAGGACTCGCCGTTCACCTGCCAGCGGTCATCGGCGAACTTCGGGCAGCTCGTCGCCCACGACAACGGGTATCGGTTGACCGACGTGTCGTGCGCGGGGGCCTGGACCAAGAGTTTCTACGAGAGCCAGTACGAGGGGGTCGGGCCACAACTGGACGCGGTCACCGCCGACACGGATCTGGTGACCCTGATGATCGGCGGGAACGACGCCGCGCTGTACTCGACGCTGGTCGGCGACTGCGCACGCGTGGCCGAGTCCGATCCGCGCGGTGCACCCTGCCGCGCCGAGCTGGGACCCGACCCGCAGCGAGCGGTCGACGACGAGATCGGGCCCGCGGTGACGAAGGCGCTGCGCGACATCGCCGCGCGAGCTCCGCACGCGAAGATCGTGATCGTCGGCTACCCGTGGCTCGTGCCCCGGTCGTCGGCGTGCCGTCCCGCCGTCCGCATCGCCGACGGCGACATCGCCTACGTCCGTCGCGTCCAGACCGGACTCAACGCGGCGATCGCCGACGCCGCCGCGGCGGCGGGCGCCGAGTTCGTCGACCTGTCCGGCGTCTCCGACGGACACGACGCATGCGCCGCCGAGAGCGTCCGCTGGATCGAGCCGATGGTCGGCGGGCGTTCGCCCATCACCATGCACCCCAACGAGGCGGGACAACGGGCCATGGCCGACGCGGTGGAGAAGGCGCTCATGCGCTGACGACGCACGTACTCGGGCCGTGCCGGCGAGAAACCTGAGACGAACCTTTGGCGATTGGGCCCTGCGCGCAGGTTTTGGGACACTGGAAGCCATGGCCGATGCACCGCAGATTCCCTCCGAGAACACCGCGCGCAGCCAGGAGCTGTTCGCGCGCGCCGCACAGGCCGTTCCCGGTGGCGTCAACTCCCCGGTCCGGGCGTTCTCCGCAGTCGGCGGCACCCCCCGATTCATCCGCGAGGCGTCGGGGTACACGCTCACCGACGTCGACGACAACACCTACGTTGACCTGGTGTGTTCGTGGGGGCCGATGATCCTCGGGCACGCGCATCCGGCGATCGTCGATGCGGTCCGCGAAGCTGCCACGGGCGGCGTCTCGTTCGGTGCGCCGACGCTCGGCGAGATCGAACTGGCGGAGGAGATCATCGACCGCGTCGACCCCGTCTCCCGTGTCCGACTCGTCAACTCGGGCACCGAGGCGACGATGTCCGCGGTCCGCCTCGCGCGCGGATTCACCGGCCGCAGCAAGATCGTGAAGTTCTCCGGCTGTTATCACGGTCACGTCGACGCGCTGCTCGCGGACGCCGGATCGGGTGTCGCGACCCTCGGCCTCCCGACGTCGCCCGGCGTGACCGGCGCGTCCGCGCACGACACCCTCGTGCTCCCGTACAACGATCTGTCCGCCGTCGAAGCGGCCTTCGCCGAACACGGCGACGACATCGCCGCGGTGATCACCGAGGCCGCCGCGGGCAACATGGGAGTCGTCGCTCCGCAGCCCGGATTCAACGAGGGTCTGCGTTCGATCACCGCGCGCCACGGCGCGCTCCTGATCATGGACGAGGTGATGACCGGATTCCGCGTCGGCCCGGCCGGTTTCCACGGGCTCGACGGCGTCTCGGGCGACCTGTACACCTTCGGCAAGGTGATGAGCGGCGGTCTGCCCGCGGCGGCGTTCGGCGGTCGCGCCGACATCATGGGACACCTCGCACCGACCGGCCCCGTCTACCAGGCAGGCACCCTGTCCGGGAACCCGGTCGCCGTCGCCGCGGGACTGGCGACTCTGCGGAACGCCACCGCCGAGGTCTACGAACGTCTCGACGCCAACGCGGAACGACTGGCCGGGCTCGTCAGCGACGCCCTCACCGCGGCATCCGTGGCGCACCGGGTGCAGAAGGCGGGCAACCTCGTCAGCTTCGCGTTCACCGACACCGCCGAACCGATCATCGACTACGCGGGCGTCAAGGCCACCGAGACCTGGCGGTTCGCCCCGTTCTTCCACGCTCTCCTCGACGGTGGGGTCTACGCCCCGCCGAGCGCATTCGAGGCGTGGTTCGTGTCCGCGGCGCTCGACGACGACGCGTTCTCGCGTATCGCCGACGCCCTGCCCGCGGCCGCGGCAGCCGCTGCCGCCGCCGTCGCACCCGGAGAGGTGAACTGATGAAGACCATCGTCCACATGATGCGTCACGGCGAGGTCCACAACCCGGAGGGAATCCTCTACGGTCGTCTGCCCGGCTTCCGGCTCGCCGAGAACGGCCGCGATCAGGCCCAGCGGGTGTCCGACGCCCTCGCCGACCACGACATCACCCACGTGTTCGCCTCACCCCTGCAGCGCGCGCAGGAGACCGCGACGCCGATCGCCTCGTCGCACGGTCTGCGGATCGAGACCATCGACAACCTGATCGAGGCGGGCAATCAGTTCGAGGGACTGCGGGTGGCCGTCGGCGACGGCGCCCTCCGTCAGCCCCGGCACTGGCCCAAACTCCGCAACCCCTTCACCCCGTCGTGGGGCGAACCGTACATCAACATCGCGCACCGCATGCTCGGCGCCGCTAACGAGGCGCGCGACGCCGCCCGCGGCCACGAGGCCGTGTGCGTCAGCCACCAACTGCCGGTCTACACGCTGCGCCGATTCCTCGAGGGCCGTCGCCTGTGGCACGATCCGCGGATCCGGCAGTGCTCGCTGGCGTCGCTGACGAGCCTCGTCTACGACGACGACGAGCTCGTCGACATCGTGTACTCCGAGCCCGCGGGCGCATCCGACCCGCGCATCACCGGAGCGTGAGCGCGATGCGCCGCACCCACCGCGCGGCGGCCGCCGCCCTCGCGGCCATCGCCTCGGTCGGACTCGTCACGGCGTGCAGCACCGGCGACGACGCCGTCGCACAGAACCAGTCCAACCAGTTCGTCTCGCCCGGCGGCAAGCTCGACATCGACTACCCCGTCGGCGAGCGCAAAGCCGCGGGCCGGGTGAGCGCCCCCGATCTGCTCACCGGCGAGACGATCGACCTCGACCAGTTCGCGGGCGACGTCGTGGTGATCAACGTGTGGGCGTCCTGGTGCGCGCCGTGCCGCAAGGAGTTCACCGAACTCGAGGCCACGTACCAGGCGACCAAGGACAAGGGCGTGGCGTTCCTCGGCCTCGACTTCCGCGACAGCAAGTCGAACGCGCAGGACTTCTTCGCCGACAACAAGGTCAGTTACCGGTCGATGTTCGACTACGGCGGCGCGACGATCGCCGCGCTCGGTGTGCCGGTCGGCGCGGTCCCGACCACGATCATCCTGGACCGGCAGCACCGTCCGGCCAAGGTCTTCCTCAAGGCGATCACCGAGCAGAGCCTGACCGAGGCGGTGCTCGACGTGGCCGCTGAGGAGCCCGCACCCACCGCGAAGCGGCCCGAATGAACGAGGTCGTCCTGGCCGACGTCGGCCAGTCGTTCGCCACGACCGTCGTCTCGGGGCCGTTGCTGTTGGCCGTCGGCGCCTGTGTGATCACCGGATTCGTCTCGTTCGCGTCGCCGTGCGTGGTACCGCTGGTGCCCGGCTATCTGTCGTATCTGGCGGGGCTCGTCGGCGCCGAGGCGCCCGCCGTCGCGGTCGGCGAGGAACGCAAGAACGGGCGGTGGCGGGTGGTCGGCGCCGCCGGGCTGTTCGTACTCGGCTTCACCGCCGTCTACGTGCTGGCGACCGCGGCGATCTTCGGGGCGACGTCGCTGTTCCTGGACACCGACCGCCTCGAGCTGGTGCAGCGGATCGGCGGTGTGATCACCATCGTGATGGGCCTGGTGTTCCTCGGCATGATCCCGTTTCTGCAGCGAGATCGGAAGATGGCGCCGCGCCGCTACTCGAATGTGATCGGCGCACCGATCCTCGGGGCCGTGTTCGCCGTCGGCTGGATCCCGTGCAGCAGTGCGACGCTCAGCGCCGTACTGTCCATCTCGCTCTCGACAGAGGGGTCGTCGGCGTGGCGGGGCGCACTCATGGTCACGGCGTACTGTCTGGGGCTGGGCATCCCGTTCGTGATCCTGGCCGCGTCGTCGGCCTGGGCCGTCCGGAGCCTCGGATTCATTCGGCGGCACGCGCGCGCCATCCAGGTCATCGGCGGCGTAGCGCTCATCGCGGTCGGTGTCCTGCTGGTCACCGGCGCGTGGAACGACGTCGTCGACTGGTTCCGGATCAGTCTGATGAGCGATGTGGAGTTGCCTGTATGAGTTCGGCGCAGAGTCCGGTGCAACGATTCGTCGTAGTACCGCTTCGTAAGACGTGGCGCGGCCTCACCTCGATGCGGACGGCGCTCGCGCTGCTGTTCCTGCTCGCACTGGCCGCGATCCCGGGGGCCCTGCTTCCGCAACGCGAACTCAACGAGCAGAAGACCCTCGACTACATCAAGGACAAGGGCGCGCTCGGGGAGTGGATGGACCGAGTCCAGTTGTTCGACGTGTTCTCGTCGACGTGGTTCACCGCGATCTACCTCCTGCTGTTCCTGTCCCTGATCGGATGCCTCACCCCGCGCATCTGGGAGCACTACAAGGCCTACCGCACCCCGCCGGTCGCCGCTCCCCGCAACCTGAAGCGCCTGCCTCGCCACATCACCGAGACCGTCGACGGTTCGCCCGAAGAGGTCGCGGAGACCATCTCCGGCAATCTCCGCGGCTGGCGTAAACGCACGCGCGTCGTCGAGCCGTCCGATAGGTTCCCGCACGGCGCCGTGGAGGTGTCCGCCGAGAAGGGCTACCTCCGCGAGCTGGGCAACCTCGTCTTCCACTTCGCCCTGCTGGCCCTGCTCGTGGCGCTCGCCGTCGGCAAGATGCTCGGCTACGAGGGCTCGCGCACGCTCGTCGCGGGCGACGACCAGGTGCTCTGCAACACCTCGACCGCCGTCTACGACACCTTCCGTTCGGGCGCCCTCGTCGACGGCACCGGCCTGGCCCCGTTCTGCATCCGCGTCGACGACTTCTCGGCGACGTTCCTGCCGAACGGCCAACCCGACATGTACGACGCGAAGATGGCCTACACCGACGATGTGGCGAAGGCCCCCGACCAGTGGAGCACCGCATCGGTACGGGTCAACAAGCCGTTGCGCATCGCGGGCGACCGCGTGTACGTCCTCGGCAACGGCTTCGCGCCGACCTTCACGGTGACCTTCCCCAACGGGGACACCAGGACTCAGACCGCGCCGTTCCTCCCTCAGTCGACGCAGACCATGCTGTCCGAGGGGGCGGTGCGCTTCGAGACGCCCGCGGGCATGTACCCCGACCCGGACGTGCGCCGCAAGAATCAGGTCGCCATCCAGGGACTCTTCGCTCCGGATCCGGTGTTCGGTCACGGCGGCCTGCTCAATTCGCAGTCGCCGATCGTGAACAATCCGACGGTGGCGATCCGGGTGTTCCAGGGCGACTCGGGCATCGACTCCGGCAAACCGCAGAACGTCTACTCGCTCGATCAACAGCTCATCGACCAGGGCCGACTGAATCAGAAGGCGTCGGTGAACCTCGAACAGGGGCAGGACACCGTCCTCGAAGACGGCACCCGAGTGTCGTTCGACGGTTACAAGCGCTGGGTGTCGATCCAGGTCTCGCACGATCCGGCCCAGTTGTGGGTGCTGGTGTCGGCCGTCGCGATGGTGCTCGGACTCGTGGTGTCGCTGATGATCCGTCGACGTCGGATCTGGGCGCGTCTGGTGCCCGCACCGTCGGCTGCCGAGGGAAGTGACGGGCCAGACCTTGAAAACGACGAAGTCCGACGTACTGTAGTAGAAGTGGCCGGGCTGGCCCGCACCGATCAGGCGGGCTGGGGCGACGGCTTCGAAGACCAGGCGCGCGGTCTGCTGACCGACGCCGAGAGCCGCAGGCGCCGCACGCTGTGATGCGCGAGTTCGAAGAGAAGGAACACTGATGGAAGAGTCGGGTTACGTCAACGAGACGCTCGGCCAGTACTCCGACTGGTTCTACGCGACGGCGATCACGGTGTACGCGATCGCCATGGTCCTGTTCCTCGCGTCGCTCGCCTCGGCGAGATTCGCCAAGATCGAGAAGCAGCAGCAGGAGCGTGAGCTGGTCGGCGCGGGTGTCGCGGTCTCCGCCGACGACCGTGTACCCGGCCGCGTGGCCGGCCCGGGGCCGAGGCGCCGCGAGGCGGGCGAACGACTGGCGTCCATGGCGTACCCGGTGGTGTGGGTGGGTCTTGCCGCGCATCTGACGTCCATCGTGCTGCGCGGTGTCGCGACCGACCGCGCCCCGTGGGGCAACATGTACGAGTTCATCTCGCTGACGACCATCGCGTGCGTCGTCGCAGGCGTCGTCGTGCTGCGGAGGCGGGAGCAGCGGCCGCTGCTGAGCTTCGTGCTCATCCCGGTGATCCTGCTCATGTTCATCGCGGGCAAGTTCCTCTACACCCAGCCCGCGCCGGTCGTGCCCGCCCTGAAGTCGTACTGGCTCGCGATCCACGTCTCGATCATCTCGATCTCGTCGGGCATTCTGCTGGTCTCGGGCGTGGCCAGCATCCTGTACCTGGTGAAACAGCAGTGGGACGTCGAGGCGGACGAGACCGCGAGTGGAGTCGGCGGCGGCCTCCGGCGGCTGCTCGGGCACCTGCCGTCGACCGAGTCTCTCGACCGACTCGCCTACAAGTGCGTGGTGATCGGCTTCCCGCTGTTCGGTCTGGGTGTCATCTGCGGCGCGATCTGGGCCGAGTCGGCTTGGGGGCGCTTCTGGGGCTGGGACCCCAAGGAGACGGTCTCGTTCATCGCGTGGATCGTCTACGCGGCCTACCTGCACGCCCGTGCGACGGCCGGTTGGCGCAACGCCGCCGCGTGGATCAACGTCGCAGGTTTCGTCTCGCTTCTCTTCAATCTCTTCGCGATCAACCTGGTGGTGTCCGGCCTGCACTCGTACGCGGGCCTGTAAGGGGTTCGACTCCGGATCTCGTGACCGGAGTCGAGTCACTTCAGTGTGCGCAGGAAGTCCGGATCGTCGTCGGGTCCCTTGGGTGCTTCGCGGCGCGGGCGCCGGTCGGGCACCCGCTGCCCGTTCGACGCGGAGTCCTGCAGGCCGGCGAGACGCCAACCGACGAATGCCACCGAGCAGACGAGTACTGCAACGAATATGTAGATCATGACAACGGCCACCTCCTACAGTTCACCGTACCCGGGAACCATGAGGGGTGGCCGTTTTGTCTCACTCGGAGGCCGGCGGCGTCGTCGACGCCGTAGGTCAGGAGCGATTGAGCAGCGCGACGACGTCGGCTTCGCGGAACCGGCGGTGGCCGCCCGGGGTGCGGATCGACTTCAGCACGCCGGACGAGGCCCAGCGGGCGACGGTCTTCGGGTTCACATTGAACATCGCGGCGACCTGGCCGGGGGTCAGGTTGTGCTGCGTGGCGAGTGCGGGGGTGATGATTCCGCCGGTGGTCTGCTCGTCGGTGTCGGCGACTGCGGTCATGGTTCGACCTCCTGATGATTGGTGGGCTTCGTATTCCTTTGTCGCCCGGACGGCTGATTGAGCCGATCGCCCGGTACCTCTCCATCTGTACACGCTCTTGGGGTGGTTGCTCGAACAGTCAGGTGTAAGTAAAGAGACCGTAATGTCCGTTAGGTGGGGGCCGAAGGTCCCGATCGAGCGATGGAATCGGGACATTTCCGCACGTGAACGTGCCATGGACGGACCTCATGCGGTCGGTTCCGAGTAGGGCGGAACAAGTAGTCTGTAGGCATGAGTCAAGACCGTTCCGATTCCGCCACTTCGAGCGATGCCGCTCCCGCCACGATGGGCAGCCTGATCGGAGCCGTCGCCCTCTACACGGCGGCGCGGCTGGTCCTCGTCGTGGTCCTCGCCGCGATCATCTTCTTCGCGGGCAAACTGTTCGGTGTCGACGTCCCGATCCTCGTGGCCGCCGTGTTCGGCGTCCTCATCGCCCTGCCGCTCGGCATGGTCGCGTTCAAGTCGATGCGCCTGCGCGTCAACGACCAGATCGCCCGCATCGACGCCGACCGCGCCGCGCGCCACGCGGACCTCCAGTCCCGCCTGCGGGGCGAGGAGAAGTGAGCCTCGCGCGGGTCGTCGAACATGCGACGGATCGGTCGTGGACGGCCGACGCCGTCCGTCGTATCGAAGCCGACGGTCTACGCAGTGCGGACACGCACCTGCTCAAAGTCGATCTGCCGGCCTGGGCGGAGGCGCCGCGCGGGGTGGAGCTGTATCTGAAGGACGAGTCGACTCATCCGACGGGCTCGTTGAAGCATCGGCTGGCGCGGTCACTGTTCCTGTACGCGCTCTGCAACGGCTGGATCCGGCCAGACACCACGGTGATCGAGGCGTCGTCCGGGTCGACCGCGGTGTCGGAGGCGTATTTCGCGAAGCTGATCGGCGTCCCGTTCGTCGCGGTCATGGTCAAGGGCACCTCGCCGCGTAAGACCGAGCTGATCGAGGCCCAGGGCGGCATGTGCCACTTCGTCGACTCGCCGTCGGAGATCTACAGCGTCGCAGGACAGTTGGAGGTAGAACTCGGCGGCCACTTCATCGATCAGTTCACGATGGCCGAGCGCGCCACCGACTGGCGGGGCAACAACAACATCGCCGAATCGGTGTTCGCGCAGATGGCGCGGGAACCTCACCCGGTGCCGGAATGGATCGTGGTGGGAGCGGGCACCGGCGGTACGTCGGCGACATTCGGTCGCTATCTGCGGTACCAGCAGCACGACACGCGGCTGGCCGTCGTCGACGTGGAGAACTCGGTGTTCCTGCCCGCTTACGAGTCCGGCGACGGCTCGATCGTCTCCGACGGTGCGTCGCGCATCGAGGGCATCGGCCGACCGCGCGTGGAGCCTTCGTTCGTCTCTCAGGTCATCGACGCCATGATCGGCGTGCCCGACGCCGCATCGGTGGCGGCCGCGCGGTTCCTGTCTCACCGGCTGGGACGCCGGGTCGGCGGATCCACCGGCACCAACTTCTGGGGTGCGTGCACCCTGCTGGCCGAGATGGTGGCGGCGGGCCGGTCGGGCAGCGTCGTGACGCTGCTCTGCGACAGCGGCGACCGGTACGACCACACCTACTTCAACGACGACTGGGTGAACGCCCAGGGACTCGACCTGGCACCCGCCACCGAGGTTCTGACGGAGTTCTTCGCCACGGGGGAGTGGCCGAACTCGTAGTGTTGGCAGACGCGAGGGTCCGTCCGAACCCCTCGTGCACATTCTCTGTCACTGCGAGGGAGCACGCATGCCGGTGGTCGAAGCCAGGGATCTGGTTCGGGAGTATCGGATGGGCGCCGAACGCGTCCGCGCGCTCGACGGGGCGTCGTTGACCCTCGACGGAGGACAGTTCGTGTCCGTCGTCGGCCCGTCCGGAGCAGGCAAGTCGACTCTCCTGCACGTGATCGGGGCGCTCGACGCCCCGGACTCGGGAACCATCCGGGTGGACGGCACCGACCTGTCCTCGCTCGACGACGACGCGGCCTCGGAGTTCCGTCGCCACCGCGTCGGCTTCATCTTCCAGTTCTTCAACCTGGTGCCGACGCTGTCGGCGTGGGAGAACGTCGCGCTGCCGAAGCTGCTCGACTCCGCGTCGTTGGCCAAGGCGAAGCCGCGGGCCGTCGAGCTGATGGAACGCGTCGGTCTGGGGGATCGCATCGACCACCGGCCGTCGCAGATGTCCGGCGGTCAGATGCAGCGGGTCGCGATCGCCCGTTCGCTCATCATGGATCCGACGATCATCCTGGCCGACGAGCCGACCGGCAACCTCGACTCGCAGACCGGCGCCGACGTCCTGTCGCTGCTCGCGGACGTCGCGCATGAGAGCGCGGAGCGACTCGTGCTGATGGTGACCCACGACCGCGGTGCCGCGCAGGTCTGCGACCGGGTGGTGACCGTTCGCGACGGGCGGGTCGTCGACCCGGACGCGGACTAGGCAGCGATGCGCGCGTTCCTCACCCGGCTCCGGGTCCTCGGCCTGCGGGACCTCACCGCGCACAAGCTGCGAGTGATCACCTCCCTGGTGGTGGTGCTGGTGTCGTCGGCCCTGTTGGTCGCGGTCCTGTCGGTCTACGGTTCGATCACCGCGTCGGTGCGCGACTTCGCCACGGCGGTGTCGGGCGAGGCGACCCTCGAGGTCGCGGCGATCGCCGACACGGGCGTCGACGGCGAGATCGCGGGCGAACTCCGCCGCGGGGTCCCGCAGGCGAAGGCCGTCGTGCCCGTGGTGCGAGGCACCGTCACCGTCGACGGCGAGCCGACGGTGCTTCTCGGCTCGGACTATCGGGCGTCGTCGTTGTCGCCGCAGTTGGGCGATGCCGTCGCGACCGACGGCGGGCTCACCCTCGACGACCTGCGCGACGGGATCGTCGTCGGCGATGCGACGGGTCTGCACGAGGGACAGCCGGTCCGCATCGGAGACCGCACGGTGCGAGTGATCCGAGTGCTCGACGAGCGCGCCGATCGCCTCAACGGGGGCCGGTTCGTCTTCGCCTATCTGCCGCTCGCGCAGGAGTTGGCCGGACTCGGTGACGCGGTCGACTCGCTGCTCCTGGTGCCGAGACCGGGAGCGGACGAGGCCGATATGCGCGCCGCCGCCGAGAAGGTGGTCGGCAATCGGGCGACGGTCGTCGACCCCGACTTCCGGGTGCGGCAGGCGCAGGTCGCCGGATCGGTGGTCCGCGACTCGACGCTCCTCGTGTCGATGGTCTCGCTGGTGATCGCCGCCTTCCTCGTCTTCAACACCATGAACATGGCGGTCGCCTCGAGGCGACGGAGTCTGGCGATGATTCGGGCGCTGGGAGGGCGCCGCCGCCATCTCGCGACGGATCTGCTCGGCGAGGCCGCGGTGTTCGGGATCGTCGGCGGCGTGCTCGGCGTTCCGGTCGGAATCCTCGCGGGCCGGTGGGCGCTGGGACGCGTGCCGTCCGGCGACGCCGGGATGCAGGTGAGCTTCTCGCTGCCCGCCTACGTCCCGCTGGTGGCGATCGCCGCTGCCGTCGTCGCCTGCGTGGCCGCGACGTCGTTGGCCGCCAAGGCGGTGTTCTCGGTGACGCCCGTCGAGGCGATGGCGCCCGGTCAGATCGCCGACGCCGCCCCGCTGCCCCGGCGTCTGCTCTCCGTGTGCGGTGTGCTGGGCGTCGGCGGCCTCCTCGCATCGTGGCTGATCGTGTGGGCCGTCGACGGTCGACCGGCGATTCTGGCGGGCGCGGTGTACGCGGTCGGCGGGCTGGTGCTCTGCTTCGCGCTGAGTCCGCTGCTGGTGGCCGGGGTGCGGGTGGCGGCCGGGTGGTTCGGCGGTCCGGGCAGGCTGGCGGCGGTGAACGCCGAGCGAGCGCCGCGTCGCGCCTGGGCGACGGTCATGACCGTCGCCGTCGCGGTGGCCGTGGGGATCGGGATCTCCGGAGCGTTGAACAACCTCGTCGGCTCCATCTCGGGCTCGCTCGACGGCCTCGCCGACCCCGACCTGTACGTGTCCTCCCAGAACGCCGAGTCGATTCCGTCCGGGCCGGTGCTGTCGCCCGAGATCGAACGGGAGGTGCGGCGGGTGCCGGGTGTGCGGCGGGTGGTCGGCGGCCAGTGGGCGCGTGTGAATCTGGGTGACGCCCGCGCATTGATCCAGGGTCTGGAACCAGGGTCTGCGGCGCCGTTCCTGCGCAAGACGTCGCCGGAGACCGCGCGTGCGACGCTGGCCGGTGACGGCGTCCTGCTGTCGCACACGCTGGCCCGGGTTCTCGACGTCCACACCGGCGACAGTCTTCGGTTGGCGACGCCGACCGGCCCGCACGAGGTACGGGTGCTCGACACGGTGAACTACGTGTCGATGGATTCGGGGGTCGCGGCGATGTCGGTCGACCTGCTCCGCGAGTGGTTCGAGCGTCCCGGCGACACCTATCTGCAGGTGGATCTGGATCCGGGAGCGGATCCGGGCGCGGTGGCTCGCGCGGTGACCGCCGTCGCCGATGCGCATCCCGGGGCGGGCGGGGCCCCGGTGCACGTCTACACCGGTGCACAGGCGCTCGCCGCCACCCAGAAGGCCGCCGAGCAGTCGGGCGGGTTCACCGTGGCCATCCAGTGGATCGTGTCGGCCGCGGCCGCGATCGCCCTGCTCAACACGCTGCTGCTGTCGGTGCTGGAACGACGCCGCGAGATCGGCGTGCTGCGTTCGATGGGTGCGTCTCGTCGGTTCGTCACCCGCATGGTGCTCGCCGAGGCGGCGGCGATAGCGGGCGTCGGCGCGGTGGTCGGCATCGTGATGGGCACCGGACTGCATCTGCTCGCCGATGCGATTCTCGCCGAGACCACCGCGATCGAGATCGTGTACTCGCCGCTGTGGTCGTCGGCCTGGTACGTGGCGGTGTCCGCCGGGTTGTGCCTGGTCGGAGCGGTCGCGCCGGCGATGCGCGCGGCGCGGCTGAACATCAGCGAATCGGTGTCGTCCGAGTGACGCGGAATATTGACTGTCAATAAATATTGACAACGGGTCGGTGTCAACATAACCTGACAACATGCACGACGATGAGATGACGACGGATACGACCTCGATGGCAGGCGTCGCCGCCAGCGACGACCCGGGCGTGGGCCTGGGGACGGTTCGGGCTCTGCGAACCCTCGCGGATCGATTGGAGGACGTTCACGTCGCCTCGGCTCGCGCCAACGGGTGGAGCTGGCAGGCGATCGCGGATGTTCTCCAGGTCAGTCGTCAGGCCGTGCACCAGAAGCATTCACAACGAGAAGCCGCTTCGGCGGCGAGAAAGGACGGCGACGATGTTTGACCGTTTCTCGCGGGAAGACCGCACACTGTTCATGTTCGCCACGCAGGAGGCCCACGATCTCGGGCACTCCAGCATCGGCAACGACCATTTGATCCTCGGCATGCTGTGCAATGCGCGCAGCCCGATATTCGGTGTCCTCGGCGACCTCGGATTCACCCTCGACGGTGCTCGCAAGGCCGTGTCGGAGTATCACGAAGGTCACGATGAGGACCCGGCGCCGGACGCCGACGGACGCTATGAAGAAGATCGGGAGGCGCTGCGCAGCATCGGGATCGATCTGGATCGCGTGCGTGAGGCGGTCCGATCGAAGTTCGGCGACGATCTCGCCGACGGCTGGGGTGAGCGTTCGGGGCGTGGCCGCGGACGCGGCGGGCGAGGCGGCCGCGGCGAACACCGCGGTCGCGGTCCGCACGGCCACGGCCGCGGCCGTGGCCCGGGATTCGGCCCGGGGTTCGGCCCGGGGCCGGACTTCGGCCGACCCGGCTGGGACGCCGAGGGGCCGTGGGAAGGCGGCCGCGGGCGCCGCGGTCCGCGTGGGCGAGGGCGCGGCCGGATGAACGAGTCGGTGCGTGACGCCCTCCGTTCGGCCGTCACGCTGGCCCGCAGCCGCGGTGACGAGCACATCGGTGTCGCGCACCTCCTGCTCGGCATCCTCGACGCGAACGACGACGCCTCGCGCGCCCTCGTCGAGTCCGTCACCGACGTCTCGTCGGTGCGCGCGGCGGCCGAGCGGCTGCTCGAGCCCGCAGCCGTCTAGCCGCACCCGGGAGGAGCCGGGTGACGCGACTCAGGTCAGTCCGAGTGCCACACCCGTGGCGACCGCCCAGACCAGCATCGCCATGCCGGTGGTGGCCAGCGTCGGGATGAGATCGCGGCCATGAGCGTTCGAGACCACGGGACGGACGGCGATCACCGCGAGCGGTGCGGCGAGGAATCCGGCGAAGGCGGCCGTCGTCGCCGGGACGAGGCCGATCGTGATCGCGAACGGGACGGCGATGAGGATCGCGAACAGTGCGCGGGTGCCCTTGTCGCCGAGTCGGACGGCGAGAGTGATCTTGCCGGACTCCTTGTCGGTCGGGATGTCGCGGAGGTTGTTGGCCACCAGCACCGCGCTGGAGAACGATCCGACGGCCACCGCGCACAGCGCGCCGATCCAGTCGATGCGCCCGACGGTCACGTACTGGGTGCCGAGCACGGCCACCAGGCCGAAGAAGACGAAGACGGCGACCTCGCCGAAGCCCAGGTACCCGTACGGCTTCTTGCCGCCGGTGTAGAACCAGGCGCCGGCGATGCACACCACACCGACGACGATCAGCCAGTACGCGGTGGTGATCGCGATGGCCAGCCCGCAGGCCGCGGCGATGCCGAAGCAGCTGAACGCGGCGGCCTTGACCGCTCCCGGCGTCGCCGCGCGGGAGCCGACCAGCCGCATCGGGCCCACCCGCTCGTCGTCGGTGCCGCGGATGCCGTCGGAGTAGTCGTTGGCGAAGTTCACGCCGATGATCAGGGAGAGTGCGACCACCAGGGCGAGCACGGCATTCCACCAGACGACGTCGCCGATGTGTGCCGCCGCACCGACACCGGCGACGACGGGGGCGATCGCGTTCGGCAGCGTCCGAGGTCGGGCGCCCTGAATCCATTCGTTGACGGTGGCCACGAATAGAGCATGTCACGCGCGAACCGCGCCGTCGGCGCTGGCCGGTGTGGAAAGTGACCGAGATCGTATGCGGGCGCATGACGTTCGTCCGTTTGGGTCACGCCCTTTGTCGGATACGCATGATCTGATCGGTACATGAAGATGAGGACGAAGGTCGCGGCGACCACGGTGGCCGGCGTGATGGCGGCGGGACTGGCCGCACCGGCATGGGCGGCGTCGCCGTTCGAGGCCGTGTTGGACGAGTACTCCGAGCCGGCCGCGGATCCGGGAGAGTTCCGCGACGTCCTCGACCGGTGGGTGAGCGCGGACCAGCTCGACGACGTCCTCGTCGTGGTGACGCCGGGAACCGACGATACGGGTCTCGGTCCCCGGACGGCCGGACTCGTCGCCGATCACGACGCGCGGATCGTGAAGTATCCGGGTTCGTTCTGGCCGGTCTCGTCGGGGAGCACCGGTGCGCTGCTGCCGTTCTTCGCACCGACCTACGACGCGTCGAAGAACGTGGCGGTCGACGCCAACCTCGCGATCATGGCGGCCATGCGGGGGACGGGCCGGGTGGTCGTCTACACCGGGTACTCGCAGGGGTCGGATGCGCTCGGCGACGCCGCCGAGCGCGCCGCCGCGGACGGGCTCCTCGACGGCGACACGTTGGTGCTGCTCGTCTCCGATCCGCGCGGGCCGTGGGGCCTCAAATCAGGTCTGGAGAAGATCCCGTTCCACACGCCGATCATGGCGTTGATCGGAGCGCAGAGCAACGGTGCGCGCGATCCCGGGAAGACGGGTGACGCCGAAGTGGTCCAGGTGATCGTCAAGGGCGATCCGGTGGCGAACTGGCAGTGGAATCCGCTGAGGCCGGTGTCGTCGCTCCTGGTCGACCTCGCGGGATTCATCACCATCCACGGCAGTACGGGCCCGTACACGTACGCGCACTTGGAGAACCTCGAACTGGAGAAGACGCTCTACAGCGCCGAGGGCAACACGCGGTACGAGGTGTACGACACCTACCATCCGTTGGCGCTGCTCAACGCGATGATCGCCGCCGCGTTGGGCATCGAGGTCGACGAGGCGCAACTCGCCGAATGGGACCGGCAGGCCGAGTTCTTCTATCCGATGCAGGACGTCGCTCCCGAGACCGCGGACCCAGGCGTCGGGGTGGTGACCGAGAAGCCCGAAGGCCGTCACACGCTGCACGACGCCGCCGGCAGGGCCGTCGAGAGCGAGCCGTCCGCCGCGGGCGAGTACGAGGGCCGCCACCGTGCCGAGGAGGTCGAGACCGTCGTCGACGTGCCGACACCGTCGACCCCGAATGCGGTCGCACCCGCTGTGCGGCAGGGGGACCCGGTCGGGGGCGCGCCGCGGTCAGAGTCTGCCGCCGACGCGGCGCCCGCCGACGATGCGGGCCCGACCGACGGCGATCCGATCCAGGTCGGCGCGCCGACCGATCAGACCGCTCCCACCGGAGTGGTCACCCCGTCGTAGCCAGAAGGTCGCGCAGCGCGGTGCGATCGATCTTGCCGGGGCCGCGGCGGGGAAGTGTGTCGAGAACGAACACCTCGCGGGGTGCGGCGTACCGGTCCAGACGGTCGACGACGATCTCACGGACCTCGTCGACGCTCGGTGCGGTCGCGTTCGGGGCGAGAACGATCGCGACCACCACGCGTTGTCCGAGGCGGTCGTCGGGGAGCCCGACCACGGCGCAGTCGGCCACCGTCGGGAGTGCGCCGATCGCGGCCTCGACCACCTGCGGAATCACGGTGAGACCACCGGAGGAGATCGCTTCGTCGGCGCGCCCGACGATCGTGAGCACACCGTCGCGCACGGCTCCCAGATCGTCCGTGCGGAACCATCCGGGTTCCGCGAAGGCCGGATGCTCGGGCAGGTTCCGGTAGCCGAGGGCCACCGTCGCACCGCCGAGGATCACTCGGCCGACGCCGTCGTCGTCCGGGTTCTCGATACGGATCTCGGTGCCCCGCAGAGGTATTCCGTCGTAGACGCAACCACCCGCCGTCTCGCTCATCCCGTAGGTCCGCACGATCGTCAATCCCTCGTCGACGGCCCGCCGCGCCAGCGACGCCGGGGTCGCGGCGCCGCCGACGAGGATCGCATCCAGTCCGGCGAGCGCGGCGGTCGCAGCGGGGTCCTCGAGCGCCTTGCGAAGCTGCATCGGCACCAGCGACGTGTAGCGGCGCGGCCCGTCGAGTGCGTCGATCGCCGGGATCAGGGATGCGGGATCGAAGCCTCCGGAGACGTCGACGACGACGGGGTCGTACCCGGCGGCCAGCGACCGCAGCAGCACCTGCAGGCCCGCGATGTGATGCGGCGGCATGGTCAGCAGCCATGCGCCGGGACCGCCGAGGGTCTCGGCGGTGGCGTCCGCGGATGCGCCGAGGGTGTCGCGCGTGTGCACGGCGCCCTTCGGCGACCCCGTGGTGCCGGAGGTGGACACGACCAGCGCGGCGCGCTCGTCGATCGGTTCGCCGACGCCGAGATGCTCGACGAGCCGTCGGGCCTCATTCGACTCCAGATCCGGCAGGGGCAGGTAGGCGGCGTCACCGGCCAGCAGAGCCGACAGATCCCGCCGCGCTGACAGCACGGCGGGATCTGCGGGAAGTACTAGCGACTGAAGTGTTCTCAGGGCTCGTCCTCGGTATCGGTCGGAGGCGGGAACGGGTCGTCGTCGAACGGCCAACAGTTCTCCGCCAGTCTGTCGCGGACGCGTTCGACGTCCTCCTCCCGAGGGAGCTCGTCGGTGACCTTCGTGATCTCGACGCCGATGTCGACCTCGTCGACGGGAGTCTCGGGGATCAGATCGGCGGCGACCTGACGCACTTCGTCATCACTGAGCTGGCGGCGCAGCAACGACAGGAGGGGGACGTAATCGCTCTGCGGGACACCCTGCGGGTATCCCGCGCGCAGCCACGATCGAATCGTGGTGAGCAGCGATGGGCGGTCCACGTCGTGTGTTTCTAATCCGCTGCTGGGACTTCGAGTGCCAGCGGCCATCCGGCGGCCGCCAGGCGTGCCGCGACCTGCCGCTGTTCCTCGACGGACGGCGCTTCAGCGGTGATCGCGTGGATCGCCGCACCGATCTGCTCCGGCGTCGCGGGGTTCTCGGCGCCGTGCTCCACCGCGAGCTTGAGCACGATGTCGGTGATCTCCGACTCCGACAGCACCGGTGTCAGCAGCGCCAGGAGCGGCGGGTAGTCGGAGGCGGGGATCCCCTCCGGGTATCCGGTGCGAATCCAGTTGATGATGTTCTCGAAGATCGAGGGAGCCATGTCTGCTCGGGACCTTTCAGATCAGGAGTAGGCGGGACGCGTCAGCGCGCGTCAGTACGCGAAGTCGGGGAAGATCTTCCAGTCGAAGTAGTAGTTCAGCGTCTGCCGCATGACCCACAGGATGCCGACCACGATGATGACGGCGGTGAGGCCGATCAGCACGAAGCCGAGGTACTTCAGGAACGGGTTGGCGGGCTTGCCCACGATCTCGCCCGCGCCGGTCGCCTCGGCGCGCATGCCGACGGCGAACAGGGCGGGGAGGCCTGCGCCGAGGATGAGCCCGACCGCGAGGACCTTCATGATGTTCTCGAGGATGTCCATGGTGTCGAATGCCTTTCGTGGACCGGGGTTCAGGACTGCGGAGCAGTGGTGGACGGCTCGCCGTCGGCGAGGACGGGTGCGTTCTCGTCCCACTCGGCGTTGACGTTGTTCGCGTCGACCTTCTGCTGCTGGGCGCGCCAGTACATGTAGCCCGACAGCGCGGCGAGGATCGCGAAGATCACGATACCGCCCGCGGCGCCGCCGATCGCGTTCGCCAGCCAGAAGCAGAGTGCGCCGACGATGCCCGCGGCGGGGAGGGTCGTGACCCAGGCGACGACCATGCGGCCGGCGACGCCCCAGCGGACTTCCGCGCCCTTCTTGCCGAGGCCGGTGCCGAGAATCGAACCGGTGGCGACGTGGGTGGTCGACAGGGCCATGCCCGCGGCGGACGAGGTCAGAATGATCGCGGCCGACGAGGCTTCGGCTGCCATGCCCTGCGGTGCGGCGATCTCGACGAGACCCTTGCCGAGGGTGCGGATGATGCGCCAGCCGCCGAGCCAGGTGCCGAGAGCGATCGCGCTCGCACAGGTGACGACGATCCAGATCGGGAGTCCGTGCTTGACCGAGCCGGCGTCGAGGTGACCGGTGGCGATGAGGGCCAGTGCGATGACGCCCATCGTCTTCTGCGCGTCACCGGTGCCGTGTGCCAGCGAGACCAGTGAAGCCGAGGCGATCTGACCGCGACGGAAGCCGTCCTCCTTCTTCTTGGCCGACATGCCGTTGGTGATCGCGTAGATCAGGAGCGTGCCGATCGCGGCGACGATGCAGGCGATGAGCGGTGCGAACAGTGCGGGGAGGATGACCTTGCCGAGGACGCCGTGCCAGTTGATGCCGGAACTGCCGATCGCGGCGAGACCCGCACCGATCAGACCGCCGAACAGTGCGTGCGAGGAACTCGACGGAAGGCCGAACAGCCAGGTGAAGAGGTTCCAGAGGATGGCGCCGATGAGTCCGGCGAAGATGATGATCAACGCCTTGTTGGCGTCGAGTCCGGAGACGAGCGTTCCCGCGTCGTCGCCGTCGGTGTTCTGGATCTTCAGAACGTCCTTGGTGATGGTTGCGGCGACCTCGACGGAGAGGAATGCGCCGACGAGATTGAGGATCGCCGAGAGGCCGACGGCCACCTTCGGCTTGAGTGCGCCGGTCGCGATGGACGTCGCCATGGCGTTGCCGGTGTCGTGAAAGCCGTTGGTGAAGTCGAAGCCCAGGGCTGTGACGATCAACAGCACAAGAATGATCATCTCTGCGGTCATGCGGATAACTATGGGGTCTGAACCATACACCTCGTCAACTCGTGTGGGATAGAAAACATCGCCGTGACCTGCATGTTTCCCATGAAGAGGGGCGTATTCACGAAATGTTCACCACTTCGTCGCGCGGGCGTCACCACGGTGCGGCGTTCAGGGTTTCCCGGGGGCGACGCCCAGGTGTCTCTCAGGTGAACGAGAGTGCCGTATTTCGGACATGACCAGCGACGGAGGCCACAGCCGAGGTGTGTCCTCGGTATGCAACAATCGGCCAATGACGATGAAGCTGGGCATGCCTATCAACTATGCGGGCGATTTTCGCGAGACCATCGACAATCTCAGGGACTTCGAGTCCGCCGGTGTGCGACGAGTCACCGTCGCCGAGGCCTACAGCATCGACGCGGTCAGCCAGCTCGGTTACATCGCCGCACGCACCGAGACCATGGAGCTGCAGACCGGGATCCTGCCCATGTACTCGCGCACGCCGACCAATCTCGCGATGACCGCGGCCGGTATGGACTACATCAGCGGCGGTCGATTCGTGCTCGGCATCGGTGCGTCCGGCCCGCAGGTGATCGAGGGCTTCCACGGCGTCAAGTACGACTTCCCGCTCGGGCGAGCCCGCGAACACGTCGACATCTGCCGTCAGGTGTGGCGTCGCGAGAGGGTCGAGCACCGCGGCCGCTCATACCAGATCCCGCTGACCCAGGACGACGGCGGATCGGGGCTCGGCAAGTCGCTCAAGATCATCAACCACCCGGTCCGTGATCGGATCCCGATGCTGCTCGCCGCGATCGGCCCGAAGAACGTCGAGCTGGCCGCGGAGCTGTTCGAGGAGTTCCAGCCGTTCCTGTTCCACCCCGAATACGTCGACGCGGCGTTCGGCGAGGCGTTGGCGGCGGGCCGAGCCAAGCGTGACCCGTCGCTCGGCGACCTGTCGATCGTGGTGCAGGCCGCGGCCCGGATCACCGAGGACGCCGACGAGATCGAGAACGCGCTCAACGCGGTCCGCCACCACAGCGCGCTCTACATCGGCGGCATGGGCGCCCGCGGCAAGAACTTCTACAACTCGCTGGTGCAGCGGTACGGCTATGTCGAGGAGGCGGCGCTCATCCAGGATCTGTATCTGGACGGTCGCAAGGAGGAGGCGGCCGCAGCCGTACCCGACGAACTGGTGCGCGCGATGAGCCTCATCGGTCCGCGATCGTACGTCGCCGAGCGCGTCGAGGCGTTCCGCGGCGCCGATGTCGGGGTGATCCTCGCCTCGCCGTCGGCGCCGACGCACGCCCAGCGCGTCGAGGACATGCGGATACTCGCCGAGATCATCGGCTGACCCGGGCGGATCGGACCCGCGACGTCCGCGAGTCGGATCAGCCGACCGCGGCCTCGATCGCGTCGAGGTTCGACTCCATGCCCGCGCGCCACACGGCCAGGCGTCCGTCGATGATCCGGGCCTCCTTGTCCGGTGCGGCGGCGATGAAGCCCGCGAAAGGGGACTCGCCGTCGCCGATCCGGGCCCACTGGCGGATGATCGATTCGTTCCGCGCGGGGTCGACCTCGAATCCCCAGAGAGCCCACGGCTCGGCGTCGGCCGGACCCACCGACCACACCCAGCGCCGACCGTCCTCGACTTCGGTGATCGTCGCATCGGTCTGCCACTGCCCGAGCTCGGTGTTCTCGTTGTATCCGCGGAATCGTGCGCCCGATGCGACGGCGTCCGCCCCGTCGAGCCACTCGACGCGCTGCAGTTCGCCGTCGGCGCGAGTCGGGAGTGCGATGTCGGTGACGAGCTCCCACGCCCGCTCGGGAGAGCAGGCGACCCTGCGGGTCACCTCGATGATCGGGTTGTCGCGTAGACGCATCGAATAGACCTTTCGTGTCCGGTCAGCCCAGCTGCGGGGCGACCTTGTCGGCGACCAGGGCGAGGTGGTCCAGGTCGTGCAGGTCGAGTACCTGCAGGTACAGGCGGGTGACGCCGATCTCGCGGTAGGCGGAGATCTTCGCGACGACCTCGTCGACGGTTCCGGCGGCACCGTTGGATCGCAGCTCCGCCGGTTCGCGGCCGATGGCTTCGGCCCGGCGGTTCACCTCGGCGTCGGACTCGCCGCAGCACAGCACCAACGACGCGGAATAGACGAGGTCGTCGCCGTCGCGGCCGATGTCGGCGCATGCGGTACGGACGCGCTCGTACATGGTCGTGACGGTCTCGCGGGGTGAGAACGGAACGTTGAACTCGTCGGCGAAGCGGGCCGCCAGTGCCGGCGTACGACGCGGCCCGTGCCCGCCGATGACGATCGGAGGATGCGGCGCCTGCGCGGGTTTGGCGAGTGCGGGCGAATCGGCGACGGTGAGTTGCTTACCGGAGTAGGAGAACGATTCGCCGACGGGCGTCCCCCACATGCCGGTGACGATCTCGAGGGTGTCCTCCAGACGGTCGAAGCGGTCGCCGAGGCTCGGGAACGGAATGCCGTAGGCGGTGTGCTCCTGGGCGAACCAGCCCGCGCCGACTCCGAAGTCGATGCGGCCGCCGCTCATCTGGTCGACCTGTGCGACCGAGACGGCCAGCGGACCGGGGTACCGGAACGTGGCCGAGGTGACCAACGTGCCGAGCCGGATGCGTGAGGTCTGGACCGCCAGACCGGCGAGAGTGACCCAGGCGTCGGTCGGTCCCGGGCCGCCGTCGCCGTCGCCCATCGCGAGATAGTGATCGGAGCGGAAGAAGGCGTCATAGTCCAGGTCTTCGGCGGCGCGGGCGACGGCGAGCAGGTCGTCGTAGGTCGCGCCCTGCTGGGGTTCGGTGAAGATACGCAGTTCCATGACAACTCATGGTTCCAGAGTCGTCAGGGGACCGCTCGTGAGCGTCAGTCCTCGGCGTCGTCGTCGCCGTCGGTGTCGTGCTCGGCCAGGACGTCGTCCCCGCCCGCGCCTTCCAGGACGGTGAGCTCGTTGTCGATGGCAGCCGAGACTGCTTCTGCCTTGTGCTTGATCTTGTCGATGAACTCGGACATGGCGGGCTCCCGGAGTAGGAACGGACGGTTGCGATTCGATTGTATGTGCGGGGCGCGCGTAATCTGACGCTGCGGTGGAGGAGAGACGAGGTGAGGAGTGCCGACGATGAGCGGTCGTTCGTGGCAGGTGTCCGACCTGGCGCTCGTGTTCGTCGGCGGCGCGGCCGGAACCGCGCTGCGCTGGGCCGCGGAGGAGGCCTGGCCCGCGCATGACGGGCAGTGGCCGATCGGGACCTTCGTCGTCAACATCGTCGGCGCGTTCGTGCTCGGCACGCTTCTGGAGACTCTGGTCCGCCTGGGGGCGGATCAGGGCGGGCGCCGCCGCATCCGGTTGACGGTCGGCACCGGGTTCTGCGGCGCGTTCACCACCTACAGCGCGTTCGCGTTGGAGTTGAGTCTGCTCGGCAAGGGCGGATTCGTGGGCCTGGCCGTCGCGTATGCGCTGGTCAGCGTGGTCGCCGGTGTGCTCGTGGCATGGCTCGGTGTGCTGGTCGCGCGACGCGCGGGTCCCCTGCGGGGCGGTACCGCATGATTCCCGCACTGCTCGTCCTGGCCGGTGCGCTCGGCTCGGTGGCCCGTTTCGTCGTCGACGAGGAGTCCAAGCGGCGCTGGCCCGGTGCGTTCCCCGGCCCGGTCGTCACGATCAACGTGACCGGTTCGCTGCTGATCGGCCTCGTCGCCGGGATCGTCATGTTCCACGGCGCCTCCGCCGACTGGCAGACGGTGATCGGCACCGGATTCTGCGGTGGTTACACGACGTTCTCCACGTCGGTCCTGGAGACGGTCCGCACCGGCGGTCGCCGCGGAGTCCTGTACGCGGCGCTGACCCTTGTCGGGTCGGTCGCCGCGTGCGCGCTCGGCCTGGCTCTGGGCGCGATCTAGAGCATGCACGGAATCGAGGTGGGCCGGCGCACGTAATTGCCTTCGGCCCATTCGATTCCGTCGACGTCGACCTCGAAGTTCGGGCAGCGGGCGAGCAGCTCCTCCAGCGCGACGCGCGCCTGCAGTCGGGCTGCGGCGGCTCCGAGGCAGTGGTGTGCGCCGTGGCTGAACGTGAGGATGTTGCGCGGACGGCGTCGGACGTCGAGCGTGCCCGCCGCGGGACCGTACTCGCGTTCGTCGCGGTTGGCCGACCCGTAGCAGAGCAGCACCTTGCGGTCGGCGGGAATCGTGACGCCGTCGACCTCTACGTCGCGGGTCGTGGTCCGCGCCAGCCCCTGAACGGGCGAGGTGAGCCGGAGGAGTTCTTCGACGGCGTCGGACATGACTGCGGGGTCGTCGAGCAGAATCCGCCGTTGGTCGCGGTGAACGGTGAGGAGTTCGGCGGAGCCTCCGAGCATGCCGGTCGTCGTGTCGTTGCCGCCCGCCACCATGGTGAAGGCGAACGCCAGAATCGACAGCAGTCCGGCCGGGTCGGTCCGCGGATCGTCCGCGACGCCCGCGGCGACCAGGTGCGAGACGGTGTCGTCGCCGGGCTCGGCGCGTCGCCGTTCGATGAGCTCGGCGAAGTAGGCGGTCAGTTCGAGAACCGCATCGGAGGCGGTGGCCATCGCGGCCCCGAGGTCGGCTCCCGGATTCGCGCCGACGATCGCCTCGGTCCAGGCGTCGAACCGTCGACGGTCGTCCTCCGGCACACCGAGATAGTGCGCGACCACCATGCTCGGCAGCGGTTTGAACAGTTCGACCGCGACGTCCCCGCCACCGCGAGCACGGAGGTCCTCGATGCGGTCGACGACGAACGCGCGGACGAGCGGTTCGAGCGTCGTGACCTGTCGCGGGGTGAATCCGCGCGCGACGAGTCTGCGGAAGTCGGTGTGCTGCGGTGGATCCTGCATCACGATCGGAGGATTGTCGGCCAGGCCGATCGCCTTCAGTTCGCCGTAGGTGACGGTGAGCCCCCGTGCCGAGGAGAACGTCTCCCAGTCGGTGGCCGCAGCCATGACGTCGGCGTGTCTGGTCAGCACCCAGTAGTCGTCCGCTGGCGCGTCCGGCGGGACCACGTGATGGACCGGGTGGTGGTCGCGCAGGTTCGCGTACATGTCGAACGGGTCGCGCCAGGATGCGCCCGAGCGCATCGTGAAGGCTTCAGACGTGTCCTGATCCATGTATGGATGGTGCGGCAGAGACCTCCGATCGGTCAACGACTCCTACACGGCGACGATGCGGTCGGCCAGATCCGGTGCGCCATCGTCGGGGGCGTCATCGCGGAGAGGTAGCTTAGGTTAGGCTCACGTACATGTCTGAGTCGACGAGGGTGTGCATTCGATGACCGGTCGGAACGAGCGGGTCGCGCTGACCGCTCTGCAACGCGCATACCTCGCGGGGCGGTCGGCCGAACTGCCGCTCGGCGGGCGGGCCATGCGCGAGTTCCGGGCGTACGACGGCCTGTCCGATGCGTCGCGAGTCCGCGGGGTCGTCGATGCGGTGGTGGCGCGCCACGAGGCGCTGCGTCTGCACATCGATCCCGACCGTGCACAACAATGGGTGGGCGACGCTCCCGCCGTCGCACTCCGGGAGATCGACCTCACGCTGGTCTCGCCGGTGGAGCAGGCACGGCGGCTGCACTCAGTACGGCAGGCGATGCTCGGTCCCGAGACCTCGGATCGCGCCCCGGTCGAGGTCGCGATCGTCGATCGCGGCGACGGCGTCTCCGTCCTTCTCAGTGTCGACTCGTTGATCATCGACGGTGCTGGAGTCAACCGGGTGCTCGCCGACGCGGCCGCGTTGTACGCGGCCGCACCCGGTGCGGAGCCGGACCTCCCGCCGATCGAGTCGGACCTGATCGGTGAACTGCGGAACGTGCCGTCGGAGACGAGCACCGACCGCGAGTACTGGAGTGCGCGGGCCGAGACGCTGGGACCGGTGCCGTCCCTGCCGTGGTCGGCACCGCTCGCGTCCATCGACCGGTCCCCCTACAGCCGGGTCGGGATCACGATCGACGGCTCGACCAGGAATGCGGCCCGCGCGGCCGGATCACAGCGCAAGCTCTTCGAGAACACCGTCGTCTTCGCGGCGGTCACCGAGAGCCTGCGTCGATGGTCCGGGGGCACCGGATTCCGCATCGGTGTCCCCATCGGCAGCACCGGTGCGGCGGGGCGCCCGGTAGGGCCGTTCTCCGACTTCGTCATAGTCGACGTCCCGGACGGTCCGACGTTCGGTGAACGCAGCCGGGGTCTGCAGCGATCGGTGCTCGCGGCGCTCTCGCATCGAACGGTCTCCGGCACGACCGTCGCTCGTCAGGTCCTCGCCGCGGACCGCACGGCCGCCGTGGTGTGTCCGGTGACCTTCACGAACGGCCTCTCCTGGCCGGCGTCGCCGGACCTGCCCGGCGAACGCATCAGGTTGTCGGAGCATCTGACGGCGACCCCCCAGGTGGCCTTGGACCTCAGAGTGTCCGTCGCCGACTCGGGCGGGCTGTACCTGCACGCTGATTTCGCGACCGATGCGATCAGCGAGACCGTGGTGCGCGGAGTGCTGCGGACCGCCGCTGACCTGCTCGAGGCGATGGCGGATGAGGCGACCTGGAGTCGTGGCGAACCCGTCGACATCGATCAGAGCGTGCTGACGAGCCCGGACACTGCGCCGCCTTACCGTGATGAGATTCGGACGATGCTGTGGCGCAACCTTTTCCAGGATCCGCCTGCGGGCGTTGCTATTGTCTGCGGCGGTCGACGCATCGACTACCCGACGCTGGCGCACATGGTGACCGACGCGATGTCGGTGCTGCGGGCGGACGGTGTCCGAGCCGGCGACCGAGTCACCGTGGAAATGGGCAAGGGTGTCGAGCAGATCGTCACCGTGCTCGCGTGCCTGTTGATGCGGGCCGTCTACATACCGCTCGACCCGACGGCGCCGGAGCGGCGGCGGGAGGCGATCGTCGCGGCGGTGCGCCCTCGTCGTCGGGTGACCGAGGGGCTGACCGGCGGCCGCGAAGGCGCACCGACGATCCGATTCGAGCCGAGCGCGGCCGACGACGCACAGTACATCCTGTTCACGTCCGGGTCGACTGGTGCGCCGAAGGGCGTCGTGGTGCGTCGGGACTCGGTGGAGGCGATGATGCGCAGCTCCCTCGATCGCTGGCGAATCGGCGCCGACGACGTCCTGTTCGGGGTCTCGGCGCTGCACCACGACATGTCGGTGGTCGACAGCCTGGCGCCGTTCCAGGTCGGCGCGACGCTGGTGCTTCCCACTCACGAGCAGCGCCGCGATGCGGTGGCGTGGGCGGAGGCCGTCGCTGCCGAACGAGTGACGGTCTGGATCTCGGTTCCAGCGATGATGGACATGCTGCTGCACTGCGCGGCCGCCGGACAGCTCGGCACCCTGCGTCGCGCGGTGCTCGGCGGAGACTGGGTGACCGGAGAACTCGTCGATCGTCTGCGGACGGCCGCGCCCGACTGCGGGATCACGTCGGTCGGCGGACCCACCGAGACCACCGTCTGGAACATCTGGCACGACGTGGTTCCTCAGGGACCGGGACCGGTGCCGTACGGCAGCCCGCTGCCGGGCAACGCATACCAGGTGGTGGACGATCACGGCAGACCGGTGCCGCCCGGCGTCGTCGGCCGCATGCGGTGCACGGGAATCGCGGTGGCGGACGGCTATCTGGTCGCGGGCGACGCGGTCCCACCGGGATTCGGGACGACCGTCGGCGCGGACGGGCTCGCGCAGCGTTCCTTCCTCACCAGCGACATCGGTCGGTACCGACCCGACGGTGTGATCGAGTTCCTCGGGCGCGCCGACGGTTTCGTCAAAGTCCGCGGGGTTCGGATAGAACCGGGCGAGGTCGAGAAGGAACTGCTGTCGCACTCCGCGGTGGCTCGGGCCGTGGTCAGTGCGGTCCGTGCCGACCCGGCCGACTCCTTCGGTGAGACGGCGCTCGGCTGCCTCTACGTGGCGGCGAACGGAAGCGATCCGGCCGAACTCCGCGCACATCTCGAACGTCGGCTGCCGAGCAGTCATGTACCGACCGTCTGGCGCCGAGTCGACGACGTGCCGCTGACACCGAACGGCAAGCCCGATCGCGACTCGGTGGAACATATCCTGCGGACCTCGGTCGAAGGTGCGGACACCGATCCGCTTGTATGGCTGACCGCGGCAGCGCTCAATCGAGTCCGGCCGGACGACGAGGTTCCCGTCGACGCCGCGACCGAGATTCCGATGCACTGGCTCGCGCGCGGTGGGCTCGCCGCGGTGGTGCGGCAGATGTCGGAGCTGACCGGCGGCGTACCGGTGGACCCGGCCGCGCTCGCGGGTGCGGACACGGTGGGTGGGGTGGTCGCCGCGCTGCGCTCCGGCCCGTCGGCATCGGAGTTGGTCGCGGCAGCCGAACTCGCCCGAGAGATCGAGCAGCTGACCGACGACGAGGTGGATGCACGTCTGGGCTGACACCGGAATCCAGGATCACCGGATGCGGGGAACGGGTGACCTCGCGACGCGGTCGAAAGCGTCAGACGATGGACCAGTGCAGTGCACGGCTTCGCTGGTCGTGGAAATCCGCATAGCGAGCGCCGGCCGCGAGAAGTTGATCCGGCGCCCCCTGCTCCACGACCTCACCGTCTTCCAGGAAGATCACGTGGTCGGCTCCCGCGATCGTCTCCAGACGGTGAGCGATTACGACCAACGTGCGGTCGGTGCGCAGACCATCGATCACCTCGTCGACCGCTGACTGATTGTGATTGTCGAGCGCTGAGGTGATCTCGTCCAGAAGCAGGATCGGAGCGTCTTTCACGATGGCCCGAGCTATCGAGACGCGCTGACGCTCGCCGCCGGACAGAAGACGTCCGCCTTCTCCGACGCGGCCGTCCCACCCGTCGGGGAATCGAGCGGCGATCTCGTCCACTCGGGCCGCACCGGCGGCCGCGCGCAACCGAGCCTCGTCGACCGCGGGAGCTCCCAGCCGGATGTTGCGCTCGATCGAGTCGTCGAACAGATAGACGTCCTGGGGTACCACGGCGATCAGCGAGCTCAGCGCCGACCGGGTCAGCTCGCGCACGTCGACGCCGTTGACCGCGACCGACCCGGCACCGGGATCGACGTGCCGCGCGATCAGCTTGAACAGCGTGGACTTGCCCGATCCGGAGGGGCCGACGACAGCGGTCAGACCGCCGACCGGGATCGACAACGAGAGACCGTCGAACACGGGCGCAGTCTCGTCGCCGTAGGTGAAGCGGACACCGCTCATCTCGATCGCCGGACGCGCGCGATCGGTCGGGGCGGCCGTCTGGATCCCGTCCGGAGGGGTCGGTGTGGACAGCATCGCCGCGACCGCGTCGAGCTCGGTGACCGTGTGGCCGCACAGCAGAACCGTGCCGGGTACGGCGGCCGCGATACGGAGGGCGTTGGCGCCGATCACCACGGCGGCGATCGTGGTCGCAACGTCGTCGAGCGGGTGAGCGACCAGGACGAGCATCACGGCGAGGGCGGCTCCGAGCACCAGCGCACCCGCGTTGACGCCGACCAGGGCGTGCCGCAGCGATGCGCGGGAGCGCGCGTGCTGCCGCGCGAACGCGGTCTCCAGCCGACCGACGCCCGCGTCGGGCAGGCCGGACGAGCGGATGGTCCGCTGCTTGGTCGCGAACTCGATGACACGGTCGTCGACGTCGCGGTCGGCCTCGGCTTCGGCGGTCCGCACCCGTGCGCTGCGCGCGGTCATGAATCGGCTGAGACCGATCGACAGCGGAATCCCGATCAGCACGGTCAGTGCCGCGCGCCAGTCGAACCAGAGCAGGGCGACGCCCACCAATACGGGTGGGACAGCGGCCGACACGGCCGTCGCGAACGCGTGACCGGCCACGCTGGCCGCGTCGCCCGCCCGTTTCGCGAGAGCTACCGATGCGGCCGTCGGCTGGGAATCGAACCAGCTCATCGGCAGATCGGGCAGCTTGTCGGCGATCATCCGATGAGTCTGATCGAGCCGATCGCGTGCCGCGACGACCACGCTGTGCGCCGTCCACGCGGACACCGCGACGTACACGATCGCGGCGACGACGGCGCTCACCAGCCACCCGGCCGGACGGCCGGCGGAGAGAACGCTGGACATCAGTCCGGCGACCGTCACCGCAAGAGCGGCTTCACCGACGGCGGTGGTGAGCGAGCCGACGGCGATCAGCGCGGTGCCCCTCCGCTCGGTGGGATACATCGCCCACATGCGACGCAGCAGTGTGATCATCGTCCGGCCTCCCAGAGTCGTGCGTACGCACCGCGCGCGTCGAGCAGGTCTCGATGCGTCCCGTGCTCGGCGATTACGCCGTCATCGAGGACCACGATCTGGTCGGCGTCGACGACCGTGTGCAGTCGGTGCGCCACGACCAGTACGGTGCGATCGCGCGCGAGCTCCGAGAGCGCCTGCTGGACAGCGGCTTCGGACTCAGGATCGGCTGCGGACGTGGCCTCGTCGATGACGACGACGCGCGGATCGGTCAGCAGGATGCGGGCGATCGCGAGCCGCTGTCGCTGACCGGTCGACAATGACGTGGAGGTGAGCGGGGTGTCGTAGCCGTCCGGCAGCGTCGCGATCACCTCGTCGATCCTGACTCGCCGAGCGACGTCGACGATCTCGGCGTGCGAGGCGTCGGGGCGTCCGAGCGCGATGTTCTCGGCGACGGTGGCGTCGAGCAGGTCGATGTCTTGGAACACGAACGCGATTCGACGGTAGAGATCGGTCGGCGACAGTGTCCGGAGGTCGTCGCCCTCGAGCAGGATCCGGCCGTCCTGGGGGTCGTGGAAGCGTGCGATCAGCTCGGCGATCGTCGATTTGCCGCTGCCCGACGGGCCGACGAGCGCGGTCACCGTTCCGGTCGGAAGCGTGAGGCTGAACTCATCGAGCACGCGGTCGCGCCCGTCGTAAGCGAAGCCGACGCGGTCGAGGACGACGGCGGGCGAGTCCGGCTGCGCCGATTCGGTGGCACGGACCACGGACAGCTCCTCCTCGCGGAGAACCGCGTCGATGGCCAGAGCGTGCGCCTGAGCTTCGGTGGTAGCCCGGCCGCGGGTGCGCAGCGAGGTGGTGATGCGCGTGAGCAGGGGTGTGGCCGCCTGTGAGAACGAGCCGGCCAGGAGCCCGAAGCCGATCAACGGAGCCGGACCGATGAGTCCCTGCCAGTACAGCAGCGCACCGACCCCGGCGGCTCCCGCGGTGAGTACCGCCGACGATGAGAGGGTGCGGACCAGCGCGCGCTGCAGTCCGCCGGGGATCGTCGCACCCTCCACGGCGGCGGTCATCGATGCCGCTGCTCGGCGGTATCCCGCGACCGGGCCGACGTCCGATTCTCGGGAAGCGAACGACTTGGCCACGTCGATGCCCCGGACGAGTTCGGTGAGTGCGGCCGCCATCTGCCCCTGTGCGTCGACGAACACCGCGTACTGCGGGGTCATCGCGGTGGTCAGGGCCTGCTGCCACCAGAACAAGGCGGCCACCACGATCACCAGGCCGAGCGCGAACCAGACGTTGAGGTAGGCGAGGTAGCCCGCGGTGGCGATCGTCGCCGCGACCGCACCGACGAGTTCGGGGGTCTTGTGAGCGACTTCGGTGTGCAGCCCCTTGACGGACCCGTCGACCAGCGATGCGACGCGACCGCTCGACGTGCCGTCGAACCATCCGAGAGGCAGCCGTGCGATCGTCGCGGTGAGCGCCGACCGGAGCGAGCGCGCCAGGGACAGGTCCGCCGAGTGGCCTACGGACGCCGAGGCGGCGCGCGAGACGGTCGCCACGACGATCCCGACGACGGCGGCCACCGTCCACATCTGCCAGTGCGTCGGGTCATCCCCGCTCAGTCGGGCGGCGACGGCGACGATGGCGACGATCGGGAGCAGTTCGCCGAGAGCGGCGAGTGCTTCGAGGGCTGCGGCGAGCCGGAGCTGAAATCGCACCGGCGCGATCAAGCGGGCGAGGACGGCGCCGGGTTCGCCGGCTGAGCGGGAGTGCGAGACCGGCGTCGCCGAAGCGTCGCTGCGCGGCGAAACGGAGGTGTCCGACATCGGCCCACCGTATCAACCGAACAGCCTACCCCTTAGGCTAGGGTGACCTAACTGCTGTCGATCGGAAGGCTCGTGTCGAGGTGTCGGAAACTCTAGAGGCGCGCAAGCGGCGATTGCTGGTCAAGCTGATGGCCGAGCGTGGGATCGCCGCGGGGGGAGGGGCGGACGGCGCTGAACCCGCTGGTCAGGCCGTTGGCGGTGACGCCGAGCGGAGACCGGACGAGCCGAGCGCCGAGAGCGGATCGGCACCGCTGTCGCCGTCCGAAGAGCGGATGTGGATGCTCCACCATCGCCACGAATCCGGGAACACAGGTGCGGGTGTGCTTGTCGCCGCATTGACGTTGCGCGGGTCGCTCGATGTGGAGCGTCTACGGTCGGCGCTCGCGCAGACCATCGACGAGTTCCCGTCGCTTCGCACCACATACGCGTTCGCCGCGGACGGCACACTGACCCCGGTGGAGCGCGAGGTCGACGGCCGCCCGCGTGTGGAGACCGTGTCCTCGCGTGATCACGCGGCGCGGCGGGCGATGGAACTGGCCGCCGCCCCATTCGACTTGGCGGTCGACACGGCGCTGCGCGTCACGATCGAGACGGTGGCCCCGGACGATCACGTGATGATCGTGGTCGGCCATCACATCGGTCTGGACGACGCATCGTGGGGGCCGGTGATGTCCCGGGTCTCCGAGCTGTACCGGGAGCCGTCCGCGGCGCCTCCGGCGATCGCCGACTATCGCGAGTACGCGCGACGATGCGATCAGCGCGGTGCGCACGAGGACGACCTCGAGTACTGGGCGTCGGTGTTCGATGCCCCGTTCGTCCCGGTGCCGCTGCCGACGCGGTGGCGGCCCGGTCCGGTGGTCGCGGAACCCGTCGGTCTGGCGAGCGTCGACACGACCGACTCGGTGTACGGTCGCGCGCCCGGCGCCGGTCGATACCGTGTGGAACTCCCGATCGCCGCGGACTACGCCGAATGCGCCAGAAGCCTCGGCGCCAGCGTCTTCCACATGCACGTCGCGCTGACCTCGGCGCTGTTGGCCGCCGTCACCGGGCACCACGACCTGACCGTGGCGACTCCGGTGGTCGACGTGGACCCGACCCAGCCAGGTGCCCTGGTGGGCGCCACCGGCAACCTGATGCCGATCCGGGTCCGCGTGGATCCCGAGGGTGATTTCGCCGACCACGTCGATACGGTGCGGGACTCGATCATGGACGGGCTGGCGCATTCTCAGGTGCCGATCGAGCAGGTGATCTCCCGGATCGGCGGCTCGGGCACCAAGCCGTTCAACGTCATGGTGGTGCAGGCGGGTGACCCCGCAGAGCATCTGCGCCTCGACGATGTCGAGGTGACGTCGATCCCGCTGCCCGCACTCGGTGCCGACGCCGACCTGATCGTCGTCCTCCTCCCGTCCGCGGAGCGGCTCGCGTTGGAGGTGACCCACGGACCCGCCGTGTCCGGGGGCGCCGCTCATCTGCTGTTGGAGCAGCTGGCCGCCGCCACGCAGACGCTGCTCGGGGAGCCGGACGCCTCACTGACGGAACTCGTCGGCAGCTTCCACACTGACGATCCGACGACGGCCGAGCCGGTCACCGAGAGCCGGGGCCGACCGTCGGGGACCGCAGACGAAGCGCTCATCGAGTCGATCCTGGCAGAGTTCAGGACGGCACTCGATGCGGATCGGCTGACCGCGGACGACGACTTCTTCGAGGCGGGCGGACACTCGCTGATGGCCACGCGCATCGTCGGGCGGCTGCGTACGTCCGGTCACACCGTGCGACTGCAGGACGTCTTCGAGGCGCCGACAGCTCGCAGACTGGCCGCAGTCCTGGGGCACTCCGACGATGCGGAGGCGACCGTCGGGGCGAGCGCACCGGCGCCGGAGTCGGATTCTGCTGCCACCGATTCGCTCGACGCCGATTCGTCCGCCGCTGTCTCCGCCGGTCCTCTGTCGTCGGCGCAGCAGCGCCTGTGGTTTCTGGACCGGTTGGCCGGACCGTCGAGCACGTACAACGTGCCCTACACCTTCGACCTGGAGGGGCCGCTCGACGTCGGTGCCGTGGAGACGGCGTTGCTCGATCTCGTGAAGCGGCACGATGTGCTCCGGAGCGTGGTCGAGGAGACGGACGGCGTACCCAGCCGGCGGGTGCTCTCGATGGACGAGGTGCGCGCGGGCGTCGGCGGACCGCTGTTCACGGGTCCGATCGAGGCGACCGGGCAGGAGGTGTCGCGGCGATGCGATGCGGCAGGCGCCCGCCCCTTCGATCTCGCGGCAGACCTCCCGTTGCGGGCCACGCTGCTACGGACGGCGCCCGACCGCCATGTGCTGTCGCTGGTGGTCCACCACCTCGCGTCCGACGAGTGGTCGACCGGCATCCTGGTGCACGACCTCGAGCAGGCGTACTCGGCGCGCCGAAACGGCGAGGCTCCGCGATGGGAACCTGTCGCGTCGTACGCGGAGTACGCCGAACAGGAGCGTTCCGGCGCGGTCACGCACGACGGTTCGGCATGGTGGGCGCAGCGTCTGGCCGGTCTCGACGACACCGGTCCGATGCTGGTGGATCCGCAGACTGATCTCGACCCGGTCGATGCCGCAGACGGCGGCTGGTACGAGTTCGACATCGCACCGGAGCTCACGGAAGGGTTGCGTGATCTGGCACGGGTCGCAGGGGCGAGCGATTTCATGACGGTGACCGCAGCGGTCGCGGTGCTGGCTCACCGGCTCGGCGAGGGCACCGACATCTGTCTGGGCACGCCGGTGGCGGGCCGGGACGATCCTCGTTTCGCGGACACGATGGGCATGTTCGCCAACACTGTGCCGCTCCGCATGGACCTGTCGGGCGATCCTGCCGTCGTCGACGTCGTCCGGCAGGCGCGAACGGTGGTACTGGAGGCCACGGAGCACGCCGACGTCCCGTTCGAGCGAATCGTGGACGCGGCGTCCACCGACCGAGGCGGATCCGCGAGCCCGTTGTTCTCGACCCTGGTCCAGTTGCACAGCACGGACGATATGACGGCGCACTGGGGAACCGGCGAGCACACGGTGACGCTGACCCCGCGGCCGATTCCGCGCGACACCGCGAAGTTCGATTTGACGTTCGAGTTCTTCGACGAGGGCCGCGCCACGGGCGAACCGATGCGATGCGGCATCAGCTTTCGCACCGCCTTGTACCGGCGCACCGACGTGGTTCGCATCGCGGAGTGGCTGCAGACCGTACTCACTGCGTTCGCCGCCGCGGCCGAGCTGAGCCAGGAGCGTGTCGGTCAGATCCGGCTCGCTGAGAATCCAGTGCCGCACGAGACCGACGCCGACCGTTCCGGCCGACCGGAGACAGTGCCCGAGTTCCTCGCCGCCGCCCGCGAGGGCACGATGGCTGCTCCGGCCGTCATCGGCGATCGATTCCTGACGCACGCGGACCTGTGGGCGGAGGCCGGAGCCATCGTCGAACGGCTTGCCGGGGCAGGGGTCGGTCCGGGCGACGTCGTCGGCGTCGCGCTGCCGCGCGGAGCGGACGCCGTGGTCGCCATCGTGGCCGTCGCGGCGACCGGTGCGGCGATCGCGCCGATCGACCCGGGGCCGTCCGGTTCGCTCATCGCTCGCGCGATCGGTCGTCTGAGCGCGCTGATCGTCGACGACCGACCGCCGGAGGTCGTCGACGCACCGACGGCGATCGCGATGACCGACGTGCGGGGTGCGGCGCCGAACGAGTGGCCCGCTCTCGCGACAGTGCGACCGGAGGACGCCGCCTATCGGATCCAGACCTCCGGATCCAGCGGCGAACCGAAATCGGTGATCGGCACCCAACGCGGGCTCGCACACCGCCTCAGCTGGCGGCGCGATGAGATCGAATCGTCCACAGCCGAATCCGGGGCCTGGCTGCTGCTCTCGGCGCCGACCTTCATCGACGGGATCACCACGGTGCTCGGCGCCGTCGGCTCGGGGCGCCCGCTGGCAGTGGCCACCGACGACGAACTCGCCGATCTCGACCGTCTCGTCGAACTCGTCAGGCGCGCACGGCCGAGTAGCGCGACCACCGTGCCGTCGATGCTCACCGCCATCGTCGCCGAACGTCCCGATCTGGTCGGCTCGATAGGGGAGTGGGTGTGCAGCGGCGAGAAGCTGCCGCCCGCCCTCGCGCGATCTGTCGCCGACGCCGGCGGTTCGACGCTCGTCGACTCGTACGGCTGCACCGAATGCGCGGGAGACGATGTGCGCGGCGTCGTCAGCGGCGACGGTGCCGGAGTGGGCGGCTCGGTCCCGGGTATGACGGCACGACTGCTCGACGAGTACCTGCACCCGGTACCCGACGGCTGCGTGGGAGACCTGTACACCGCCGGACCGCAGATGGCACGCGGTTACCACGCGGCGCCCGGCGCCACCGCGGTCCGCTTCGTCGCCGATCCGTCCGATCCCGACGGCGGACTGATGTATCGCACCGGCGACCGCGCCCGGCGCGTCGACCACGGTCGGATCGAGATCGTGGGCCGGGCCGACCGTCAGATCAAGATCCGCGGAATCCGGGTGGATCCGGCGACGGCCGAATGGGCGCTGGAGTCCGTGCCCGGTGTGAACGAGGCCGCCGTGGTCGCCGCGATCGACGACGGCAGAGGCCGATTGGACGGATACCTCGTAGTCGACGCCGACGCGGAAGCCGCAGTCGACGGTGAGACGCTCGACGATCGGATCCGTCGCCTCGTGCCCGCTCACCTGGTGCCGTCGACGCTGACGCGGATCGATGAGGTGCCCAGGACCCATTCGGGCAAGACGGACTACCGGTCGCTGCCCGCGCCGGCCGTCCAGGAGCGCTCCGAGGAGCCGCCGGCCACCGAGACCGAGCAGGCTGTCGCGAGAGCGTATGCGGATCTACTCGGCGTGGACCGGGTGTTCCGGGACGACGGCTTCTTTCATCTCGGCGGCGACAGCATCTCATCGATCGCGCTGGGCAGCAGGCTGTCCCGACAGGGCTTCGTCACGTCGCCGCGGACGGTGTTCGATCATCCCACCGTGCGCGCGCTGGCGGCCGAGCTCGACCGAATGACTGCCGATGCACCGGCATCGGCGGAACCCGTCGACGACGGATCGGCCATGTCGGCCGCCGGGCTGGACGACGCCGCCTTGGCGGCACTCCTCGGCCGATTCGACGGAGAACTCGGGTGAGCGGGGGTCGGGTTCTCGACGTCCTCGCGGCCACCCCGCTCCAACAGGGACTGCTCGCGCTCGCCTCCGCCGACCACGACGGGTACTCGGTGCAGTTGACCTGCGAACTGGTCGGAGGTCTGGACATGGAGCGGCTTCGCCGGGCGGTGCGCGAACTGCTCGGCAGGCACCCCAATCTGGGCGGCCGCTTCGTCGATTCGAACGTGCCGACACCGGTCCACGTGCTGCTCTCCGACGACGACCTGCCCGTCGAGCTGATGCCCGCGGTGAGCGACGCCGCCGCTGCGGACGCGGTCCGGGAAGCACAGCGTCGACGCAGCTTCGACGTCCGGCGCGGCCCACTGCTGCGCTTCGCGGTGGTTCCGATCGCCGCCAGCGATCGTCAGTTGCTGGTGTGCACGGCGCATCACATCGTGCTGGACGGCTGGTCGTTCGTGCAGGCACTGACCGAGTTGTTCGACCTCTATCGGGGTCGAGGTCTGCCGCCGCCCCCGAGCGTGCGCCGCTATCTGCACTGGATCGCGGAACAGGACGACGTGCGGGCGCGCGAGCATTGGGCCGCGCGGTTCGCCGGCATCGACGAACCGACGCTGGTGGCGAGCAGTGCACCAGAGGTGGCGGTCGCCACCGACGGTACGGAGCCGACCGTCGTGCGCCGATCCTTCGGTGCGGCGGCCACCGCTCGACTGACTGAACGGGCCCGTTCGGTCGGAGTCACCGTCAACACCCTGCTGCAGTTCGCGGTCGCATCCGTGATCGCCACGGTCACCGGCCGCTCCGACGTGGTGGTGGGTGCCACCGTGTCGGGCCGCGCGGTACCGGTCCCCGAGGTGGAGCGGCTGGTGGGTCTGTTCATCCAGACCTTCCCGGTGCGCTTCGCCTTCACACCGGCCGAATCCGTCGAGGACTGCTGTCGCCGACTGCAGCGCGAGTTCGCAGCCGACGTGGAGCACGGTCACGTCGGTATGCGCTCGATCCTGGAGGCGGCGGGACGCGGTGCACGATTCGACACGCTGGTGGTGTTCCAGAACGCCGTCAGTCCGATCGAGCCGGAGCCGCTCGCCGACGGACTGTCCGTCGGCGACGTGTCGGCGACGAGCCTGACCCACTACCCGCTGGTGGTCATGCCCTTCGTCGCCGCGGACGACCTGACGGTCGACGTGGAGGCGCGGACCGCCGAACTCGGATCGCTCACCCCGGAGTGGATCTTGGATCAGCTCTTCGGGACGCTGACCGCGATCATCGACACTGATCCGTCCGAGCCGGTCCGATCCATCGCTCCGCCGGATGCGGCCGTCGCCGCGCGTGCCGCCGACGTCGACACTTCGTCGCCCCCGGGCGCGACGACGGTGAGCGCGCGGTTCCGCGAGCACGTCCGCAGTCACCCCGAGCGGATCGCGGTGCGTCACGGGGCGGAGTCGATCACGTACGGCGAGCTGGACCGGCGCGCGCAGGCTCTGGCGTCCGTGCTGCTCCGGCGCGGCGTGGGAGTCGAAGACGCGGTCGCGGTGCAGGTGCCCCGTTCGCCGTTCGTGTTCGTCGCGCAGCTCGCGGCGGCGATGATCGGGGCCATGTCGGTGTACGTCGATCCCGATCTGCCGTCGGCCCGAATCGATGAATTGTCGCGGCAATGTGATTTCGCGGCGGTCGTCGTGCCGTCGGACGAGGCTTCGTCCACATGCTCGTCGGACCGGCTCGACGCTGCGAGCACGGCGCGGGTCTGGCCGGACACGGCGCTCTACGCCGTCTTCACCTCCGGATCGACGGGTACGCCGAAGGGAGTCATCGGCACACATCGCGGGATTCTGGCGTTGCGGGACGACCACGAGAACCGGGTCTACCGGCGGATCACGGATGCCGCCGATCCTCGGCCGCTGCGGATCGGCCACGGGTGGTCGTTCAGCTTCGACGCCGGCTGGCAGCCGACGCTCGCGCTGTTGTCCGGCCACACCGTGGTCCTGCTCGACGCTGAGACGACCCGGGACCCGGAAGCGTTGTCCAAGGCGATCGGCGACCACGAGATCAACATGATCGAGATGTCGCCGTCGATGTTCCAGCACCTGACCGCGGCCGACCACCGCGGAATGGAACGCCTCGCCGTGGTCGGTCTGGGCGGTGAGGCGATCAGCCCGGAGACCTGGGAGCGGCTCCGGTCGCTGACGACTCATCCGATGAACTTCTACGGTCCGACGGAGACCACCGTCGACGCTGTCTCCGCGTCCATCCCGGACAGCGACTCGGTGGTGATCGGGACGCCCGTCGGGCGCATGCGGGCCCATCTCCTGGACCCGTGGCTTCGCCCGGTCCCCGATGGCGCGGTCGGTGAGCTCTATCTGGGCGGTCCGCAGGTCACGCGGGGTTATCTCGGCGACCCGGCCCGCACTGCCGGGCGCTTCGTCGCCGACCCGACGTCGCCGGGGGAACGCGTGTACCGCACCGGGGATCTGGCACGTCGCACGGTCCACGGGTCGATGGAGTACCTCGGACGCAGCGACGACCAGGTGAAGATCCGCGGACATCGGATCGAGCTCGGCGAGGTCACCGCGGCCGTTCAGCAACTGTCGGTGGTGGTCGACGCCGCAGTGCTGCCCTGGCGTCGAGCGGGTGGTGCGGCGCTCCGCGCATTCGTCGTCGCGCACCCGGACGCCGAGGCGCTCGACAGTGAGACGGTCCGCGCCGCACTCGCCTCCGCGTTGCCGACGTACATGGTGCCCGGCCATTACACCTTCGTGGAACGACTGCCGCTGACCGGTAACGGCAAGCTCGACACAGCGGCGTTGATGCGGATCCCGGCGGAGACCTCCCGAGCGCGGTCGCCGCGAGGGCCGGCGGAGCAAGCGCTCGCGGCTGCGGTGGAACAGGTCGTCGGCCTCGCCGTCGATCCCGAGGCAGAACTGCTCGACCACGGACTCGACAGCGTGGCACTGGTCGGGTTCGTCTCGGTGGCCCGTGACGCGGGCATCGATCTGACCATTCGCGACGTGCTTGAAGCGGGCACCGTCGCCGAACTCGCCCGCCGTACGGCGGCCCGGACCCCACAAGAGGCTCTTTCATGACTCGATCGGCTTTGCCGACTGGACATCTCGACCTCGCCGATCGACGCGCCGTCGACGCGGTGAACGCGGCGAGCGCCGACGAGCCGCCGGTTCGCGAGGTGTGGTCCGCGGTGGAGGAGGCGATCGCGCGTCACGCCGATAGAACCGCTGTGGTCACCGCCGCCGAGACCGTGACCTACTCCGAACTCGACACCCGAGTCGCGGCCTTCGCCGCGCGTCTCGCAGAAGCCGGGATCGAACGCGACCTGGTCGCCGTGGCGTTGCCGAAGAGCGTCGATCAGGTGGCCGCGGTGCTGGCGGTGCTCGCTCGGGGCGGCGCCTTTCTCCCCGTCCCGAAGCGCTGGCCCGCAGCTCGCCGCGATGCGGTGTTGCAGAGCGCACAGCCCACGGCGATCGTCGACGAAGACGGACTGCACCGGCTCGCTACGGACACCGAGACCGCAGCCGCACCTGCGCGGCTCCCGGCGGGCACCGCCTACGTGATCTACACATCGGGGTCCACCGGAACGCCGAAGGGCGTGACCGTCTCGTCCACCGGGGCGATGTGCACGGTGGACGCGTCGGTCGCCGAGTACCGGATCGGACCGGACGACCGCATCCTCGGGCTGTCGAGCCTCGCATTCGACTTGTCGGTATGGGATCTGTTCGCCGCGCTGACATCGGGTGCGACGCTGGTCCTGCCCGACGACTCCCGGGAGGGTGCGGAGGACCCGGACGAGCTGCTCGGCATGATGCGACGGCACTCGATCACCGTCACGATGGGTGCGCCCGCGCTCATCGATCTGATCGTCCTGGCGGCGGAGGCCGACAACACCTCGAACCTGCCGGACTGGCGGCTGGTGTTGACCGGCGGTGATTGGATTCCGCTGCAGCTGCCCGGTCGCGCCGCCGCGATCGGTGCGACGGGGATGGAGTTCGTCAGCATCGGCGGCGCCACCGAGTGTTCGCTGTTCTCGGTGGTCCATCGAGTGGACGAGGTGAGCGCGGACTGGTCGTCGATCCCGTACGGCCGCGCGGTCGCCGGGCACACCGCATACGTCCTCGACGACGACGGCGGTGTCTGTCGAATCGGTGAGACCGGCGACATCTGGTACGGGGGCCGCGGGGTGGGGCTCGGCTATTGGCGCGACGCAGATCGCACCGCCGAGGTGTTTCGCGCCCATCCGGTGACAGGCGAGCGGATGTACCGCAGCGGTGACCGGGGCCGCTATGCGAGTGCGGGCCATATCGAGCTGCTGGGCCGCGCCGATCGACAGATCCAGCTGCGCGGTTACCGGATCGAACTCGGCGAAGTGGAGACAGCGCTCCTGAGCGTGCCAGGAGTACAGGCCGCGGTCGTCACGACCCGGGTGCGCCGGACCGGACCGCCGGCCGTGACCGGTGTCGTCGCGCACGCGGTGGCTCCCGATCTCGATCCGCCGCAGATCATGGAGCGGTTGGTCGCGGTGCTGCCGGACTACGCCGTGCCCGCCGCCGTCCTGGTGCACGAGGCCTTTCCACTGACGTCGAACGGCAAATGGGATCGCGACACGCTGGCGGCGATGGCGGAGAACAGCGGTCCCGCTCGTGACGAACTCGGTGATCTCGACGGGGGCGTCGGCGTCGTCGAGGGCGACGCGGACCTGGCGGACGCCGTCGCGGCGATCTGGGAGGCGGAGCTCGGCGGGACTCGCGTCACCGGCTCCGCCGACTTCTTCGCGCTTGGCGGAGACTCCCTGTCCGCTGTCCGAGTGATCTACCGCTTGCGATCCGAACTCGGTCTGCAGGTGCGGATGTCTGCACTGCAGGAGACCCCGATGCTGCGCGATTTCGTCGCAGGCCTGTCGCAGGATGCGGGCGGGCCGCCGGCGGCCGGAGCGGAGCACGTCGCGATCGTCTCGGAGCCGGACCGTCGACATGAGCCGTTCCCGTTGACCGATCAGCAGCAGGCGTACGTGCTCGGTCGCGGTGACGACTTCGCGTCCGGGCGGGTGGCGTGTCACGTGTACGTCGAGTATCGGGCCGTGCCCGGCCGGACCGTCGAGCTCGATCGTCTGAACCGCGCCTGGCAGCAGGTGATCGACCGCCACGATGCGCTCCGGATCGTCATCGATCCGGAGACCATGACCCAGCGGGTGCTCACCGATGTGCCGGAGCTGCAGGTGGAGACCGTGACCGGTGAGCATGCGGCGGCGCAGGTCCGCGAGCGTCTGTCCCACGAGGTCCGCGATCCGGCGGTCTGGCCTCTCTTCGCGGTTGTAGCGGAACTCGACGACGACCGCCGGGTGCGGCGCCTGATGCTCAGCGTCGACGCGCTGATCAGCGATTTCCGTGGTCTGCGGGTGATGCTCGACGATCTTGAGACCTTCTACCGGGGAACGCCCCTCGAACCGCTCGACGTCACCTTCCGCGACTACGTCCTGGCCGCGCGCGCGCTCGACGACGGACCGGCCGGTGTCGCGGGCGCGGCCTACTGGGCCGAGCGTGTGCACGATCTGCCGGACGGACCCCGGTTGCCGATGATCGCCGCAGCCGACGACCTCGCAAAGCCGCGGTTCGTCGCCCGGCACCACAGGTTGTCGGCGGAGCGGTGGGCGGCGGTGCGCGACCGTGCGGCGGCGTGGGGAGTCACATCGACCGCGGTGCTGGTCGGGTGTTACGCCGCGACGTTGGCACGCTGGTCGGAGACCGGTCACTTCACCCTCAACATCCCCAATTTCAACAGGCTCCCGCTGCACGGTCAGGTAGACCATCTGATCGGCGAGTTCGCGACTTTCGTGCTGCTCGAGGTGACTGTGGACCCGGACGAGCCGTTCGCCGACTTCTGTCGCCGGATACAACGGCGGCTCTGGGACGACATGGACGCCGGCCGCCGCAGCGGAGTGTCCGTCCTACGCGACGTCGCGGCCGTTCGCGGCGGACTCGATTCGCCGTTCGCGCCGGTGGTGCTGACGAGCGAGGTGGCGATCGACGGTGGCGAGCACGACGCGGTGCTCGACGGTGCGCTGATCGAGGACTATGCGGTGACGCAGACACCGCAGGTCTGGATGGACATGCGCATCGAGGAACGCGCGGGCGTGCTCCGCGTCAACTGGGACGTGATGGACGAGTTGTTCCCGAGCGGGCTGCCCGACGAGCTGTTCGCGCATTTCACCGGGACACTGGACGCCGTGGCTTCGGGCGCGACACCAGCCGACGTTACCGGCGACGGAGTCGTCGACGCCGAGCTTCACGGTCCGTCGGCACCCGCCGCGGCGCTCGCTCATTCGCGAATCCTCGACGCGATGCGGGCCGATCCGCGGGCGCCGCTGGTGGACGACGGCGATCGGGTCTGGTCGCGCGGCGAGATCGGGATGGCCGCGTGCCGGGTGACGGGTCGGCTGCGGGCCGCCGGAGTGGGTCGGTCGGATCTGGTCGCGGTGATCCTCGATCGCGGTGCGGCGCAGTTCGCCGCGGTCTACGGCGTCCTCGGCGCCGGAGCGACATATGTTCCGGTGGACCCCGACCTCCCGGCGGACCGTATTCGGAGCATCCTCGACGCCGCGGGTCCGGCGGCCGTGCTGCACGATCGGCGCAGTGGGCCGCAGCCCGGCGTCGACTCGATCGCGATCGAGGAGCTGGTCGAGGGTCAGCGTCCGGAGCCCGGCACCCTCGAATCGTGGCTCGACTCGGCGGCCTCGGCGGCGTCGCCGACCGACCGCGCATATGTCCTGTTCACCTCGGGCTCCACCGGGAAACCCAAGGGGGTGATGGTCCGCCACGACGCACTGAGCGCGTGCGTCGACGCGACCATCGGCAGGTTCGGTCTGAACGCAGACACGCGCAGCCTGGCCGTCTCCGCGCTGCACCACGACATGTCGGTGTTCGACTTCTTCGTCGTCCCGGCCGCGGGCGGAGCGGCGGTGACCGTCGATCACGGCCTGCGCCGCGATCCGATTCACTGGGCGGAACGAAGTGCGGAGGGCGGTGCCGGAGCGCTGTGCGCGGTGCCCGCGATGGTCACCATGCTGTGCGACGGGCTCGTCCACGAACCGGTCGCCGCCGCGGGACTGCGCCTGGTCCTGACCGGCGGCGACCGAGTGTCACCCCAACTGGTGACGCGTCTGCGCGCCTCGAGCCCGGAGATCGTCGTCGCATCGATCGGCGGACCGACCGAGACCACCGCTTGGAACATCTGGCATGTGGTGCAGGCCGACGCAGCGGTGCCGGAGCCGGTACCGTACGGCACGCCGATCGCTGGAACCTCGTACCGCATCGTCGACGACCACGGCCGGACACGACCCCGCTGGGTGACCGGTGAGATGGAGGTGTCCGGCGTCAGCGTGGCGGACGGCTACCTGGGGGCCGACGTCCTGACGCGGGCGGTGTTCGCGGAGCGCGACGGTGTCCGGACGTTCCGTACCGGTGACCGGGGGTTCGTGAACGGCGACGGGGAGATCGTCTTCGTCGGTCGCGCCGACGACCAGGTGAAGATCCGCGGCAATCGGATCGAACCGGGCGAGGTCGAGGCTCACCTTCGCGCCGTGCCGGGGGTGGTCGAAGCCGCGGTCGTGGTGTTCGCCGATCCCGACGGACAACCGGGCGGTTTGATCGGCTACGTGACCGGGGAAGTCACCGAACACGCCGTCGCCGACCAGGTGCGGCGGACGCTGCCGGAGACGATGGTGCCGTCACGAGTAGTGGTGCTCGACGCGATACCGCTGTCGCCGAACGGCAAGATCGACCGTCGGGCACTGCCGGAGCCCCGAGCGTTGGGCGGGCGGGGCGAGCCGTCCGCCCGCGACGTCGAGCACAGCGACGCCGAACCCGCCACCGCGCTGGAGGAGATGCTCTGCTTGGTGTGGGGCCGCGAGCTCGGTGCCGACCGGGTGCGACCACACGACAACTTCTTCTCGCTGGGCGGAAACTCGTTGCTCGCCTCGCGGATCATCATGCGACTGCGAGAAGCATTCGCCGACACCGGCATCAGCCTGCGGGTGGTGGTGAACACGAAGGATGTGAGTGCCATGGCCGAGGCGCTGCGCGGTGCCGAACCCCACCCGGGAACTCTGGAGCAGATCGCGCAGATCTATCTGGAGGTCGAGCAGATGGCAGAGGCCGAGGTGGACCAGATCCTCAGCTGATCCACCGTGCCGCCGAGACACAGCAGGTCCCCGCGAGCGATCTCGCGGGGACCTGCTGCACGGTTCGAGGGTCGGAAGAGACTACTGGCCGTCGTTGAGCTTGGTCAGCGCCGGCTTCAGGGAATCGAGGCCGAACGGGATCGAGGTCACCGTCGGGAACGCCAGAGCGGTGTAGGTGAGGCTGTCGGTGCCGAAGTAGGCGCCCGACTTCACCGCGGCGAGCTGCTGGAAGAGCGGCGATCCGGTGATCGACTGCTCGGTGCCCTCGGCGAACCCGAGCGTGAGGAACTGGGCGGCGCCGATCGTGTCGACGAGCTTCTCCATCGACACCTCGGTGGTGCCCGCTCCGACCTTCGAGGAGTCGGACGAGTCGTCGAGCTCGGTCTTGTCGAGCTTGCCGTCGAGCTTCAGCCCGAGCTGGGTGAACAGTCGCCCCATCGGGGTCTGCGAGGTGGACTCGGCCGAGACGACTCCCGGCGCGTAGACGGCACCGGTCGCGTATGTCTTGCCCTTGATGTTCGGGAACTGCTCGGCGGTGTCGGTGATCGCCTTCTCGGTCTCACCGACCAGCTTGTCCGCTTCGGATGCGAGGCCGAGCGCCTGGCCGATCTCCTTGGTGGTGTCGCGCCAGTCCGTGGTCAGAACACCGTCGATGTCGCTCACCACCGGAGCGATCTTCTTGAGCTCGTCGTACTGTGCGTCCACACCGCCGAGGCCGGTCGCCAGAATCACGTCGGGACGCAGCGCGAGGACCTGCTCCACGTTCACCCCCTGAGGGCTGTAGTCGATCTTCTCGACGGATCCGAGCGGCTTCTCCCACGGCCACGATGAGACCTGGACGGCGCCGACGGGCGTCACGCCCAACGCACGAGAGACGTCGAGGTCGGGCACGCCGAGGGTGACGACCCGAGTGGGCTTCTTCTCGATCTGAACCTCGCCCAGTCGGGTTTGGAGCGAGACGGGGAACGCGGAGTCGTCGCCCGATGAGGACGCCGCGTCGTCGCTGGATTCCGAAGAGCAGCCGACGAGCCCGGCGACGACGAGGGCGGCGGAGACGGCGATGACGCCGAGTCGTGTTCGTTGAAATTTCATAAGCGGAGCGTACAGCGTCACACTTAGGCTTGCCTAGCCTGGTTTGTCGGGGATGCGTCGGGCCCCGCTCTGAGGAACGTTACCCCGGCGCAGGCTAGGCTGTCCTGAATCCTGGTGAATCAGGTGACGACCGACCAGAAGGAGAGGCGATCGTGATTCTCGGCAGTAGGGAGTGCGGGCCGTCACGATGGTGAGCCGGAACTCGGCTCGCGCGGCTCTGTGGCTCCTCGGCTGCGGCGTCCTGGCCGTCCTCTCGCTGGTCAGTCTGACCGTAGGTGCCGAGTGGGTGCCGTTGCCCACCGCCTGGGACGCCCTCACCCACTACGACAGCTCGGTCGTCGGACAGGCGATCGTCGTCGACCAGCGGATCCCGCGGACGGTGCTGGCCCTCCTGGTCGGAGTCGCGCTCGCGGTCGCCGGCGCGCTGATGCAGGCGCTGACGCGCAATCCCCTCGCCGATCCGGGCATCCTCGGGGTCAACAACGGTGCCGCGTTAGCGGTGACCATTGCGATCGGCGGTCTCGGGCTGAGCGACGTCAGCGCCTACATCTGGTTCGCGTTCCTCGGCGCCGTTCTCGCCGCCGTGGGTGTCTACCTGCTCGGATCGGTGGGGCGGGGCGGTGGCACGCCGGTGCGGCTCACCCTGGCCGGAGTCGCGCTCAGCGCCGTGCTGATGGGAGTGACCACCGGACTCATGCTGCTCGACCCGGTCGCCTTCAACGGGCTGCGCGCGTGGAACACCGGATCGCTGCTCGGCCGTCCGATCGGAGTCGCGGCGACGGTGGCGCCGTTCATCCTCGCCGGGCTCCTGCTGAGCGCCGTCGTGGCGCGCGCGCTGAACTCGGTGTCGTTGGGCGACGACCTCGCTCGGTCCCTGGGCACCGACGTCGGCCGGACCCGAGCGGTCAGCGTCGTCGCCATCACTCTGCTCTGCGGCGCGGCGGTGGCCGCGGCGGGTCCCATCGCATTCGTCGGGTTGATGGTCCCGCATATCGCGCGATGGATCGTCGGACCGCAGCAGCCGTGGATCATCGCGTTCGCACTGATCGGCGGGCCGCTCCTGGTGCTCTCCGCGGACATGGTCGGGCGGGTCATCATGCCGGGTGAGATGGCGGTCGGGTTGGTCACGGCGTTCGTCGGTGCGCCGGTGCTGATCGCTCTGGTCCGCCGTCGAAAGGTGAGTGGTCTGTGAGCCGGATCGAATCGCTGATCGAGCGTCTGGGGTTCGCGGACAGTCGCATCGACTTCGGACGTCGGGTACTCATCCGACGCGGTCGGGCGGTCTCCGGGCGAGTCGGCATCCGCTCGGTCCTGGTGTGTTCGATGCTGCTGGTGGTCGCGCTCGTGGTGGCGGTGATATCCCTGGGCACGGGCGACTTCGACGTGCCTCCCCTGAAAGTCGTGGAGACGATTCTCGGCGGCGGCACTCCCGCGGACCACCTGGCGATCGTGGAGTGGCGAATGCCCCGAGTCCTGGCGGCGCTCGGGGTGGGCGCGGCGCTCGGTGCGTCCGGTGCTCTCTTCCAGTCGCTCACCCGCAATCCGCTCGGCAGCCCCGACATCATCGGATTCAACGTCGGCGCGTACACCGGTGCGCTCGTGGTGATGGTGGTGAGCGGCGCAGGCTACGCGTGGGCCGCCGCGGGTTCGGTGGTCGGCGGACTGCTCACCGCGCTCGCGGTGTACCTCCTCGCCTACCGACGCGGCGTCCAGGGCTTTCGACTGATCATCGTCGGCATCGCGCTCACCGCGATGCTGCAGTCGGTGAACACCTGGCTCATCTACCGCACCGACCTCGGCGACTCGATGCTCGCCGCCGCGTGGGGAGCGGGAACGTTGAACGGCGTGAAATGGCCGCTCGCCGTGCCGCTGTTGGTCGCATTGGCGGTTCTGGCGGTGCCGACGATCGTGGTGGCTCGTCGAATGCACATCCTGGATCTCGGCGACGATGCGGCGCAGGCGCTGGGGTTGCGGACCGAACGCGTGCGCCTGGCCATGATCGTGGTCGGCGTGGCGCTCAGCGCGGTCGCGGTCGCGCTCGCGGGGCCGATCGCGTTCGTCGCGCTCGCCGCGCCGCAGCTGGCGTCCCGACTGGCTCGAACCGCGGGCGTCAGCGTCGTGCCTGCGGCGGCGATGGGGGCACTCCTGCTGGTGCTCAGCGACTTCATCGCGCAGAACGCGTTCGCGCCGACACAACTGCCGGTCGGCGTCGTGACGGTGTCGATCGGCGGCGTCTATCTCGTCTGGCTGCTCGCCGTGCAGGCCCGACGACAGTGACATCAGCCCAGCGGAAGCAGGCTCGTACGGAAGGAAGCGATGTGATGAGACGACCAGGTCGGACGACCGAGGTCGGAGCCGGTGGACACGCGACCGGTCCGCGGCTTCGGGCCGTCGACGCGACCATCGGGTACGACGGTGCGACCGTCAGTGAGAGCCTGTCGGTCGACATCCCGGACGGACGGTTCACCGTGATCGTCGGCCCGAACGCCTGCGGGAAGTCGACGCTGCTTCGTGCGCTCTCGCGGCTGCTGAAGCCGGAGGCGGGCCAGGTGCTGCTCGACGGGAAGGCGATCGACTCCTACCCCGCCAAACAGGTCGCGCGGACCCTCGGTCTGCTGCCGCAGACGTCGATCGCCCCGGACGGCATCCGCGTGGCGGACCTGGTGGCCCGGGGCCGATATCCGCACCAGCGGCTCATTCAGCAGTGGACGGCCGACGACGAGGAGGCCGTCGCGTCGGCCATGCGCGACACCGGCATCACCGATCTGTCGGCGAAGCTCGTCGATGAGCTGTCCGGCGGACAACGACAACGCGTGTGGGTCGCGATGGTACTGGCGCAGCAGACGCAGATCGTCCTGCTCGACGAGCCGACCACGTTCCTGGACATCGCGCATCAGATCGAACTCCTGGACCTGTGCGCGCGGTTGAATCGCGAGCAGGGGCAGACGATGGTCGCGGTGCTGCACGATCTCAACCATGCGTGCCGGTACGCCGATCACCTCATCGCGATGCGGGCGGGGCGAGTGATCGCCGAAGGTCCGCCGGCCGAGGTGATCACCGCGGAGCTGGTCGGTGAGGTATTCGGACTCTCGTGCCGGATCATCGACGATCCGGAGACGCACACTCCGCTGGTGATCCCGCGGGCGGGCGACTGGGCCGCGCTGCCGGCTCGGAGGTGACCGCGCCCGCGATCCTCCGCACCGGCCGTGGGGACGGAGAAGGGCACTGAGCCGAACGTGCCGTTCGGAGCCGCTTAGGAGAATCGAACTCCTGACCTGTTCACAGGGGGTGGCACATACATGAAATCCTCCGGATGTCAAATATTGTCTATCGTTACTGGTGGAAGCGATATCAGAGTTACTGACAGTTCCATCAGATGCGAATGAGGTCGACTAGTTCTAGCCCACTAAACGCCCATCTCGATCTGGCGAAGGTGGTCACCAGATCGCGTTGACGCGGAACCACTCCGCTGCACGCCGCAGTGTCCGCCCCGGATCATCGGTGGTGTCGAACAGGCTGCGCGACACGGCGAGGACGAACGCCTCCGCTTCAACTGTCATCACGGGTCGCAGTCCAACCCCATTCAGCTCAAGGAACGTCACCGCTGAAATCCACGCCGTCCGCTTGTTCCCGTCGGAGAAGCACTGAGTCGAACTCAACGAGTGAATATAGACACCCGCCTTATCCCAAACGGTCGGGAATGCTTCCTGGCCGAAGGCGGACGTCATTGGGCGTCCTACTGCGCCAGCCAGCATCTCATGATCCCGTAGACCACCGCCGATGCGGGCGTTAATCCCCTCGATGATCGTGCCCGAGAGGTGTTCGATACTCACTCGTCAGCGAGTCGATCCAATAGCGGCTGCCACCGCTTGATCTGAGCGTCGGCCACAGCCAAGGCGCGGTCAGCGTCCGCAAACCTCGCCACGTAGGTAGTGGTGGTCCACTCCTGGCAATCTGCGCTCATCTCGCACCTCCGTTCACGTTCCTGTTGACGTCAATAGTAGCACAGTGTATCGCATGATACATCGGCATCTTGCCTGGTAGAAAGCCTGCTGTGGCTCCTTCGTCCTCAAGCCCCTCCGAGCTTCTAGGTTTCGGAGAGTTGGTCTCCGAGCCTGCGGCCGCTACCGAGACCGGAAGTAGAACGGCCTCGACTCCGCATCAACCACCCCGAACACCGCCCGATGAACAGCGACCTGACCATCCGAGCAATACCAATCCACCACCACATCAGGATCAGCATCCCGATCCATCACCACAATCGGCGGATCAATCTCCGGCACATGCTCCGCATAAAACGCGTCCACCCGTTCTTGAACCGACACCACCGGCCGCCGACGATTCCGCCGCCCCTCAAACTCCATTCGATCCTCATGAAGCAACTTCTCCTTCACGTGCGCTGGGGTTTTGGGGTCTCTCAGCATGTCACTGCGGATCGCCGCCCGTTCGTCCTTACTTAAAGCCAATGATCGGCCCTCATCCCGTTTTGAAAATCGTTTCCATTTATAGATGTCGGCCAATGCCAGCGGTGGCCGCCGAGACCGAAAGGGGCCACCCCCCATCCGTAATCTGTTGTCGCACAGCGTTATTCGCGCCCAGTTGGTCTGTAGTCGAGTGCCTGGCGGAACAGTTCAGTCCACCGTTCACCGAGCGGCCCTGCTTCGACGGTGTTGGTGCTGGCTCCTGAATGGAGTTCCTGTCGCGGGTTGTCGTGTCCTTCGAGGGCGCGGTGTTCGGCCATTGCCTGATCTACGGTGGAGGCTTGCGTGGCGAGTGCCCGCACTGCTGCTGCTACGCCGTGGGCTGTCACTCGTCGTCTTCCGTTTCCGTGGGTGTGTCGGTGGCCGTGGTGGCGTTCGTGTAGACGTGCTCCCACGCCCGCAGGCGGGCGTCGATGTCAGCGACGGTGAACACCGGGTTGACGGTGATGGATGGGTGTCGACCGCCAGCTACTTCAATGACGTCGTGGGCATCGGGCGCTCGGAGCAGCGAGTAGAGAAGGTCGACGTTGTGTTGGACAGTGCGAGCGTGCGCGAGTCGAACGTCTTCAGTGTTAGTGGCGAAGAGTGTGGCCGCGATTGCTCGTTGGCGATCTGCTTTATCTGCGACTGCGATCGGCTTAGCGATTCTGCTTGCGTACTCGATCAACGTGGTTGCGAGGTCGAGACTGTCGGCGAGTGCGTTGCCGTAGGGGGCTGATGCACGGTTAGGTGACACGGTTAGTCACGCGGCCTGAGGGGCCTCGTGGTTGATGATTGTCTCGAATTCGATGGGGGTCAATCTGCCGAGGCGGTCTTGTCGTCTGCGGCGGTGGTAGGTGCGTTCGATCCAGTGCACGATGGCGGCCCGGAGCTCGTCTCTGGTGGCCCAGGATCGGCGGTCGAGGACGTTGTTCTGTAGCAGTGAAAAGAAGCTCTCCATGGCCGCGTTGTCCCCGGCAGCGCCGACCCTTCCCATCGACCCGAGCATGCCGTGCCGGGTGATAGCCTTCTGCATCTTCTTCGAGCGAAATTGAGATCCTCTATCGCTGTGTAGGACGCAGCCTGTGACGTCGCCCCGCCTGGCGACGGCGCTGTTCAGTGCGGCCACGGCCAGGCAGGACTTCATCCTGGAGTCGATCGAATACCCGACGATGCGGCCCGAATAGACGTCCTTGATCGCGCACAGGTACAGCTTTCCCGCCGCCGTCCAGTGCTCGGTGATGTCGGTGAGCCACAGCTCGTTCGGGCCCACGGCGGCGAAGTCTCGCTCGACGAGATCGTCGTGCACGGGTGGGCCGGCCTTGCGATGCTTGCCGCGGCCCTTCTTGCTGATGGCACTGGTCCAGCCACCGGTTGAGCAGATTCGCCAGGCGGTGCGCCGGCACATCTTCTCGCCCGCGGTCTCAGCTTCATCGGCCAGGTAGCGGTAGCCGAATTCCGGATCCTCTCGGTGCGCGTCGAACAGGGCGTTGGCCCGGTACGCCTCGGCGAGTTCGGCATCGGTGACCGGGTTCTTGAGCCATCGGTAGTAGGGCTGACGAGCGATCTTGAGTACCCGGCACGCCACCGTGACGGGGATGCCGTCAGCGGCGAGCTCGCTCACGAGCGGGTACCACCTTTTCCCGGCAGATTCGCCTGGGACAGGTAGGCAGCAGCGCGGCGCAGGACCTCGTTCTCCTGCTCCAGCAGTCGCACACGCCGCTTGGCCTCCCGGAGCTCCTGGGATGCCGCGGCGGTCGTGCCGGGCTTGATCCCGGCCTCCACGTCGGCCTTGCGAATCCACTTCTGCAACGTCATGGGATGGATACCGAAGTCGGCGGCGATCTGCTCGAGCGTCACACCGTCTTCACGATTCTGAGCGACGCGAACAACGTCGTCGCGGAACTCCTGGGGATAGGGCTTGGGCACAACAACATCCTTCCAGGCCGCCCCGGCAGGGCAAGCCAGATCAGATGTCACCAACTCGTGCACCAGCCCCTAGCGTCCGCGTACTGCTCGGTCGAGGTCGGACCATCCTGGTTCGTGGACGGGTAGCTGGGCTGCTACCTCGGCGAGGCGGGTAGCTACTGCCGTGATGGGCTTGGCGCACTGCTTGAGGTAGTGGTCGCCGTTGGTGAGGATTGCGGCGTCTGTGTACTTGTTGACCAGGTCGCGCGATCCGTTGTACATCAGCGCCTCGTGGTGCTGCTTGCGGTTGAGGGCTGCGATAGCCTCGTCGATGCGGCCGGTGGCTGCGAGTTCGGCAGGGTTACCGACAGGCTCCGCCAGCCAGGCGTGGAGGGTGCGGTGGTTGTCGATCGCTGTCTGGACTTCCTTGGGATGCTTGACGTCGATGCCGAGGGCGGCGAGGTTTTCTTCGAGGGGTTTGAGGATCATTAGGTTTCCTGTTCGTTGATGAGGTTGAGGAGTTGTTCCGCGATGTCGCGGGCCTCGTAGCGGTTGATAGTGATGTAGTGGCGGTGGTCGTCTGAGTAGATTCGATACCGGCCTGTCCGCGTCCTATTGACGGTCGGCATGCTCTGTCCAGTCGACGAGCCGGTCTGCGAGCGCGAGTGCGTCGCCTTCGTTGAATAGTTCCGGGCGTGCCATGAGTGCCTCTGCTAGAGCGTTGAGGGCGTCTACGGCACAGTGCTTGTCGAACCGAATCCACGACTCGACGTCAGTGGTGATCTTGAGCCGCCACAGGTGGCCTTCTCCCCTGACTGTGGCGTGGCCGCATGCCGAGAGCGCTTTAGTTCCCACGAGCGTTATCGATCGCGTCGGCGAGAGCGGTCGCTACGTCGAAAGCGTACTGGCGCGGCATCCACAAGTACCTCCTGGTCGGCAGTACGACTTTCCATACGTCGTCTGGCGCTTCTCGGATTTCGACGCCGTTGTGGTTGCAGATCAGGCGGTGTGTCGGGTCGTTCACTGGTGGCCTCCGCTCGCGAACAGTTCCCCGAGTGCTGGGGCGTCGTCGGGGGCATCGGCCAGGATGTCGGGTCGGAGTTCGGCGAGCGCGTTCACAAACTGGATGAGTTCTCCGTCCGTCCACGTGATCCACGAACTCGCCTGGGTCGCTTTGGTATTGCCGTTGGGTAGGTTGCGGAGCGTGATCGTTGGCCGGGATGGATCGTCGCTGTAAATGGTGTGAACGGTCGAGATTTCTCGTTCGATGGTCATAGACTTCTTCTTTCGGGGTGGGTGTTCCAGACCTCGGCGTGCTCATCGGCGGCGTCGGTCAATAGGTCGGAGAGTCGGTAGGCGTCTGCGATGTCGAGCACGCAGATTCCGTATCGGGTTCGGATTCGTACCTGCCCGATCGTGACCGGGGTGACGGCGAGGTACCTCGTCATTCGCTACCCCGCTGGGTGAGCGGCCCGGCTGGTTTACCGCAGTGCCCTCGGCCGGGACCGGCCTTGTAAGGGCGATTGTGGTAGAGGGCTTTTCTGGCCTCCATGACATCGAGGAGCTGGGTGAGGTCGATCTGCCAGCCTCCGGCGTGGAGCGGACCCGTGCGGACGGCGGGGAGTTGTCCAGATAGCACGTAGTCGCGGATCGTCCAAATGGATCGTCCGACCGCCTTAGCCGCGTCCTGAACAGTCATTCTCATGCGGGTTTGCTCCAATCGTTGAGTGCTGCGATGCGTGCGGCGTTGGCGTCGAGTTCGGCGGCTTCGGCTGCCTCTGCGACGTGGCTGAACGCGTGTGGACTGGTGATCGCCGCGTAGCGGAGGTGCCGGCGGATCTGGACGTGGGTGTCGTCGATGGCGGTGAGGTCGTCGATGATCCGGCGGGCGTGTGTCCCTCGTAGGCGTCGCCCGGCGCCGATGATTCGGCCGTCTGGCGCGTGTCTGATGGGTAGGTTCTCGACGGAGATTCCGTGGTCCATTGCGATCAACGCGAGGTTCCTGATGAGCATGTCGACGGCGGTGATCTTTGCGACCGCGTTATCGGGGCGAACTGTGTTCTCTATCTCGGTCTGGAGTTGGCTTACGACGATGGACGCGAGTTGCCCGAGCCGCCATGCCGGGATGTTGTCGATCACGGATGCGCCTGGACGGTTCGTGCCTCGGATACGGCGTAGAGCGGGATGGTGCGTCCGCCGCGTGGAGTCCAGTCCCCGGCGGGGATGAGTCGTCCTCGGTTGATCCAGTTTCGGACGGTTCGTTCGGTGACATCGAGGATCTGCGCGAGTTCGCCGCGTGTGGCGAGGGTCGGGTGGTTCGTCATGGTGGGCCTATCTGAAATTGGAAAATGGGTACCTGAATGTGCAGCTCAGGGGCTTGGCTGAAATGCAGATTGGCCCGTAGACGAGTTAGAAACGTCTACGGGCCTACCGGCCAGAGAAGGGTTATTCGGTCGTCAGATTCGCGATGAGGTCGACGAACTCCTCAACCGGGACGATGGAGAAGTTCGTACCTACCCGGACACGAACACCACGCTCGATCCGCTCACCCTTGTGATTGCGCCACCCCTCGACGAGTTCGAGTCCGACACCACGCGGTTTCGGGTTGCTCATGATGCGATCCCGTTCGTCGGCGCGAGAGACTTGGCTGCCTCGACGCAGTGTCGGTCTGCGGTATGGAAGCCGTCCGCGATGTCGTCGGCGAAGATCAAGTCCTCACTGCACGCAAGGCACTTGTGATCCCAGTCGTGTCCTGACTGTCCTGACTGTCCTGACTGGGCGTGACCTGGGGGAATGCTGTGTCCTGACCGTGCCGCAGTGGGGACACCCAGTCCTGACTGGGATCCAGTGGGGACATCGTGTTTATGCAGGTCATCGCCAGTTGGGACAGTGGGGACAGTTGGGACACGCATGGAGTTGCTGTCCCCACTGTCTGGCAGATTCCAGACCGTGCGCCGGGGGAAGTCGTTCGTGTCCGTGGCCGTCACCCCGAGCTTCTTCGCGGCCCGTTGGATAGCCTTCTGCGAGCAACCCAGTTCCTTTGCTCCCTCACGCTTCACATCTAGCGAGAGGGAGTCAGGATTCAAGCCGAGGTAGTCGTGGACCCACCTCATTGCCTCGGTCCGTTCTTCACGCTCCCCAGAGTCACCGAGTAGATCGGTTGCTGTCGTGTCAGTCTCGCCTCGCCACTCCGCAACGCCGACATCGATACCGTCACCCAAGTCCCTCGTCACCACTTCGACGCTTTCCGACCGCTTCCGCTTCGCCAGATTCGACTTCGTGTTCGTCACCACGAGACGCCCACTGTCCTCGTCGGCCGCGACCGACAGAACCGAACGCGCGACCTGCGACCAAGCAATCGACCCCATCATCAACTTGCCGGAATCCGCAGAGTCCTTCTTCCCGAAGTGGCAGAGGCCCAACATGACGATGTTCTGGCGCGACGCGAGCTGAGCCATAGGTTCGAGAACGGCGCGTATCTTCCGGTCGTTGTTGCCGTCACCGGCCACCGATTGAGACACGACCGACGTTGCCGCGTCGAGGACAACGAGCCGAACTTGATAGTCGACGATCAAGTCCTCCACCGCGTCAAGATCGGCGGGGAACTCGACGACACCGTTGTCAGAGAACTCCGACTTGACCGATAGGAACATCACCCGAGACATGTCAGCCCCTGCAGCTTTGAGCCTCGGGGCGACGACATGCTCGATGGAGTCCTCGGTCGCCAGATAGATCACGCGCTCACCGTGCAGGGTTCGTTCTGCAGCGATCTTGCACGCGATCGTCGACTTGCCGAGACCTTCCCGGCCAGCGAGGAGGGTGAGGAAGCCCCACGGGAGCCAATCGTCCATCATCCACTCGATTGGCTTCATGTCGATCTGGTTTCCGAACGTGACGACCAGCGAACGTCGCTGCGTCGGGCCACACATCTCGACTAGTTCGTCGATGCCGTGGCCGTGCTGGAAGTGGTCCGTGAGATCTTTGCCTTCTGCCGCTCGGACTACGCGAACCGACTTGGCGACGTTTTGTAGCAAGTCGCCGACCTTCGCCGCGAACTTGCGTCCCGCATCGTCATTGTCCGCGACGATCGTGACATCGCGGCCTTTGAGCTTATCCACCTGGTAGCGCGCGGGATCTACGGAGGCGCCCTGCCGAAACGAGACGCCCACATAGTCGGGGAAGTGGTACAGAACGGTATTTGCGTCCTTCTCACCTTCGACCAGCAGGACCGGCTTGTCGCGGTGTCGTTCCAGTTCGTCCTGCCGGAACATTCGCGTCGACTTCGTGTTGCCGGTCTGCGGAAACGACTTGTCGGCCTTGCGATGCACTTGGACGTCCCGGTAGTCGTACGTGGCCTCTCGGTCGAACAGGTCGACGATGGTGAGTCCCACCGCGTCCATGATCGACTTGGGTGTGCAGCCCGCGTGACACGTGATGAGCGCGCGGTCATCGGCGCGGCGGATGGACAGGGAAGGGGTCTTGTCGTCGTGCGCGGGACATTGGGCCTTGCAGCTGTCTCCGTCGCCGTCGACTCGTCGCCCACTGCGGGTTAGGGCATCGACTAATGTGTCGAATGCTGTACTCTGCATGTAGCAGCTCTCTATGAGTGCGACCCCAACCGTTGCAGCGGTCGGGGTTCGCGGGGGAGATTGTGGATTGGTAGAGATTTCGACGGCCCCACCTGTCAGGTGGGGTTTCGTCATTCTGCGACTGGTGTCGGGTGGAGTACGGCGTCGAGTTCGTCGGCGTGGACGTAGACGCGGTGCCCGTGTCGGTACCGGGTGATCTTCCCGCTAGCGATCCAGTTGCGGATCGTCGCCTGGGTGCGGTCTGCTCGGTCGGCGGCTTCGCCTAGTGTCAGGTACATTCTTCTCCTTCCTCTATTAGCTTCTAACGGCTACTTGCAACTATTCTAACAATCTGCTAGAGGGTGACCTTTTGTGTCTGCTGGCAAATCGGACCACGGTCCTTTACGCCTTTAAGGGTTCTTGTGGCAGAATGTTTGCTGAAATGATTGCTGAAGGATTGCTTTGCTTCCCCTAAGGGATGAGGTCGGCGAGCTGGATTCGTAGCGTCTGCGCGGCACTCAGGGCCGAGATGAGGGTGGTGACGTCGTCGTAGTCGTCCGAAAACTCACCATCCAGATCGATCACAGTGTCGGGTGTCGGGTCGTCGCTGGACCAATGGGTCAGTACGCGCACACCACGTCGGGTGTCGATGTCGATGCGCGACCAGGTGACCCGCGTGTAGGAGCCGTCCGTCTCATGCTCCACGGCAGGGCTGATGTTGAGGGCGAGGGCCGCGTCGAGGACCTTCCGGGCTGTACCTGCCGCATGATCGAGGCGGTCGTGAAGTTCGGCCACGGGGGACTTCAGAATCGGGTTGAGTTTCTGGTGGCAGTACACGATGCGCCAGTAGTGGTCGCTGTCGATGCGTGTGGGATCCCAGTTACCTGCGGCCGCATAGATGTCGTCGGCGATGGTGTCGATGTCGTAGTCCTCTTCGAGGCGTCCGAGTGTGTCGCGGATGAACTGGTGGAGCGTTGCTCGGGTTGCGTCAGTTTTCATCGGTCGTCTCCATCCATGAGGTTGATCCGCGCCGGACCCACGAGATTGGCGTTGCAGTCGTTGCAGCACCTGCCGACCTCCTGCGATTCGAGCGGTGCCGGATTATGTCCGCTCCCTGGCAGATAGGATTCGCCGCACAGTACGCATGTCGAGTCTTCGAGAATTGGGCGGATCGTCCGGTTGAACCAGTGGCGCGTGATCGACTGGTGGAGCAGTGTCTCGGGCATCAACGCCCGAATGATTTCGAGATCGAAGAACTCAAGCTTGCCGTCGAAGTCGATGCCCCCTTGCCGGTCGAGCTTGCCGTCTCGGAGGATTGCGCAACCCTTGTCGAGTGCGTCAAGGACTTCGTCGTCGCACCACATGCGGTTGTCGATCAAGTCGCGGAGTTCGGTCGCGTTCTGCGGGTATCCGTCCTGCGGGTGGTTCGGGTAGTCGGGGTTGCCAGGGTAGATGCGCGGTCCACTGCGGGCGAGTTCGTTTTGTGCGACCTGTAGTGCGTAGTCGACTGCTGACCTATCTCGTATGCCAGTTCCGTAGACGTGGACTTCGGTGGTTCGGTCACCGTAGTAGAGCTTCCACTCTCTGTCGTGAATGAGTTGGGGCCACGCATCGCTGTCGAGTGCTTCGGCCTCGTTGGTGAATGTGGTGATCATCTGGGGGTTCTCCTCCATTTTCGTGCGGTGTTAGGCGGTGGCGGTGATGTCGAGCAGTTCGCGAAGTCCAGCGGTCGGGACGATGTACCGGCCTCCGACTTTGAGGATTCGGCAAGGGAAGTTGCCGGACTGGGCGAGGTTGTAGGCCCCTGACTTGCTGATGCCGATGATCTGGGCGGCCTCCTGAAGGCTGACTGCCGCCCGGTCGGTGAGTAGCGCGGTCATGTATGTTCTCCTGTCGAACAAAATACGAACCGTTTGGTTCTGTAACGAACTATAAGCATCGTGATGAACCATTGCAACCCTTGGGGTCAATGTCATGTAGATTTGTCCTCATGGAGAACATGCCTGATCCGAAAGAGTGGGCGGCGGCACGCGCACGCGTAGTAGGCGAAGCGGTAGCGGAGCGGCGTAAGGAACTCGGGATTTCAGCCGCTGAGCTAGCCAGTCGAACGGAGCAACTCGGTTATCCGATGGCGCGAGGCGCGATTGCGAAGATCGAGACCGGGCGGAGGCAGGGGATCGAGGTTGCGGAGTTGACGGTCCTTGCCACCGCCCTCTATATGCCGCCAGTCGCGCTCCTTTACCCGCGACCAGACGGCGCGACCAGGTACCTGCCGTTATCTCGCCCAGTGGGTGAAGATCGGGCGATCCGTTGGTTCACAGGCCAGCAGGACATTGGGTCCGTACGCCCCTGGGATCAGGCTCGGTTCGTTGAGGCTTTGGAAGCGGGGATCGATCCGGAGGAGGCCGGTGAGCCGATCGTGCGAGGCGCGCGACTATTCAATACCGCTGCGGAGCGAATGACGACGTTGGTGTCTTGGGGCGAGGCGATCGACGAGGCAAACAGGCTTACTCGACAAATCGACATCGCGGCCGGGCGGGGCGACGAGACCAAGGGGATGACGGCACAGCTTCGCGATGTCGAGTCCGAACGAACTCGATTGGAATCAGTCTTGTCCGCGCTAGGTGTCCAGCTCCCGAAGGTGACCGTTGTGGATGAGCGACTGGACTGGACCGTTGAACGAAGCCAGTTCTCAATCTCGTCGTGGAGTCCAGCGGACGAGGTAGGCGACGAAGATGCCTAGGCCGCCCCTCGACATCGGCACCTACGGGAAGATCACCCGCACCCAACTCGACGAGACCACGTGGCAAGCCGAAACCCGCTACCGCGACCACGACGGCACCACCCGCAAAGTACGAGCACGCGGCACCACCGGAGCCAAAGCCGAAGCAGCGTTGAAGAAGAAGCTCGTCGACCGCAACCACCAAGCAGGCGGCGACACCCTCACCCTCGACTCCACCATCGGAGACCTCTGCGCCCTCTGGCTACAAGACGTCGACGCCAGCGGCCGAGCGCAAGCCACCAAAGACTATTACAGGCGCATCGTCGACCGAACGATCCTCCCCGGCCTCAATGAGGTGCGACTCCGAGAAGCCACCACCGGCCGCATCGACAGATTCCTCCGCGCGATCCCGAAACCATCCACCGCCCGCGATGCACGCGTTGCACTCAAGCAAGCGTTCGCGCTCGCCGCACGATACGACGCGCCCCCGTCCAACCCTGTCACCGACGCATACCGGCCACCAGCAAGCCGGAAGAAGCCGAAAGCGCTCACCCTCGACGACATTCAGACGCTCCGGCTCCGCACCTTGCAATGGCAGAACGAGCAGCACGCCGGACCCAAACGCGCCTACGACCTCGCAGAGTTTATCGACGTCATGATCGGAACCGGCGCCCGCATCGGCGAAGTCCTCGCACTGAGGTGGGAGGACATCGACTTTGAGAACCGGACGGTCACTATCGCCGGGACGATCACCGCGCAAGGCGACCGACAACCGCACACAAAAACCGACGCCGGACATCGCACCGTAACGGTCCCTGCCTTCACCGTGGACGCGCTAGAACGACAGAAGGCTAGAGGCATCCCCTACGATCTGGTGTTCCCGACACGCAACGGCACACCCCGATGGCCCGCGAACGTACGCACCAACTGGAGAAAGATTCGAGGCGACAACTACGAGTGGGTTACGCCACACACGCTCCGCCGCACCGTCGCAACACTGATCGAACGCGAAGCCGACGCAGACACCGCAGCCAAACAGCTCGGACATACCAGCGCCGACATCACCCGCCGCCACTACATCGAACGCGCCCACCAAGCACCTGACTCCAGTGCGATCCTCGAACGGTTAGCGCCCATCCGCCCTGGTGAAAACGCCCAGTAAACGCCCACCAACGCAAAAATAAGGGCAGGCCGTCTAGTGAAAAACACTAGCTGACCTGCCCTTACCGGAGCCGCCTAGGAGAATCGAACTCCTGACCTATTCATTACGAGTGAATCGCTCTACCGACTGAGCTAAGGCGGCGTGCTGCCTCGCGGCAGCCTCGATGATGTTACCGAGTCGACGTCGGTCAGAGCAAAACGGGGGCCGAAACGATGGTCAACCGGCGGCGATACCTCGTCGTCGCACCTCCGACTCGGCGAGAGCGGCGGCATCGGCGGGCGGCAGCTCGATCGTGAACACCTCCCGCAGCACGGCGTCGAGTTCGTCGACCGGGACCTCCCGCGCGGTCTGTGAGCCGTCGGGCGTGACGCTGGTGAGGGTCGCACCGTCGAGCGTGTGGTGAACGTCGACGAGGAACCGTTGGACGAACGGTCTCGCGGTGAACGGCGAACTCGGTGACGTCGAGACGAAGTGGCTGCCGACGCGGTAGTCGATCGGGAACTGCGGTGCGAGGACGAACGTGTGTCGATCGATCCAGCCGCCGTCGTGCTGCCACAGGATCCAGCGGTCGGTGCCGAACACGTCGCTCGTCGGCTCCGCGGTCAGGCGCAGTCGCCAGCCGCCCTGGTCGATCTCGGCGCCGTCGACCAGTTCGATCGGCTCCAGCGGACCACGGCCGAAACCGACGTCGCACAGGAAGTGTCCCTCGGGCAGTTCGACGACGATCAGCGCGTGCGTGGCGGGTCTCGTCGACCAGTCGCCGCCGAGGGTGACTCGCCCGCACAGTGCGGTGAACCGGAAGCCGATCCGTTCCAAGACGGCGGCGAACAGGGCGGCGTGCTCGAAGCAGTAGCCGCCTCTGGCGGACCGGATCAGCTTGGCCTGCAACGTCTCCAGATCGAGTCGAACGTTCCGCCCGAGCATGATGTCGAGGTTCTCGAACGGAATCGACGTGGTGTGGGAGCGGTGCAGGGCCCGCAGGGTTGTCAGATCGGCGGCCGGCTCGCCGGTGAAGCCGATCTTCGACAGATAGGAGGGGAGATCGAGGTCGGATACGCACCACGTGGACATGACGTCATTGTGGCGGGCGGAGACGAGATCGTCGACCCGATATCCGAGTGGATGTCAGGTCGACGACGGGGGTCTCGACTCGGTTCGACCGGCGGGAAGCGGCTCGGCGGGCGGGAGAGCGGGCCCTCCTACCTGGTGACGCCCTCGGCGCGGGCGGCGTCGGCGACGGCCTCGGCGACGGCTGGAGCAACGCGCGGGTCGAGCGCGCTGGGCACGATGTGGTCGGCGGCCAGATCGTCGCCGACGACACCGAAGATCGCGTCCGCGGCGGCCAGCTTCATTCCCTCGGTGATCCGGCGCGCGTCGGCGTCGAGCGCACCGGCGAACACACCGGGGAAGGCCAGGACGTTGTTGATCTGGTTCGGGAAGTCGCTGCGCCCGGTCGCGACGACGGCGGCGTGGCGCGCGGCGACCTCCGGATGGATCTCCGGATCCGGGTTCGACAGTGCGAAGACGATCGCGTCGTCGTTCATGGAGGCGATCGCCTCCTCCGGAACCGTTCCGGCCGAGACGCCGAGGAACACGTCGGCTCCGGCGAGGGCCTGCGCCGCGCCGCCGGAGAGGCCGCGGGGATTCGACCAGGAGGCGAGGTCGGCCTTGAACTCGTTGAGGTCGTCCAAGTGCTCGCCGATGATGCCCTTCGAATCGAGGATGATGATGTCCGGCACCCCCGCGGCCTGCAGGATCTTGGAACACGCGACGCCCGCGGCTCCCGCACCGGAGACGACCACCTTGAGGCCGGCGATGTCCTTGTCGAGGTGGGTGAGTGCGCCCTTGAGCGCGGCGAGGACGACGATGGCGGTGCCGTGCTGGTCGTCATGCATCACCGGGCAGTCGAGGGCTTCGATGACGCGGCGCTCGATCTCGAAGCAGCGCGGCGCGGAGATGTCCTCCAGATTCACCGCACCGAAGCTCGGACGCAGCCGGATCAGGGTCTCGACGATCTCGTCCGGATCAGTGGTGTCGAGTACCAGCGGAATCGAGTTGAGGCCGGCGAAGGTGCGGAACAACGCCGACTTGCCCTCCATGACCGGCAGCGATGCGCGCGGGCCGATGTCGCCGAGACCGAGGACGGCGGTGCCGTCGGAGACGACGGCCACCAGACGGTCGGTCCAGGTGTACTTGTCGACGAGATCGCACTCTTTCGCGATGGCGCGCGACACCTGCGCGACGCCGGGCGTGTACGCGATCGACAGATCGCGCTGCGTATCGATCGGTGCGCCCAGCTCGACGGACAGCTTGCCGCCCTCGTGGGCGCGGAAGATCTCGTCCTCGGTGATCGGGGCTTCGGCGATCGTCGGCTGATCGGTCTGCGGCGTCGTGTTGGTCACGCTTACTCCTGGATCTCCGGCCACGCCGGGAGTGCTCGGTACGAATATCGATCGGGTTCACGATATGCGGGTTGCGCAGCAGAGTCGGGTCCCAAAGTCGACGTTGTGAGTGACGCGACACGCTACCGGTGAGTACATGTGTCATCGATCACTCTATGCCGTCGGGTGGATCGTGTCCGAAACGCCGAGTGTCCCGATTGTGTCATCGAGAAGCGGTCGTGGTCGTCCCGGGGGTGGGGGCGGTTCGTGCGACTTTCAGGATTCCGGGTCGTGCGACTAGTATGCATCTTGTGTCTATGACGTATTCAGCGGCCGATCGGGTGTTCGACGAGGTCAAGGAACTGATCCTCACCTGCGAGCTTCCCGGTGGCGAGCTGATCAGTGAAGGGGAGATCGCACAGCGCTGCGAGGTCAGTCGGACTCCGGTGCGCGAGGCGTTCCTGCGGCTGTCCGCAGAGGGCTGGATGAAGCTGTATCCCAAGCGTGGAGCGCTCATCGTGCCGATCGGCGAGCAGGAGGCGCGTGACGTCGTCGACGCCCGCGTGGTCGTCGAATCGCACGCGGCGACGTCGGTCGTCGGCAGCTCGGCCGCGCTGGCGGACCTCGTCGACCGGCTCGAGCAGAACCTGGCGGCCCACCGCGCGACCGATCCGGCCGACGCCGCCCAGTTCGCGCGGCTCGACGCGCAGTTCCACCAGCTGATCGTCGGCGCGGGCGACAACGCTCTGCTCGGGGACTTCTACGTCTCGCTCGGCGAGCGGCAGCGTCGGATGACCGCGGCCCGGCTCGGACGCGGCCACAGCGTCGTGGACGTCATCTTCGACGATCACGAGGCGCTCGCGAAGGTGCTCGCCGACGGCGACGCCGACGGGTTCGCGCGGCTGCTCGTCGCGCATCTGCATCGGGTTCACGGATAAGGGGGAGATCGATGAACCACATGATCCGACGCGCGGGATGGCCCGCGGTCTGCCTCGCGGTCTTCGCGGCGGCGTGGGGCGGCAACGAGTTCACGCCGCTCCTGGTCATGTACCGGACCACGACGGACATCTCGCCGGTGATCGTCGACGCACTGCTGTTCACCTACGTCCTCGGCATCGTCCCGGCGCTGCTGATCGGCGGTCCGTTGTCGGACCGATACGGGCGCAGGCCGCTGATGCTGCCGTCACCGATCATCGCGGCGATCGGATCGGCGCTGCTGGCCGCCGGTGCGCACTCGGTGGCGCTGCTGGTGATCGGCCGCGTCTGCAGCGGAGTCGCGTTGGGCCTGGCGATGGCCGTCGGCGGCAGTTGGATCAAGGAGCTCTCCGACGCCGACGGCGCCGGTACCACGGCGGGCGCGCGCCGCGCCGCGCTGAGTCTCACCTCGGGGTTCGGTGTCGGCGCGGGCGTTGCGGCGGTTTTGGCCCAGTGGGCGTTCTGGCCCAGTCAACTGTCGTATCTCATCAACATCGTGCTGGCCGCGGTGTCGTTCGCGGCGGTCCTGCGCGTGCCCGAGTCCCATCGCCCTCGTGACACCGGGCGCACGCTGGGCCAGTCGCTGCGCATCCGATCGGCCAAGCATCCCCGGTTCTGGCTCATGGTGGCGCCGGTCGCACCGTGGGTGTTCGGTGCGTGCGCCGTCGCCTACGCGATCGTCCCGACGTTCATGACGGAGAAGACTTCCAGCTGGTCCATCGCCTTCGCCGGTCTGTGCTGCGTCGTGGGACTCATGGCCGGATTCCTCATCCAGACGTTGGGCAAGCGCCTGGACAAGCCCGGCTCGCCGCGCGCCGGGGTCGTCGCGCTGATCCTGGTCATGGTCGGTCTCGGCCTGGCGATCGTCGCCGCCTCGTCGACGGCGATACCGATGGCGCTGATCGCCGCGACCGTCCTCGGCTGCGGTTACGGGATGGCCCTGATCTCCGGACTTCTCGAAGTGCAGCGGATCGCGCGGCCGGACGAACTCGCCGGCCTGACCGCGGTGTTCTACGGGATCACCTACCTCGGCTTCGCCTCACCCGCGATCATCGTCGCCGTGATGGAGAACTTCCCGAGCGTCGGCTATCCGGAGGCATTCGGTTTCGGCATCGCGATGGCGCTGCTGGCGATCGTCGTGATGGTGGTCGGGAACCGGACGTCGATCGCCGGACCGCACACCATGCGCAGCGCCGTCACCGACGTCCGGCTGCGCGAAGACGAGTCGGTGTAGGGCGGGCCTAGGACTGCTCGTCGGAGAACCCGTTCGGGTTCTTCGACTGCCACCGCCAGGTGTCGACGCACATGTCGTCGATGGTGCGGGTGGCCTTCCAACCGAGCTCGGCATTGGCCTTGGACGGATCGGCCCAGTAGGCGGGGAGGTCGCCGGCACGACGTGGCACCACCTCGTACGGGATCGGCCTGCCGCTGGCGCGCTCGAATGCGGCGATCACCTCGAGGACCGAGATCGCCTGTCCGCTCCCGAGATTCCACACCGACAGGGGCTCGTCGTCGTGCGCGATCTTCTCGAGCGCGGCGAGGTGCCCGGCCGCGAGGTCTTCGACGTGGATGTAGTCGCGGACACCGGTGCCGTCCGGGGTGTCGTAGTCGTCGCCGAACACCGACAGCTTCTCGCGACGTCCCACGGCGACCTGCGACACGAACGGCATCAGGTTGTTCGGCGTACCGTTCGGATCCTCGCCGATCTCTCCGCTGGCATGCGCACCGACCGGATTGAAGTAGCGCAGCAGTGCGATGCGCATCGACGGATCGGCGACGGCCTGGTCGCGCAGCACCTGCTCGATCATCACCTTGGTCCAGCCGTACGGATTGGTGGCCGAGGTCGGCATGTCCTCGGTGCGCTCGCGGACCGTGTTCTCGCCGTACACCGTCGCCGACGACGAGAACACGAAAGTCTTGACCCCGTGCGCCTGCATCGCCGTGAGCACGGAGAACGCGGTGTCGAGGTTGTTGCGGTAGTACGAGAGCGGCTTCGCGACCGACTCGCCGACCGCCTTGAAGCCCGCGAAGTGGATCACCGCGTCGATCTGCTCGTCGGCGAACACTCGATCGGTGGCGACCTCGTCGGTCAGGTCCACGGTGTACACGGTCACGGGTTCGCCGGACAGCGCGACGAGCCGTCCGACGATGCTCGGCTTGGCGTTGCTGAAGTCGTCGGCGATCACCACGTCGTGTCCGGCCGCCTGAAGCTGCAGGACGGTGTGCGAGCCGATGTACCCCGCTCCTCCGGTGACGAGTACACGCATCAGATTCCTTCTCGGTCGAGGACGGTCTGGGTCTTCGCGTACGAGGCTTCCACACCGTCCTTGGCGGGTGCCCACCAGTCGCTGTGAGTCCGGTACCAGTCGATCGTCGCGGCCAGACCCGATGCGAAGTCGGTGTAGTGCGGCGTCCAACCCAGTTCGGTGCGCAGGCGCGTGGAGTCGATCGCGTACCGGCGGTCGTGGCCCGCGCGGTCGGTGACGAAGTCGAACTCGTCGCGCGGACGGCCGAACGCCTCCAGGATCGATTCGACGACGGTCCGATTGTCCACTTCGCCGTCGGCGCCGATCAGATAGGTCTCGCCGGGTTCGCCGCGGTCGACGACGGCCCATACCGCGTCGTTGTGGTCGTCGACGTGGATCCAGTCGCGGACGTTGCGACCGTCGCCGTACAGTTTGGGGCGGATGCCGCTGAGGACGTTGGTGATCTGGCGCGGGATGAACTTCTCCACGTGTTGATACGGACCGTAGTTGTTGCTGCAGTTGGAGATCGTCGCGGTGATCCCGAACGACCGGCCCCACGCGCGGACCAGGAGGTCGCTGCCGGCCTTGGTGGAGCTGTAGGGGCTCGACGGGTTGTAGGCGGTCCGCTCGGTGAAACGGGTGGGATCGTCGAGGTCCAGGTCGCCGTACACCTCGTCGGTGCTCACGTGATGCAGGCGGGCGCCGTATCGTCGGACGGACTCGAGCAGGGTGTAGGTGCCGACCAGGTTGGTCTGCACGAACGACGACGGATCTCTCAGGGAGTTGTCGTTGTGCGATTCGGCCGCGAAGTTCACCACCAGGTCCGACTCGGCGACGAGCGGGTCGACCACCGCGGCGTCGGCGATGTCTCCGCGCACCACGCGCACCCGGTCGGCGACGGGTTCGAGGGTCGCGGGATTGGCGGCGTAGGTGAACTTGTCGAGCACGGTGACCTGTACGCCGGGCCGGGTGTCGAGAGTGCGGAGCACGAAGTTCGCTCCGATGAATCCGGCGCCTCCGGTCACCAGGACTCGCATGCACGGCTCCAGTCTGTCGCTGTCAATACACTGGCGAGCCTACCGATAGGGTTGCCTCATGCGCGGAATCATCCTCGCGGGCGGCACCGGCTCGCGACTGCACCCGATCACCCAGGGGGTGAGCAAGCAACTGCTGCCGGTGTACGACAAGCCGATGATCTACTACCCGCTGTCGACGTTGATGCTGGCGGGCGTGACCGAGATCCTGCTCGTCACCACCCCGCACGACGCCGCGTCGTTCGAGTGTCTCCTCGGTGACGGCTCGCAGTTCGGTGTGTCGATCACCTATGCGGTTCAGGAGCGGCCGGAAGGCCTCGCGCAGGCATTCGTGGTGGGGGCCGACCACATCGGCGACGATTCGGTCGCGCTCGTATTGGGCGACAACATCTTCTACGGTCCCGGGCTCGGCAACCAGCTCCGCGGATTCGCCGACGTCGACGGCGGGGCGATCTTCGCCTACCGGGTCGCCGATCCGACCGCGTACGGCGTCGTCGAGTTCGACGAGGACGGGCAGGCGATCTCCCTGGAGGAGAAGCCCGCCGCGCCGAAGTCGCGCTATGCGGTGCCCGGGCTGTACTTCTACGACAACGACGTCGTCGACATCGCCGCGAATCTGGAGCCGTCGGCGCGCGGGGAGTACGAGATCACCGACGTCAACGCCGAGTACCTGCATCGCGGCCGACTCAAGGTGACCGTGCTGCAGCGCGGCACCGCCTGGCTCGACACCGGAACCTTCGACTCTCTCCTCGACGCGGGCAACTTCGTTCGCACCGTGGAAGAGCGCCAAGGCCTCAAGATCGCCGCGCCGGAGGAGATCGCCTGGCGTCTGGGCTACATCGACGACGCCCGGCTGCGCGACCTGGCGCAGCCCCTCCTGAAATCCGGGTACGGCGCGTACCTGTTCGACCTCCTCGATCGCGGACGGGAGCTGTAGATGCGAGTACGACCGCTGACCATCGACGGAGCGTGGGAGTTCACCCCCGTCCAGCACGGCGACGACCGCGGGGTGTTCCTCGAAGCCTTCAAAGCCGACCTGCTGGCCGAGACCATCGGCCATCGTTTCGACCTCGCGCAGGTCAACACCTCGGTGTCGGCCGCGGGGGTGCTGCGCGGCATCCACTTCGCCGATGTTCCGCCCGGCCAGGCCAAGTACGTGACCTGCACCGTCGGCGCGATCCTCGACGTGATCGTCGACATCCGCGTCGGGTCGCCGACCTTCGGGCAGTGGGACGCCGTCCTCCTCGACGACGGCGACCGCAAGGCGGTGTACCTGTCCGAAGGGCTCGGGCACGGCTTCTGCTCGCTGCAGGACGGCTCGACCGTCACCTACCTGTGCAGCACCGGGTACGACCCGACGGCCGAGCACGGAGTGAATCCGCTCGACGCCGACCTCGCGATCGACTGGCCGCGCGTCGGTCGCGACGGTGGTCCGCTCGAGTACGAGTTGTCGGCCAAGGACACGGCGGCGCCGTCGTTGGCGCAGGCGCGGGCGGACGGGCTGCTGCCGGGCGTCTGACGCTCCGCCGCAGGCGCCGCTCAACGCATTCGGCCCCGCACCGGGTGCCGCTCTCGCTGCCGATAGCCGATTCCGGGCGTCGGGTATCGGGATCGTCGCGTGATCGACGGAGTGGTTCGAACGTCGAGGAACTCCGTCGTTGACTCGGACTCGTGAACAGTGAATCGACGATTCAGGCAAGGTCCGGTACCTACATCGACGGTCGGTGGCTCGACGTCGGCGACGACACGTTCGTCGTCGACGATCCGGCCACCGGCGAGGCGATCGCCGTCGTCGCGCAGTCGAGACCGGCCGACGCGGACGCCGCGCTCGCCGCTGCGGATTCGGCGCGGACTGGGTTGACTCCGTTCGGTGGACATCCTGATCGCCAGTTTTGTGCTGGCAGGAGAGTATGGACCGATGGGTTCGCAACGCAAGAGCTATACGCCGGCGTACAAGAAGGAAGCCGCGCATCTGGTGATCGATACCGGCGCATGATCGCTGAAGTCGCTCGGGAGATCGGCGTCGGTGAAGTAGTGCCCCATAAGGTGGTGTAACTCGGTGGCCGAGTTCGCCTGCGACGCCGCGTCGCTCACGGACGCAGTGCGGCCACCGTGTGATCCTTCGAGTGAACCTCTCACAGCACCCTCGAACGGAGTCATCACGATAACCGCACCCCACATTGTCAACCCTGCCGGCCTGCTTGGCCAAGCCCTGTCCAACGCATCACCGGACCTGATGCGTGAGCTGCTGCAGACCATGATCAACGCGCTGCTCTCCGCCGACGCCGACGCCGTATGCGGCACCGAGTAGAACGCCCGCACCGCCGAACGCACCAACCGGCGCAACGGCTACCGGCACCGCCCGCTCGACACCCGCGTCGGCACCATCGACGTCGCCGTGCCCAAACTCCGGTCGGGCAGCTACTTCCCCGAATGGCTTCTCGAGCGCCGCAAGCGTGGCGAATCAGCGACTGATCACCGTCGTCGCCGATTGCTATCTGGCCGGCGTGTCGACCCGCCGGATGGACAAGCTGGTGAAGACGCTCGGTATCGACTCGCTGTCGAAATCGCAGGTCTCACGCATGGCCGAGGACCTCGACGAGCAGGTCGCCGCATTCCGGCACCGGCGCCTCGACGAGGCCGGCCCGTTCACCTTCGTCACCGCCGATGCCCTGACGATCAAGGTCCGCGAGAACAAGCAGGTCGTCAAGGCCGTCGTCCTGCTCGCCACCGGCGTGAACGGCGACGGGCACCGTGAGGTCCTCGGCATGCAGGTCGCCACCAGCGAGACCAAAGCCTCCTGGAACACCTTCTTCGCCGACCTCGTAGCACGCGGGCTCGGCGGGGTACGGCTGGTGACCTCCGACGCCCACGCCGGGCTCGTCGAGGCGATCGCGGCGAACCTGCCCGGCGCCGTCTGGCAACGCTGCCGCACCCACTACGCGGCGAACCTCATGGCAGTGTGCCCGAAATCGATGTGGCCGGCCGTCAAAGCGATGCTCCACAGCGTCTACGACCAGCCCACCGCCGCCGCGGTGCATGACCAGTTCGATCGGCTCCTCGAGTACACCGAGGACCGCCTGCCCAAGGTCGCCGAGCATCTCGGCGACGCCCGCGAGGACCTGCTCGCGTTCGCCGGTTTCCCGGACGACGTGTGGCGGCAGATCTGGTCGAACAATCCCACCGAACGGCTCGACCGGGAGACCCGCCGCCGCACCGACGTCGTCGGGATCTTCCCGAACCGGGACGCCATCGTGCGCCTCATCGGCGCTGTGCTCGCCGAGCAGACCGACGAGTGGGCCGAAGGTCGCCGCTACCTCGGACTCGAGGCCCTCAGCCGATGCCGCCTGACCGTCGCTACTGACACCGACACGACCACGGAAGTAGGCACAGACCCGTACCTGCAACTACCCGCCTGACCAGCAACGAAGGATCACAAACCAGTTACACCACTGCCCGGGGCTTGACCCCGAACAGTGCGGACCCGCCTAAAGCTCCGGGTATGCGGGCAGCTCCGGTGTGAACAGCCAGCCGCGCCACAGGTCGGCCAACGACTCCGAGGTGAACGTCGACGCCAGCGCGATGAAATCCTCGGTGGTCGCGCTCTGATACCGGTACTTCGCGGTCCAACGCCGCAGCAGGGCGAAGAACTCGCCGTCGCCGAGGCGGAGGCGAAGTGCGTGCAGGGTCAGCGCCCCGCGCTTGTACACCCAGTCGTCGAACATGGTGCGGGTGCCGGGATCGGCCAGCGGTGTGGCGAAGCGCGTCCCGGCGAGCTTCTCGTAGTAGTGGCGGCCCCACTCGTCGGCCGACTTGCCGCCCGAGTGCTGGCTCCACAGCCACTCGGCGTAGCAGGCGAAGCCCTCGTGCAGCCAGATGTCACGCCAGCGCGCGCCGGTCACCGAGTTGCCGAACCACTGGTGCGCCAGCTCGTGGGCGATGAGTCGCTCGTGGTCGAGCGTGCCGTCGCAGTGGTTGGCGCCGAAGGTCGAGAAGCTCTGGGCCTCCAGCGGGATGTCGAGATCGTCCTCGGTGACGACGGCCGTGTACTGCGGGAACGGGTACGGACCGAACATCTCGGTGAACGCGGTGACCATCTGGACCTGCCGCGCGAAGCTCACGTCGAACTCGGCGGACAACGCGGGCGGTACCAGTGCGTACACCGGCACCGGGCGGGAGGCGAGCGTCCGGTGCTGGTACTGGCCGATCTGGATCGATGCGAGATACGTCGACATCGGCTCCACCTGGTCGTAGGTCCAGGTGGTCTGGCCCGCGCGACGCTGTCTGGACGTGAGCCGGCCGTTGGCCAGCGCGTAGTACGGGCTGTCGGTGGTGATCTCGAAGTGGAACGACGCCTTGGCCTCGGGATGGTCGTCGCACGGGAACCACGACGGTGCGCCGTTGGGCTGGTTGGCGCACAGCGCGCCGTTGTCGAGCTCCTCCCATCCCACGTCGCCGAACGGACTGCGTACCGGTCGCGGTGTTCCGCCATACTTGACGACGGCGGTCATCACACCGCCCGGCGGGACCGGCGACGGCGGGGTGATCGACAGCTTCCCCGACCGATGCGAATAGCGGGCGCGGGCGCCGTTGACCGTGACCCGCTCCACGCGCATCGACCCGGCCAGGTCGAGTGCGAAACGCGTCAGCTGCTGGTACGACGTGGCCGTGATGGTCGCCGTGCCCGACAAACGGTTGCTGGAGACGCGATATCCCAGTTCCAGGTCATAGCGCGAGATCCGATACCCGAGGTTGCCGCTGTGCGGCGTGTACGGGTCGAGCTCGTGATGGCCTCCGGGCAACGTCGGCTCCTGCATGTTCGATTTGCTGGGCACTACCTCTCCGTCTGTCGTCTTCTGTACGGGCCAACCCTACCGGCGGGCGTTCTCACGGGTTCCACGGCGCGATCGGGTTGCCCTGCCAGGTGGTGTGGGCCGGGACCACGTCGCCACGCATTACGAGGGACGCGGGGCCCACCGTGGCGGACTCGCCGATCCCGGCGGCCGGCAGCGCCACACAGTGCGGACCCATCGTCGCACCCGCGCCGATGCGCACATGATCGATGGCCATCACACGATCGTGGAACAGGTGCGTCTGCACCACGCAGCCGCGCTGCACGTTGGCGCCGTCGCCGAGTTCGACGAGGTCGGCCTCGGGCAGCCAGTACGACTCGCACCAGACGCCCTTGCCGATCGTGGCGCCCAGCGAACGCAGCCACAGTGTCAGAGCGGGGGTGCCGGTGGCGGCGTTGGCGAACCACGGCGCCGCGACGGTCTCGACGAACGCGTCCGACAGCTCGTTGCGCCACACGAACGAACTCCACAGCGGGTGCTCGGACACCCGGATCGGGCCGACCACCAGCCACTTGGCCACGCAGGCGACGGCGCCCGCGGCCACGCCCGCGGCGAGCAGGATCAGCCCGCTCACCAGAACGGCCACGATCACGCCCCACTTGTCAGCGGCGATCTGCATCGCGAACAGGACGCACACGCCGATGCCGAACGACACCATCACCGCGATCAGACGCAGCGTCTCGACGATCGAGCGGGCGATCTTGACTCCCGCTCCGGGAGCGAAGGTGCGGGACGTGTCGGTCTCGGAAGCGGTGCGACGCAGCCGGACGGGCGGGCTGCCCAGCCAGCTCGACCCGCTCTTGGCCTTCGCTGGTGCCGCGGAGAGCACGGCGACCAGTGCGTTCTTGGGGACCTTGCGGTCGGGGGCGATCATGCCGGAGTTGCCGAGGAAGGCCCGCTTGCCGACCTTCGCCTCGCCGATCCGCATCCAGCCGCCGCCCAGTTCGTAGGAGGCGACCATCGTGTCGTCGGCCAGGAACGAGTCGTCGCCGACCGTGGTGAACTTCGGGATCACCAGGGCCGTCGAGATCTCGGTGCCCTTGCCGATCGTCGCGCCGAGCGCCCGGAACCACCACGGGGTCAGCAGGCTGGCGTACAGCGGGAACAGATAGGTGCGGGCGGCGTCCATCATGCGCTCGGTGGCCCACACCTGCCATCCGGTCCGCGACCGCACCGGGTACGTGCCGGGCCGCAGCACGACGGAGGCCAGGCGCACTCCGATCAGAGTCAGGAGCGCGAAGACCACCATCGCGGCCAGTGCGCCGACCGGAGCCAACGCGAGCATTCGCCACGTCGCCGTCCGCAGCCGATCCGCCGAGATCGCCCAGGAGCCCGCCACACCGAGCCCCACGGCCAACGAGATCAACGGAATCGCCGAGATCACCAGGGCGGTCGCGCCGTACACGCCGACCCACCAGCGGTGTGTCGCCGGCCGCTGCGCCGGCCAGCTCGGCTTGGCCTTGCCCAGTTTGACGGCGGGCGAGCCGCCCCACCGCTGCCTCGCCTTCACCTTGCCGATGACACCCGTACCGGGGTCGACGATCGCGTCCTTTCCGACGACGGCCCCGGGGAACAGCGTCGAGCGGCTGCCGATCGTGGCGCCGGGCTTCACGGTGATCTCGCCGATGATGAGGACGTCGCCGTCGAGCCACCAGCCCGCCAGATCCACTTCGGGTTCGATCGCGGCGCCGTCGCCGATCTTCAGCAGGCCGGTCACCGGCGGCAGGGAGTGGAGGTCGACGCCGTCGCCGATGGTCGCGCCGAGGGCGCGCGCCAACGTCGGCATCCACGGTGCGCCCGACAGGTTGTGTGCGCCGCTGGCGGCCATCAGCCGCTCGGCCAGCCAGAGTCGGATGTGCACGCCGCCACCGCGCGGATACCGTCCCGCGGAGACTCCGGCGAGCAGCAGGCGGGCGCCGACGGCGGCGATCACGAGACGACCCACCGGGGTCACGAACACGAGGAAGGCCACCAGGAGAGCCCACCAGTTCACGTCGATCAGCCAGGGCGCGTCGTACCCCAGCCGGCCCGCGAACCAGTCCGCGACGTTGTTCGTCACGCCGAGCCACGTGATCCACTGCACGCCCGTCAGCGTGGCGAGCGGGATCGACGCGATGGTCTGGGCGAGACCCGTGGTGACCGGCACCGGTTTCACGACGCGAGGCTCCACCGCGGCCGACGGGTCGCGAGCGTCGAGCATCTCGGCCAGCGACCCGAGACGGGGATGGTCGTACAGATCGGCGACGGTGATCTCCGGATACCGGGCGCGCAGCGCCGTGACGAGCTGGGCCGCCGAGAGTGAACCGCCGCCCTCGGCGAAGAAGTCGGCCGTGGCACTGGTGACGGACACTCCGAGCACCTCGGACCACTGCTCGGCGAGCCACGCCTGCGTGCCGGTCAGATCGGAGGCGTCGTCGTCGCCGGTGTCGGTGCCCGGGATCGGCCAGGGGAGTGCGTCGCGGTCGACCTTGCCGGAGGTGCGCGTCGGCAGTTCCTCCATCAGCACCAGTCGCGGCACGAGCGCCGCGGGCAGCTCGTCGCGCAGCGCCGCCTGTGCGGCGACGACATCGAACGACGGATCGGTGGAGGCCAGATAGCCCACCAGGAAGGCGTTGCCCGAAGCCGTCTTGCGGACGGCGACGGCCGCGCCGGACACACCGGGCAGGTTCTGCAGAGCGTTGTCGATCTCGCCGAGCTCGATGCGGCGGCCGCCGATCTTGACCTGGTCGTCGGCGCGGCCGACGAACAGCAGGCCCGCGGTGTCGAGTTTGACGATGTCGCCGCTGCGATAAGCGCGCTCCCAGCCCAGGATCGGTGCGGGCGCGTACTTCTCGGCGTCCTTCTCCGGATCGAGGTAGCGGGCCAGGCCCACGCCGCCGATCACGAGCTCGCCGGACTCGCCCTCGGCCACGGGGTTGCCGTCGGCGTCGACGACGGCCAGATCCCAGCCGATCAGCGGCAGGCCGATGCGGACGGGCTCACCGCGGCGCAACGGTGCGGCACAGGCGACGACGGTGGCCTCGGTGGGGCCGTAGGTGTTCCACACCTCGCGGTCGTCGGTGGCCAGCCGGTCGGCGAGCTCGGGCGGGCAGGCCTCGCCGCCGAAGATCAGCAGACGCACCATCTCCAGCGCCTCCGCGGGCCACATCGAGGCGAGCGTCGGAACCGTCGAGACCACGTTGATGTCCCGCTTGACCAGCCACGGACCCAGATCCATGCCGGAGCGGACCAGAGCGCGCGGGGCCGGCACCAGACAGGCGCCGCTGCGCCAGGCCAGCCACATCTCCTCGCACGAGGCGTCGAAGGCCACCGACAGTCCGGCCAGCACCCGGTCGCCGGGGCCCAGGGGCGCGTCCTGCAGAAACAGCGCGGCTTCGGCGTCGACGAAGGCGGCGGCGTTGCGGTGCGTCACCGCGACGCCCTTGGGCTTACCCGTCGACCCGGAGGTGAAGATGATCCACGCGTCGTCGGCGAGCGTCGCGGGCGACGTCCCGACCGGAGCGGCGGGGCCGTCGAGCTGCTCGGTGGCCGCGCGCGCGGTCTGCGGATGGATGCCGTCGGCGTCGATGATCGCGTCGACGTCCGCCTCGCCGAACACCAGGCGGGCTCGTTCGTCGGGGTCGTCGGCATCCACCGGGACATAGGCGGCACCGACCCACATCGTCGCCAGAATCGCGATGTAGAGGTCGCGGTTGCCCGACGGCATGCGGATGCCGATGCGGTGACCCCGGCCGATGCCGATCGCCGACAGTCGGCCGCCGACCCGGCGCACGAGGGCGATCAGCTCCGAGTAGGTGACCAGCCGGTCGCCGTCGTCGAGCGCGGGGGCATCGGGATGCGTGCGTGCGGTGTCCGCCAGGACATCGCACAGGGTGCGAGCGGTCGGCGCCTGGTCGCCGAGTAGAAACGCCGCGGGTATCGGCACGTGGGGTCGTCCTCCGAGATCAATGCTCTCTAGGAGTCCGCTGCGGAGAGGGGCCTTCTTCAGCAGAGTCCTAGTCCCGCCGTGCGGCGCGACAGAGTAATGATGCCCCAGGTGAGCCGACCTCGCAGCGCAGACGGGGCCTCGATCGCCGTAAGGTGAGATTCGATACTCGTGCAACGGTGATCGAAGACGACGAAGGAGACGCATGACCTCGCTCAAACTCGGATTGAAGGCGTCGGCCGAGCAGTTCGGACCCCGTGAACTCGTCGAGCTCGGCGTGGCGGCCGAAGAGTTCGGCCTGGACTCGGTGACCGTCTCCGACCACTTCCAACCCTGGCGCCACAACGGCGGACACGCGCCGTTCTCCCTCGCGTGGATGGCCGCGGTCGGTGAACGCACCGACCACATCCAGATGGGCACCTCGGTCCTGACCCCGACCTTCCGCTACAACCCCGCCGTCATCGCCCAGGCCTTCGCCACCATGGGCTGCCTCTACCCGGGTCGCGTGATGCTCGGCGTCGGCACCGGCGAAGCGCTCAACGAGTACGCCACCGGCTTCCAGGGCGAATGGCCCGAGTTCAAAGAACGCTTCGCCCGCCTGCGGGAATCGGTGCGGTTGATGCGCGAGTTGTGGACCGGGAACAAAGTCGACTTCGACGGCGACTACTACCACACCCAGGACGCCTACATGTACGACGTCCCCGAACAGCCGATCCCGGTGTACATCGCCGCGGGCGGGCCGGTCGTGGCGCGGTATGCGGGCCGGGCCGGGGACGGTTTCATCTGCACGTCCGGCAAGGGCATGGAGCTGTACACCGAGAAACTCATTCCGGCGGTGAAGGAGGGAGCGGCCAAGGCCGACCGCGACGTCGACGGGATCGATCGGATGATCGAGATCAAGATCTCCTACGATCGAGATCCCGAGCGGGCGCTGGAGCAGACTCGGTTCTGGGCGCCGCTGTCGTTGACGCCGGAGCAGAAGCATTCGGTGAACTCGTCGGTCGAGATGGAGCGGTTGGCCGATGAGCTACCGATCGATCAGGTCGCCAAGCGGTGGATCGTCGCTTCGAACCCGGAGGACGCGCTCGCGCAGATCACGCCGTACCTCGATGCGGGTCTGAACCATCTGGTGTTCCACAATCCGGGTGCGGATCAGCGTCGATTCCTGCAGGCGTTCACCGAGGACGTCGTACCGGTGTTGCGCGGACTGTAGGTCTCAGCGGACACCGAACCGCGACTGCCTCGACGTCATTCGCCGTCGACGGCGCCGCTCGCGGGCTCGCCCTCTCCCGTGTTGGCGGGCGGGTCCGCGGGCTCGGTCGTCGTCCGCCACTGGGTGGTCGTCTCGGTCTCGGTCTCGGTGACCGTTCGCGTCGCAGTCCGGCGTTCGGTCTCGGTCTGCTCGCGTCTCTCGCGGGCCGTCTCGGTCCGGGTGTGCGTGACGGTCGAAGCGTCGCCCGGCTCGGTCGTCGTCTCGGTGACGACGTTGGTGACCGTGCCCGCGGGGGTCGTGGCATCGCTCTTGTTGCCGACGATGAAGAACGCGATGATCACCAGGGCGGCGGCGACGCAGGCGACGGTCGCGATGATCTGCATGCGTCGAGCCGCCGCCGATGCTCCCGCAGCCGCGGTCGCGGCGGCCGGGCCGGAGTAGAGATCGGACGGTATCGCCCCGTAGGGGGTCTGAGTCACGTCACTCTGCGGGGGCGGTCGTCCTCCCGAAGTGTCGGATCCGCCGCTGTCGGGCTCCTCAGGGTAGGGCGGGGACGGCGGTTGAGTCAACGACTGGCTCCTCGTCGGGCTGATTCTCAGGTCTTCGTCAGGGTATGCGCGGGTCACTTTACCGTGTCGACAACTGATCGAATGATCGAGTTTTCCCAAAGGCTATCGAATCACTTGCCGACGCAAGTAATGTTCCACTCGGCACTCGTGCCTCGGCTCCCTCCCCAAGCCGACTTCAGATCGTGACGATTGATCGAGGTCAGATGACGACAATTAACCCGGTTGTGCCCCAGACCGTGCGAGCGTTCGCTCCGCACCGGGAGGCCGCGCCGCTCAGCACACAACTGACACCGCGCGCGGTGGCGGCCTGGGAGGCGCGTCTCGGCGTCGATCGGCAGCGAATGGCGCGACCGACGCATTTCGTCGGTCCGCTGGGGGTGCAGGAGTGGCGGGGCGGCACCGTGATGGTGCCGCGCGACGTCGAGAACTTCCGCGCGGTCCGTTATGACCGCGAATTGTCGCTGACGGGCTCCTTCTGCGCACTGCACTCGCCCGCCCGGATCGAGCGTACGGCGACCCTCGTCGAACACGAACCGCGCGAGACGCTGCTGGTGACCGTCACCTCGCTGCGTGGTCGAACTGTGCTCCGACAGAACGGGCAGGAGTACGACTACTCCGCCGGCGACCTGGTGTTCGTCGCGACGACGAGTCCGTTCGCGCAGGCCACCGCGGCGATCAGCGATCCCGCGGGTCTGGTGATCCCGCTCACCATGCTGGGGAAGCATCGGGCGCTCGCCGAACGCCAGCGCCGTCCGATCAACAAGCGCAGTGCGCTGTCGCGAGCGGCGGCGGGCTTCATACGTCGATTCGCCGCGGACACCGCGGCGGCGGATATGCCGTTGCCGTCCTCGGACACCGAGCTCGCCGCCGTCGACCTGGTGACGGCGGCTCTGGCCGAGCTCACCGTCGACGACGGCTACCGCCTGCAGGACGACGCCCTGTTCAACCATCAGTCGGCGCTGGATCTGATATCCCGGCACCACCGCGACCCCGAGTTCACCCCGGACAGCATCGCCGCGGAGCTGCATTTGTCGCGTCGCCAGCTGTACAGGCTGTTCGAGAACACCGACCAGTCGCTGGCCACCCGGATCGCGGACGCCCGGGTGGAGACCGCACGAGAGATGCTGCTCGCCAACCCCTGGCTGCCGATCGGCAACATCTCCGCGGCGGCGGGATTCCGTTCGGTGGCGACCTTCCGTAACCGATTCAAGGCGAGCCACGGTGTGGGCCCCGTAGAATACCGTCAGCGCGTGATGGGCTGACCGCGAGCGGGCGCCGTCGACACGCGGTGCCGGTACGGTTCGGCGGGCGATCATCCTGGAACGGGGAACGATGACATCACAGCCTCTGGCGCGTGGGCAGAACACGGTGCTGCCGGTCGTCGACGCCGTGACGATCGACGTCGCAGGCGACGGACTCGACATCCTCGCATTCGCGCTGACCGCGTCCGGGAGCGTCCGGTCGGACGACTATTTCGTCTTCTTCAACCAGCCGCGGTCTCCGGAAGGCGCGATCACGTTGACCGGACCAACCAGACTGAGCATCGGTCTGGGTGCCGTCCCCGTCGAGATCGAGCGGATCGCCGTCGCCGTGGCATCGGAGGCCCCGCTCGGCGACCGACCGATGTCGGCCCGGATCGTCGCAGGCGGCGAGGCGATCGACGCTCCCGCGCAAGGACTCTCGACCGAACGCGCCGCGGTCCTGGTCGAGGTCTATCGGCGCGGTGGCCAGTGGAAGGTACGGTGCGAATCAGCAGGGTGGGATGCGGGATTCTCCGCACTCGTCCGGGCGATGGGCGTGACCGTCGACGAGGAGCCCGACGCGCCCGCCCAGCCTGTTCCCGCCCAGCCTGTTCCCGCCCAGCCTGCGATCCGGATGGTCAAGGGCGAGGAGAAGCTGTCGCTGGAGAAGCGCCAGAAGCTCGATCTCCGCAAAGAGGCCGTGCACCGGGTCCTTCTCACGAAGGGAGCCGCGGGGTGCGACGCCCGAGTCATCCTGGTGGTCGACAAGACCCTGTCGATGTCGGCGCTCTACCGCAGCGGCGCCATGGCGCGCGTCGTCGAACGGATGATCCCGGTCGCCACCCAGCTGTACTCCGACGGGAATCTGGAGGCGTATCTGTACGGCAAGAGCTTTGCGAAGCTGCCGGACGTCACCGTCGAGAACTCCGACCGGTGGGTGAGCACGTACATCCACCTCCGCGGTGAGCACGGTGCGCCGATGGGGCCGGTCATCGACTACGACAAGCAGATCGGCGGGGTGAACGCCGAACTCCCGATCATGTCCGCGATTCTCGACGATGTCGCGGGCGGTCAGCCGGTCCTGGTCCTGTTCTTCACCGACGGCGGGTTCCACTCGAAGATCCCCAAGATCGTGCAACTCATCACCGAAGCCGCGCGGAGGCCGGTGTTCTGGCAGTTCATCGGGCTGGGGGACAACAACTTCGGCGTCCTGCGACGCTTGGACGACCTCGGTGGTCGAGTCGTCGACAATGCGGGGTTCTTCGAGGTGCCGGACATCGACAGGCGCACGGACGCCGACCTGTACGCCGATCTGCTCGGCGAGTTCCCCGACTGGCTGCGGGCGGCGACGGCGGCGGGCATCGTCGATCCGCGGTTCACTGCGCCGCCGCGCTGATACCTGCGCATCGTCGCGCAAGTGGTACCTGTGCGCGGTGCGGATGTCAGGAGGAGGTCGGAGCCGCCCAGACGTACCACTTGCGCGAGTCTGGCGTTCGCCGGTTACATCGGTGCCCGGCCGATAGCCTGACGTCATGCGCAATCTCGTACTGTCCGTCATCGGCGACGACCGCCCGGGCCTGGTGTCGGCGTTGGCCGATGCGGTCGCGGCGAACGGCGGCAATTGGGAGCGCGGTCAGCTCGCCCAGTTGGCGGGCAAGTTCGCCGGGATCGTCGTCGTCGCCGTACCCGCGGACCGGGAGGACGCCCTGGTCGCGGCCGTGACCGGACTCGACGGTCTCCTCGAAGTGGCCGTCCACTCGGCGGGCGACCCGGTGCTGCGCGACGAGTCGTGGGCGCCTTTGACGATCAATGTGTTGGGCACCGACCGCGAGGGCATCGTCCACGAGCTGTCGTCGGCGTTGAGCGGCGGCGTGACGATCGAATCCATGACGACCCGTACCCGTGAGGCCCCGATGGCCGGCGGAATGCTGTTCGAGGCGGAACTGCAGGTGCTGGTGCCGCCGACCGTCGAACCGAGCGAGATCCGCGCCGACCTGGAGCGGATCGCCGCCGAACTCCTGGTGGATCTGGAGTTCGACGGCGAGTGATCTGACGCTACGCGGTCAGGACTACTTTCAATGCTTTGGTCTCGGCTGCGTTGCCGAACACCTCGTAGGCGTCCATGATCTCGTCGAGTTTGAACCGGTGGCTGATGAACGGATCCGGATCGAGTTGACGCGAGGCGACCATCTTGACCAGGGTGCCGACGGTGTTCGCGTTCACCAGGCCCATGGAGATGTCGATGTTGCTGATCCACAGGTCCTGCAGCGGGAGCTCCACCGACTTCCCGTGCACGCCCATGTTCGCGATGGTGCCCGCCGGACGGACGATGTCCACGCACATCTGCCAGGTCTGCGGCACGCCGACCGCTTCGATCGCCACGTCGACGCCGAGTCCGTCGGTCATCGCCATGACCTTCTCCTTCCACTCCGGGTCGGAGGCGACGATTCCGTCGGTGGCGCCGAACTTGGACGCTTCGGCGACACGGTTCTCGTCGAGGTCGATCGCGATCACGCGGCTCGGACCGTACAGGTGCGAGGTGATCATCGCACCGAGTCCGACCGGTCCGGCGCCGATGACGGCGACCACGTCGCCCGCCTTCACATGGCCGTACTGCACGCCGATCTCGTGTCCGGTCGGCAGCACGTCCGAGCAGATGACGCCCTGTTCCGGAGTCATGGACTCGGGCAGCTTGTAGACGGAGTTCTCGGCGAACGGGACGCGGACGTACTCCGCCTGCGTCCCGTCGATCAGGTGCCCGAAGATCCAGCCGATCCCGGACTGCCCCTCGTCGGCCTGACAGTGCGAGCTGACACCCTGTTTGCAGTACGCGCACTTGCCGCACGCGCTGACGCACGCCAGAATCACCTGGTCGCCGACGGCGAGCGTGGTCACGGCGTCGCCGATCTCGGTGATGGTGCCGACGCCCTCGTGGCCGAGGATGCGGCCGGGCGTCACCGCGGGGACGTCGCCCTTCAAGATGTGCAGGTCGGTTCCGCAGATGGTGGTGGCGTCCATCTTCACGATGACGTCGGTGGGTTGCCGGATCGTCGGGTCGGGGACCTCGTCCCACGACTTCTGACCCGGACCGTGGTACACGAGTGCTTTCATGATCAGTCTCCGTCCATCGGGGTGCTTGCACCCCAAGCTACGAGTGCGCGATCACGCATGCGTCCTGATGGCACAGACTGAGACGAACGGCGGCACGACAGGTCCCGACGACCCGGGTCGTTCGGCACGTCAGCGCCAGGGCGCATCCGGAGTCATGGAACGGGCACAACCGATGCGGGCGCGAAAGAACTCGCCGACCTGGGCGACGCCGTCCCCGCCCTTGTCGACCGGGTGCACGTGGTGCCGGGACCTCGGTGGCTCGCCGAACTCATCGAACTCGTCAGAGATCGACCGGCGTCTCGGTGACACGCCGACGGGAGCCGGTGAGTCCGAGGACCGCCGCGCCGAGACAGCCGAGTGCGGCGGCGCCGGCGAAGTACGGGAACACCGTCGAGGTGCCGAACGCGGAGGAGAGCGCACCGGCGATCACCGTCGGAATCCCCATCGCGAGATAACCGAACAGGTAATACGCGCTCATCACGCGGCCGCGGGCGTCGGCGGGGGTGACTCGGTTGAGGTGACGGAGCGATCCGCCGAACGCCAGCCCGAACGTCGCACCGAGTGCGATCGCATCGATGATGACGCACACCGTCGACCCGGAGTGCAGCGCCAGCACCGCGCCGATGAGCGAGACGATCAGCCCGATGTGCCCCGCGATGGCCGACGACCGGGGATCGAAGCGTCCGCCCACCCATTGGAAGGCGGCCGACGACGCCGTCATCACCGCGACGACGATGCCGACGAAGATGATCGACTCGTGGCCGGTCGCGTGCTGGGTGAGCGCCGGATACAGGCTCAGGAACACGCCGAGCACCGCCCACGCGCTCATCACGCCGATGCCGGAGAACCAGAAGTCGGCGGTGATGTCCGACGGCACCGACGGACGCTGGATGCGGATGCGGGCACCGGTCCTGGCGGCGTGAGGTTCGGCCAGCGCGAGGACGGCCACCAGCATGATCGCCACGGCCACGGCGACCACGATGTACGGGATCCGCAGCGGATTCGACGCCCACTGCGCCGCAGCGGCCGCGCCGAGGACGGTGACGGCCACGCCGAGGTTCAGCGCGATGCCGCTGAGCATGCCGTTGCGCGCCCCGCCGGCGGGGCGCACATCCAGAAGTGCGGCGCCCGCGGCGACCACGATGGCGCCGATGGCCGCGCCGTGCAGGAGGCGCGCCAGGATCAGTTCCCATTCGGCCGTCGCGATCAGGAACAGGCCGAGCCCCACGAGGATCGCGATCAGCGCGGCCACCAGGACCGGTTTGCGGCCCACCGCGTCGGAGATCGGGCCGACGGTGAGTGCCGATGCGAGTGCGCCGACGGCGTAGACCGCGAAGACCACCGTGATCGAGACCGCCGACAGATGCCATTCCTGCTGGTAGATCGGGTACAGCGGCGACGGGAGTCCGGACACGCCGAACGCGAGCCCCATCAGGACGAGCAGGAGACCGAACGCCCACCGCTGAGGACGCGCGGTCGCGGACTGGTGGTCTTCGACGGCGGCGGTGGCCACGCTGCTCCTGACTCTCGGGCGGATCGAGTATGTTCGACGTCTATCGAACCTTCTGAACGTATCTCACTGGTTTGATGAACATCAAACGACCGTCCGTGGAGGGAAAGTCATGACGCACGTCGCCGATCTGCACACGGTGCTGGCCGCGCTCGCCGAGCCGGTCCGACTCGAGATGACTCGACGGCTCTTCGTCACGGGTGAGGCCGTCGGCTGTGCGGCCCTCTACGACACGGTCACCAAGGCGACGGCGAGCCATCATTTCAAGATCCTGCGCGAGGCGGGGATCGTCGAACGCCACGCTCTCGGGCAGGGCGCGGCCTACACCCTCCGGTTCGAGGAGGTCGAGGCCGCTTACCCGGGTCTGCTTGCCGCGGTGTTGAATGCGGCGCCGACCCGCTGAACCGCCCGCCGTCATCCGATGACCCGACGCTGGTGGCGCGCCTATTGGCGAATGATCGATAAACTCCGATAGCGTGCTAGGTGAATCGCAGGTGAAATGCCGACGATGAGGCAGGGGCCTGTTGGATGAGTACGGATGTGACGCGCGCGACCGGATCGGGTCTCGGCGATCCGTCGGATCCAGACGAGACGGCGGAGATCTCCGTCGACGGGATCGGCGAACCGGTCGTCGTCGAAGAAGAGCGCCTTCGGGACTATACGAAGCTGCGCCGCATCCTACTGGCGGTCTGGGCCGCGTCCGTCGTGATCTTCTTCTGGCAGACCGGCATCGCGGCCGACCGGACCAGTCTGATCTTCATCCTCGCGCTCGGCATGGCCGCGGCGACGGTGGGCCGGCGTCGGGTGATCACCGTGTTGATCGACTGGCTCCCGTTCGTGCTCATCCTGATGCTGTACGACTCGACGCGCAACGTCGCCGTGTGGCTGGGCATGCCGACGCACTGGCACCTCGCGCCGGACGTCGACCACTGGATGTTCGGAGTCAATCCGACGGTGTGGCTGCAGTCGCACATCAAGCACGGTGAGCCGCCCTGGTGGGAGGTGATCGTCAGCGCCGTCTACATGTCGTACTTCGTCGTCCCGTACGCGACCGCCGCGATCCTGTGGGTGCGTGATCGATTCGCCTGGCGACGGTTCGCCGCCTGCTTCATCGCCGTCAGCTTCATCGGCCTGATCGGGTACACGCTGGTCCCGGCCGCGCCGCCGTGGGCGGCCGCCAAATGCACCGCCCAGGAAGTCGCCGACTCTCCGCACGATCCGCCGTGTATGTATCAGGCGGCCGGTGTGGTCGACGGCAATCTGCTCGGGGAGGTGCAACCGGTCAACGACGACGCGAGCCCGTACGTGGAGCGGATCTCCGACCGCGGGTGGGGCGTGCTCGGCCTGGACATGGTGGTCCGGGTGGTGCAGATCGGGAAGTCCCAGTCGAATCTCGTAGCGGCGATACCGTCCTTGCACGCGGGCCTGACGATGATGCTCGCGCTGTTCATGTGGCCGCGATCGAAATGGCTCGGTAAGACGCTCTTCATGGGGTACGCCTTCGCGATGGCGTTCGCCCTGGTCTACACGGGCGAGCACTACGTCTTCGACATCATCCTGGGTTGGCTGCTCGCAGGCGCCGTCTTCACGGTGTACCGCGTCGTGGACGCGAAGTACCTGCTGCCGCGGCGCAGAGCGAAAGAAGCCGAGACGGGAGTGCCGGAGGCTCTGGCGGGGAGCTGAGGTCGCGGTCGTCCCACCGGAGGATCGTTCGCGATGTCAGCCGATCGACACTCGCAACGGTGCGCCGGTGTTCGCGACGATCTCGTCGACGCCGACACCCGGTGCGGTCTCGACCAGGTCGAGTCCGTCGTCGGTGACGTCGATGACGGCGAGGTCGGTGATGATGCGGGAGACGCACCGCTTGCCGGTCAACGGCAGGACGCATTCGGTGAGGATCTTCGGCTCGCCCTTGCGGGTGGTGTGCTCCATCATGACGATCACCCGGCGTGCGCCGTGGACGAGGTCCATGGCGCCGCCCATGCCTTTGACCATGTGGCCGGGCACCATCCAGTTCGCGAGGTCGCCGGTGGCGCTGACCTGCATGGCGCCGAGGACGGCGACGTCGACCTGTCCGCCGCGGATCATGCCGAACGACGTCGCGGAATCGAAGTAGGAGGCGCCGGGCAGGACGGTGATCGTCTCTTTGCCCGCATTGATCACTTCGGGGTCGAGTTCGGCTTCGGTGGGGTACGGCCCCACGCCGAGGACACCGTTCTCCGAGTGCAGGACCACCGCGATGTCGTCGGGGATGTGGTTGGGGACGAGGGTGGGCATGCCGATGCCGAGGTTGACGTACTGGCCGTCGGACAGTTCTCGGGCGACGCGGGCCGCCATCTGGTCGCGGGTCGATGCCATGATCAGTTCTCCTCGTCGGCGCGGACGGTGCGCTGCTCGATGCCGACCGTGACCGGTCCGACTTCGACGATGCGTTGGACTCCGATGCCGGGTGTGTGTATGTGTTCGGGGTCGAGGTCGCCCGGTTCGACGAGGTGTTCGACCTGAGCGATGGTGATACGGCCGGATGCGGCGGCGTTGGGGTTGAAGTTGCGGGCGCTGGCTCGGTACTGGAGGTTGCCGTGTCGGTCGCCCTTCCAGGCGTGGACGAGGGCGTAGTCGGCGACGATGCCGCGTTCGAGGACGTAGGTCACGCCGTCGAACTCCTGCGTCTGCTTGGGCGGGCTGGCGACGGCGATGCCGCCGTTGCCGTCGTAGCGGCGGGGGAGGCCGCCGTCGGCGACCTGGGTGCCGACACCCGCGGGGGTATAGAAGGCGGGGATGCCCGCGCCGCCCGCGCGGAGGCGTTCGGCGAGAGTGCCCTGCGGGGTGAGTTCGACTTCGAGCTCACCGGACAGGTATTGGCGGGCGAACTCCTTGTTCGAGCCGACGTAGCTGGAGATGGTGCGGCGGATGCGGTGGTGTTCCAGGAGCCTGCCGAGGCCGAATCCGTCGGTGCCGCAGTTGTTGCTGATGATCTCCAACTCGGTAGCGCCCTGTTCGAGGAGGGCGTCGATGAGGATCTCGGGGATGCCGACCAGTCCGAAGCCGCCGACGGCGATGCTCGCGCCGTCGGGGATGTCGGCGACGGCGTCGGAGGGAGAAATCGCTGTCTTGTCCATGGGAAGGATCGTACGCTGTTGTTCGTTGAACGTACAGAAGTTCATTATACGAACAGATTCGGTGAGCCGACTCCTGATCGGGGGTCACCACGGAGTCGTTGCCGCGTGGTCCGACACGTTCAAGGGCGTCCATCCGACGAAGAGAGCCCCCGCCGATTGAAACGGCGGGGGCTCTCCTTCAGCTTCTTTCTCGGCTGGTGAGGACCGATCAGAAGGCGGCTTCGTCGAGCTCCATGATGTCGTTGTCGACGTTGTTCTCGACGATGTGGCGGGTCGCGGTCAGCTGCGGCAGCATGTTCTTCGCGAAGAACGTGGCCGTCGCGACCTTGCCCTGGTAGAAGGCGACGTCGTCGCCCGATGCGCCGTTGTCGAGAGCGGCCTGCGCCACGACGGCCTGGCGCAGCAGCAGCCAGCCGATGAGGAGGTCGCCGACGGCGAGCAGGAAGCGGACCGAGGCGGTGCCGATCAAGTACAGCTGCTTCGGGTCTTCCTGAGCGCCCATCAGCCAGCCGGTGAGCTTGGCGGCCATGGCCTGGACGTCTTCGAGCGCGGTCTTGAGCAGAGCGCGCTCGGCGTCGAAGCCCTCGCCGCCGTCGACGAACGACTGGATCTGGCCCGCGACGTGCGCCAGTGCCTGGCCCTTGTCGCGGATGATCTTGCGGAAGAAGAAGTCCTGCGCCTGGATGGCGGTGGTGCCCTCGTACAGCGAGTCGATCTTGGAGTCGCGGATGTACTGCTCGATCGGGTAGTCCTGCAGGAAGCCCGAACCGCCCAGGGTCTGCAGGGACTCGGTGAGCTTCTCGTAGGCGCGCTCGGAGCCGACGCCCTTGACGATCGGCAGCAGCAGATCGTTCACCTTGTGTGCGAGTTCGGCGTCGGCGCCCGACACGATCTGCGCGGCGGCGGCGTCCTGGTGCGACGCGGTGTACAGGTACACCGCGCGCAGGCCCTCGGCGTAGGCCTTCTGGGTCAGAAGTGCGCGGCGCACGTCCGGGTGGTGGGTGATCGTGACGCGCGGGGCGGCCTTGTCGGTCATCTGCGTCAGGTCGGCGCCCTGCACGCGCTCCTTGGCGTACTCGAGCGCGTTCAGGTAGCCGGTCGACAGCGTCGAGATGGCCTTGGTGCCGACCATCATGCGAGCGTGCTCGATGACGTCGAACATCTGAGCGATGCCCGAGTGGACCTCGCCGACGAGCCAGCCCTTGGCCGGGGTTCCGTGCAGGCCGAAGCTGACCTCACAGGTAGCCGAGGCCTTGATGCCCATCTTGTGCTCGACGTTCGTGACGAACGCGCCGTTGCGGTCCTGCAGTTCGCCGGTCTCGTGGTCGAAGTGGAACTTCGGGACGAAGAACAGCGACAGACCCTTGGTGCCCGGACCGGCGCCCTCGGGGCGGGCGAGCACGAGGTGGAAGATGTTCTCGGTCATGTCCTGGTCGGCGGAGGTGATGAAGCGCTTCACGCCCTCGATGTGCCAGGTGCCGTCCTCTTGACGGATCGCCTTCGTGGTGCCGGCGCCCACATCCGAGCCCGCGTCCGGCTCGGTGAGGACCATGGTGGCGCCCCAGCCTCGCTCGGAGCAGATGGCAGCCCACTTCTTCTGCTCATCGGTGCCGTTGTCGAAGAAGATGTTCGCGAAGCCCGAACCGGCCGCGTACATGAACACCGGCGGGTTGGCTCCGAGGATCATCTCACCCATCGCCCAGTACAGCGAACGCGGAGCGGGCATGCCGCCGAGCCCCTCGTCGACACCGACCTTGTCCCAACCGCCTTCGACGACGGCGTTGTAGCTCTTCTTGAAGCTCTCGGGGATGGTGACGCTGTGCTCATTCGGGTCGAAGACCGGCGGGTTCCGGTCGGCGTCGGCGAACGAATCGGCGATCACGCCTTCCGAGAGCGAGCGGACCTCGCGGAGGATGTCGACCGCGGTGTCGTGATCGAGGTCGCCGAACTCTCCGGTCGCGAGAACCTTGTCGAGCTCGTACATCTCGAAGAGGTTGAAGTGCAGATCGCGGAGGTTGGACTTGTAATGGCCCATGACGAAGATTCCTAACCGGTAAGTGAGAGGCTGACCGGCTATGTTACTTGCCGGTAACTACTGAACAGGTTATCGCTCGGTGCTTGCTCTAGCAACTGCAGCGGGGTGTGGTTCCGCTAACAATTGCAAGCGGATGTTGTCGGTGTCCGCCGGTCAGCGGCTGCGGAGGTAGGCGAGGTCGTCGGCCACTCCGTCCGACGGGGTCTCGAGGACGCCCGGTGCGTCCGCTGTCTTCATCAATTCCACCAGCACATCCGGTGCGATGTGTCCGCTTTCGATGTTCGCGTGCCGGTCGCGGCCCGAATCGAATTCGTCGCGCGAGTTGTTGAGGTGGATCAGGTCGATGCGTCCGGTGATCGCTTTGACGCGTTCGACCAGGCCGACGAGGTCCTCGCCGCCGGCCCAGGCATGACAGGTGTCGAGGCAGAATCCCGCCTCGTCGAAATCGCCGACCGCGTCCCACAGTCGTTCGATGGACTCCAGGGTGCGCGCCATTGCATGCGATCCGCCCGCGGTGTTCTCGATGAGGATCGGCACCCCGAAGCCGCCCTTGTCGGCCTGCCGCTCGAACAGCTTGCGCCAGTTGGCGAAGCCCTCGGCGGCCTCCTCGCCGTCGCGCAGATGCCCGCCGTGCACGACGAGGCCGATGGCTCCGAGGTCCTTCGCCGCGGCCGCCTGCTCCTGGACGGCCTTGCGCGAGGGCATCCGCAGTCGATTGTTCAGACTGGCGACATTGATCTGGTAGCTCGAGTGCACGACGACGTCGATCGGTGCGTCGCGGATCTGGGCGGCGTGCGGATGAGCTTCCGGCTTCTTCCACTTCTGCGGGTCGGTCACGAACATCTGGAAGATGTCGATGCCCAGCTCGTTCGCGGTGGCGACGGGGTTCTCGTCCTGACGAAGGTGTGCTCCGATGCGCATGGGTCCAGGGTATGGGCCTGGGCCCGGCTCGACCAGCCGATGGCGACGTCCAGCGGGCAGGGCGCTCGCCGGGGCGTCGTGTCGGCCGGCGTCACGCCTCGGCGGACGGGCGGGTCACCTTGGTGAAGTCGATCATGGCGCGAGTGTTGTCGACGGCCGTCACCATGCCGATGCCGTACTGGCCTTCGACGTCGAAGAGGTTCGCCGTGCCCGCCGAGACGCCGTCGTTCTCGAGATGGTTGTCGGCCTCGACGCCCACCCGCTCGCCGACGGGCAGCCGAGTCAGGACCATCGTCAGGTCGCAGTTGATGAAGCCGATGCCGCCCTCGCCCCAATTCGTGACGAGACTGGTGCTCTCGGCCGAGATCGCGGCGCGAGTGAACGCGGTGAGCTCCTCGTCGGGCAGCACGCGGATGGGCCGACTCCAGATGCGACGGCGATTGCCGTTCTGGAACTCGGCCATCTCGTGGCTCCAGTCGTGCTCGTCGTCCTGCATCCACGGCAGGGCATCGTCGGGATCGTCCGCGGGCAGATCGATCCCGCTGTCCGGACGAGCCCACCGAGCACCCGGCGGATTCGAGCCCTGCCGCAGAAAGACGACGTTGCCCTGGGCCACCAGGTTCTCCTCGTCGCCGTCGAATTGGACGATGTCGACCTGAATCACCGCGATCCGTCGACCGTCGCGCAGCACCCGGGTGCGCGTGTCGGTCGGCAGCCGGCGCGCCGACTTGAACAGTTCGAGAGTGAACCGGGACGCGAGCCAGCCGTCACGGCCGTGCTCGCATTCGGCGGCCCGCGCGGCGAGTGCGCAGAGGGACGGGCCGTTCAGGGAGTCCGGACCCCAGAGACTGTAGGCGTACGGCGTCGGGACGACGCGACCGGAATCACCCGGGGTGAAGAATGACTTCTGCGGCATGTGCTCCGACGTTACGCTTGCGGTATGACCGTGAACTCAGTCCCGTCCGCTCTGCCCGACGCGGCCGTCAACGCCGTCCGCTCGTTCCTGATCGCGACGTCGATCGTCGGCATCGCGATCGGCGTCGTGGCGCTGGTGTGGCCGGGTGCGACACTGTTGGTGTTGGCCGTCCTGTTCGGGATCTCCCTGGTCGTCATGGGTCTGGTCCGACTCTTCGTCGCCTTCGCGTCGACGGCGGCGTCGTTCGGCTCCCGCATGCTGATCGCGATCTTCGGGATCATCGTTCTGGCCGCCGGCGTCATCTCGATTCTCAACCCCGCCCAGTCGCTGACGCTGCTGGCGATCTTCATCGGTGTCGGCTGGATCTTCGCAGGCTTCCAGGACCTGCTCGGCTCGCGGATGAGCACCTACCTGATGCCGCGCTGGCTGGTGATCGTCTCCGGCGTGATCTCGGTGCTCGCCGGTATCGCGATGATCGTCCTCCCGGCGTTCGCGACCCTGGGCACCGTCATCTGGATCTCCGCGATCATGCTGATCGCGGTCAGCGTCGTGACCCTGCTGACGCTTCCGAAGAAGCGCGTCGGTTGAGAAGCCGTCGACTCGCCTCGCTCACGCGGCCACGCGACGCGGCGCGAGCGAATCGGCGGTCACCGAGGTACGTGCGCCGTCGTCATCGGTCAAGACCCGGTTCCATCGGTTGATCGCCGTCACCAGATCGGCCGCGTGACGCAGCACGACGCCGTCGACCGCCCCCGTCTCGGCGACCTCCGCGGACCGCGACGACTGCGCCGCCGCGGCGCCGAGAAGCAGATTCGCGCCCGCCGGATCGGTCTCCCACATGGCGTCGGCCGTCGTGATGCACAGGAACGCCGCCTGGCCGGCCTGATCCAGGTGGACCATCGCCCAACTCCAGTGCCGCGCGACGTCGACGGTGTCGTCGCCGCCCCGGCCATGCGTGCGGACGTACTTCGCATGCAGCTCGCTGCACAGCAAGTTCGAATCCGACCAGAGATTCAGCTCCGACATGCACCGGACGCAGTCGTGCAGGGCCGCAAGATATTTCACCGAGTACGGCCCTTCGCGGCGGGAACGGATCTCGCGGAGCACCGAGTAGTCGGCGAGTGCGTGAGAGAACTCGCCTGCGTCGTACAGGTCGTGGGCCTGGGAATTCAACTCGTCGAGCATGACTCCATGGTGCCCCGTCGTCGCGACATTCGTGTGGGATTGGTCACTAATTCGGAGGCGCGTGCCGCGGTGACGGCCCGTCGGCGGCACACCAGCGCGCCGACAGCGGTGGCGGCGGCACCGCTCGCGGCGAACGCCAGACCATGGGTCGGACGCATGCCGTCCGGGGCCGCCAACACGTCGAAGACCACGCCGCCCGCGGCCACCGCGGCGATCACCGTCGCCGGGCGACGGCACGCCGGTCTGATCCGTCCGGACAGCCGGTAGGCCCCGAGCACGAGCCCGCCGATCGCGGCCGCGGCGATCATCCAGTTGAGTCGGCCCGAGTGCACCGCGTGCCCCGGATCGCTGACCTGACCGAGCCCGGTGACCGACAGGGTCGGACGGTCGACGTCCACGTACCAGGGCAGGACGTACGATCCGACGGCGGCGATCGCGCCGACGAGCAGTAGGACGGCGTCGACCGGGCACACCGGTGATCCGAACGTCGGTCGTCTCGTCTGCATCGCGATCATGTCCGCCTCCCCGGATGTCGTCGCCGAGCCGACGGTAACGCGTCCGAACTCGCGGGTACCGCGCGTGAACGACGGCGCGATGCCAGGATGAACGCATGTCCGAGCGCACTGATCTGAGCAAGTGGGCGCTGCTGAGCATCGGTGCGGCGGTGCTGACGATCGCGCTCAAGACACTCGCCTGGTGGCTTACCGGATCGGTCGGTCTGCTCTCGGACGCCGCCGAATCGGTGGTCAACCTGGTGGCCGCGATCGGCGCGTTCATCGCGCTGCGGATCGCCGCGAAGCCGTCCGATGACGACCACAACTTCGGGCACGCCAAGAGCGAGTACTTCTCGGCCGTCGTCGAAGGCGCGATGATCGTCGTCGCCGCGGGATTCATCCTGTTCAGTTCGATCGAGCGACTCCTCCATCCACGGGAGATCGAGTCGGTCGGCATCGGTCTGGGCATCTCGGTGCTCGCCAGCATCGTCAACGGACTCGTCGCGTGGAAGCTGATGTCCGTCGGAAGGCGGTTTCGGTCCGCTGCGCTCGAAGCCGACGGCAAACACCTGCTGACCGACGTCTGGACGACCGCCGGCGTCATCGTCGGTGTCGCGCTCGTCGCACTTACCGGGTGGGGGCCGCTCGACTCGATCGTCGCCATCGCCGTGGCGATCAACATCGTCGTCGTCGGCTGGCATCTGGTGCGCGACTCCACGATGGGTCTCATGGACACCGTGATCCCCGACGCCGAGCGTGCCGCCGTCGACCGGGTACTCGACCGGTTCCGCGCCGACGGGGTCGACTTCCATGACGTGCGCACCCGCGAGTCCGGACACGTCCGTTTCGTTCAGTTTCACATGCTGGTGCCCGGCGACTGGACGGTGCGCCGCGGCCACGATCTCGCCGAAGACGTCGAGGCCGCGCTTCGTGCCGATGTCGAGGACCTGCACTGTGCCGTTCACCTGGAGCCGATCGACGATCCGCGCAGTTACGAGCCGTGGCGGCGCTAATGTTCATTCCATGAGCTCATGGGACGACGGCGAATACGACACCGACGACACTGATCAGTTGCAGCCCGAGGACACGCTGATCGACACCGAGGCCGGGGACGTCCTCGACCGCGGCTACTCGCCGCCCGACTACGCGCCCGCCACCCATGAGCACGAGACGCTCGACGCGCGGCTCGCCGAGGAGGAGCCCGACGTCGACGCGTCGCCGGACGATCGCGACCCCGACTTCCCCGAGCGCGCGACGTCGGGCGGCGCCCGCGCCGGGCGACTCGTCGCATCCCAGAACGAGTCCGACTCGGACGTGTTCGCCTCCGACGCGGGCATCGACGGCGCCGGTGCGAGCGCCGAAGAGGCCGCGATCCACGTCATCGAGTAATCCGCTCACGGCGGGACTCGGCCGGTCGGTTACCTTCTTCTCATGGATCGTGACCGGATGCTCGAAGTCGGAGTGGGCCTGGTGTCGCGTTTCGGCGCCCGGGCGCTCAGCCTGACGTCCGTCGCCCGCCACGCCGGAGTCGCACGCGCGACGGCCTACCGCATGTTCGGCGGACGGGACGCGCTCGTCGAGGCGATCGTCGCCAACGAACTCGATCAGCTGCGCGTCCGCCTGGCGGAGTGGGTCGACGGCGAGGACGATCCGGCCCAGCGACTGCGGATCCGGATCACCCGTTCCCTCGAGTACATCCGCGGACACGAGGCGCTGCAGTACGTTCTGCGCCGCGAACCCGAGGAGATCGTCCACGCGATCATCAGCACCGGCGACGACGACGGGCTCAGCCTCGTCGAACGCGTCGTGGACGTCACGATGCAGGATGTGACCGAGGCCGAATCGGTGGTCCTGCAGCCGAATCCGCGTGCTGCGACGGAGTTTCTGGTGCGCGTCGTCTACTCCTGCATGCTGGTGCCCCACAGTGCGATGACCGACGACGAGGTGGCCGACCTCGTGGTGCGCGCCGTCGTACGCTGACCGGCGCCGACCGATAGTCTGGAAGCCATGACCGGCTCTGGCGCCCGCAGCATATACATCGCCTCCGCGGAGGGGGACACCGGAAAGTCGACCGTCGCGCTCGGAGTGCTCGCGCTCCTCGCCGCGACCGGCGGGCGGGTCGGAGTGTTCCGTCCGATCTCCCGCGCGGGGGCGGGGGAACGCGACTACATCCTCGATCTGCTGCTGCAGTTCACCTCCGTCGAGATCGCCTATGAGGACTGCATCGGCGTCACCTACGACGACGTGCACACCGACCCGGACGGCGCCATCGCCGACATCGTGGCCCGCTTCCACACCGTCGCCGACCAGTGCGACAACGTCCTGGTGATCGGTTCGGACTACACCGACATCGCGTCGCCGTCGGAGTTGAGCTACAACGCCCGCATCGCCGCGAATCTGTCCGCGCCGATCATCCTGGTGGTCAAGGCTCTCGACCGCGAGCCCGCCGAGGTGCGCGCGGTGGCCGAGATGCTGATGAACGACATCAAGGGCTCGCACGCGTCGACGGTCGGGATCGTCGCCAATCGATGCGCGCCGAGTGCTCTCACCGGCGTCGTGAACGCCTTGCGCGACACCGGCGTCCGCGCGTGGGCGCTGCCCGAGGAACCGCTGTTGACGGCGCCGACGATGGCCGAACTGCAGCGAGCTCTCGGGGCCACGCTCTACAGCGGCGACAAGGACCTGCTCGACCGGGAGGCGCTCGACGTGATGGTCGGCGGCATGACCGTCGAGCACATTCTGGAGCGGTTGAGCGAGTCGATGGTCGTGATCGCACCCGCCGACCGGTCGGACGTCCTGCTGTCGCTGGTGAACGCGAATGCGGCCGAAGGCTTCCCGCGCCTCTCCGGGATCATCATGAACGGCGGACTGCATCCGCATCCGATGATCGACGCGCTCGTCAAGGGATTGCGACCCACGTTGCCGATCCTGACCAGCGAGCATGGAACGTATGAGACGGCGCGGACCGCGGCCAACACGCGCGGCCGCATGAGCGCGGGCTCGGCACGCAAGATCGACGCCGCGCTGGCGTTGATGGAGCGCCACGTGTCGGCCACCGAACTGGTCGACGAGCTGAATCTGCACGTCCCCGAGGTGGTGACGCCACAGATGTTCGAGTACCAGCTGATGGCGCAGGCGCAGTCGGATGTGAAGCACATCGTTCTGCCCGAGGGCGGCGACGACCGCATCCTGCGGGCGACGGATCGTCTGCTGCGACGCCGTGTCGCGAAGCTGACGCTGCTCGGCCATCCCGAGTCGGTGCGTCGTCGCGCCAACGAGCTCGGCATCGACCTGTCCGAGGTGGACGTGATCGATCCGGCGACGTCGGAACTGGTCGACGAGTTCGCCGACGTGTACACGGAGCTTCGCAGACACAAGGGGATGACCCGCGACGAGGCGCTCGAGCGGGTGCGCGACGAGTCGTACTTCGGAACGTTGATGCTGCACACCGGACGCGTGGACGGCATGGTCTCGGGTGCGGTGCACACCACCGCGCAGACCATCCGACCGGCCTTCGAGATCATCAAGACCGTGCCCGGCGTGTCGACGGTGTCGAGCGTGTTCTTCATGTGCCTGGCCGACAAGGTCCTCACCTACGGCGACTGCGCCGTCGTCCCGGATCCCACCGCCGAGGAACTCGCCGACATCGCGATCTCGTCGGCGAGTACCGCGTCGGCGTTCGGAATCGATGCGCGCGTGGCGATGCTCTCGTATTCGACGGGCGGTTCCGGATCGGGTAAGGACGTCGAGAAGGTGGCGGCCGCGACTGAACTCGTCCGTGATCGCGCACCGGAGCTGCTCGTGGAGGGGCCGATCCAGTACGACGCGGCGATCGAGCCGAGCGTCGCGGTGACGAAGATGCCCGACTCGCCGGTCGCCGGTCGGGCGACGGTCCTGATCTTCCCGGACCTCAACACCGGCAACAACACGTACAAGGCCGTGCAGCGCAGTGCGGGCGCCATCGCGATCGGTCCCGTTCTGCAGGGCTTGAACAAGCCCATGAACGACCTCTCGCGCGGGGCGCTCGTCTCCGACATCGTGAACACGGTGGCGATCACCGCGATCCAGGCCCAGCAGAATATGCTTGTCGAGCGAAGTCGAGACGACGGGGGACAGGCATGACGATCGAAGGCTCCGTGCTGGTGGTGAACGCCGGCTCGTCGTCGCTCAAGTACCAGGTGCTCGATCCGGCCACCGACGAGGTGATCGCCGACGGTCTCGCCGAGCGGATCGGCGAGGCGACGTCGTCGATCAAGCACTGGTACCGGGGCTCCGAGGTGCGTCGCGAGGTGTCGCTGCCCGATCATCGCGCGGCGATCGCACTGGTCGTCGACCTGTTCGCCGCCGACGGAGTGGACGTCGCCGACTCGGGCCTATCGGCGGTCGGGCACCGCGTGGTGCACGGCGGGCGCAGCTTCTTCGCGCCGACCCTCATCACCGACGAGGTGCACTCGGAGATCGAGCGCATCTCCTCGCTCGCACCGCTGCACAATCCGGCGAATCTCATCGGTATCGACGCCGTCACCGCGCTGCTGCCGGACGTGCCCGCGGTGGCCGTGTTCGACACCGCGTTCTTCAGCGATCTGCCCGACGAGGCCGCGCTGTACGCCCTCGACTCCGCGGTGGCCGACGAGTACGCGATCCGCCGCTACGGGTTTCACGGAACCAGTCACGAGTACGTGTCGGCCCGGGCCGCCGAGTTCCTGGGGCGCGACCTCGCCGAGGTCAACCAGATCGTCCTGCACCTGGGCAACGGCGCATCGGCGTCGGCCGTGCGCGGTGGTGTGCCGGTCGACACGACGATGGGGATGACTCCGCTCGAAGGCCTGGTGATGGGCACGCGCACCGGCGACATCGACGCGGGCATCGTCTTCCAGCTGGCGCGGGTCGCCGACATGTCGATCCAGGACATCGACACTCTGTTCAACAAGCGTTCCGGGCTCAAGGGGCTGTGCGGGGAGAACGACTTCCGGGCGATCCTCGAACGCGTCGACGCCGGGGACGAGGCCGCCGACCGTGCGTATCGCGTGTACCTGCATCGTCTGCGTCGCTACATCGGCGCCTACATGATCGAGCTGGGACGCGTCGACGCGATCGTGTTCACCGCGGGCGTCGGTGAGAACGCCGTGCCGGTGCGCGCCGATTCGCTTGCCGGACTGGAGAACTACGGAATCCGCATCGACGCCGAACGGAACGCCGTCCGCTCCGACGAACCCCGGGTGATCTCCACGGACGACTCGGCGGTCACAGTGCTCGTGGTGCCGACCAACGAGGAACTGGCGATCGCGCGGGCGGCAGTGGCGGTCGCGGGGATGTGACCCCACACCCTACGGGGTGTCGCGGCGGCGGAAACCGACCACGCCGACGGCGAGGAAGCCGACGGTGAACAGACTGACCCACAGGAGCCCGAGACCACTCGCCGACGAGACGGCGACGTTCGGGACATGCCAGAAGGGGCTGAACCCGAGCGCCCAGTCGGGAAGTTTGAAGCTCGGGCCGAGCAGCGTCAGGACGAAGGACAGCAGGACACCGGCCCAGCTCGCGATGCGGACCGCGGGGCGCGCGCCGATGACGGCCACGGACAGGCCGATGACCGTCCACGCTGCGGGAACCGTCGCTGATGCCTGCCGGACGCCGTCGCCGAAGGTCAGCCCGAGATCGTTGAACGACAAGAAGATCCCCATGACCACGCCGGCGACGAGGATGCATACGGCCGGGACGGCGAAGGCGATCAACGCGTTGCTCCGCAGGTACTGAATGCGGCCGACTGCGGTGGCGAGCACGGGCTCGGCGCGATCCTCGAGTTCCTCGGTACGCAGCCGGTTCATAGTCTGCACGCCGCAGATCGATGCGATGATGCCGGCCAGGCTGAGGATCGTCACAACGAATGAGCTCGACAGCTCGTCGGGCGACGTCGCACCTGCGGCGAAGACTTCGGTGAGAGCCGGGTTGGACGCGAAGATGTCCTTCACCGATCCGGTGAAGTAGCCGAAGACCACGCCGAGCCCGATGAACGCGATCGACCAGGAGAGCGCCGGCGACCGGTTCAACCGCATGGCGAGTGCGAGCGGACTGCGCATGGATCCGCGTGACGGACCGGGGCGAGCCGCGATGAGACCCTGACCGAAGTCACGCGAGGTCTGCAACGCGAACGCGACCGCGACGAGGACGACGGTGAGGACGACCGGATAGATCAGCGGCAGCCAATGGTCGCCGCTGGCCGGCCGCGTCTCGGTGACCCAGCCGAGCGGATTGATCCACGTCGTCCACGACGGGGCCTCGATCGAGTACAGGAAGCCGCGGAGGACGAACAGGATGCCGAGCACGGCGACGGCGATGGAACTGGCGGTGCGGGCGTCGGCGCCGACCTGCGAGGTCACGGCGGCGACCCCGGCGAACATCGCGCCCATCGCGGTGAACCCGATGCCGAGGATCATCGAGGCGCCCCAGCCGCCGCCGCACAACGCGGTGATCACCCCGGTGATCACCACGGAGACGGTCGACATGAGGATGCCCATCACCACCGCGGTGACCAGGCGAGACTGGCGTCCGAGCACGCCCGAGGCGAGAAGCTCCGCTTGTCCGGAGTCCTCCTGGCCGCGGCTGGCACCGGTCACGATGAAGATCGCGCCCAGGGCGACGGCGAATCCGCCGAGCGCCAAGGACCGCCACGCGTTGAAGCCGTCGGTGGTCGTCAGATCGAACGCGGGCCCGAAGATCAGGCCGAGCGCGGGATTGGAACCGATCGTCGCGCCGAAGGACTGACGTTCGGCCAGATCGGGGAACAGCAGCGGGTAGACGATCACCGAGGACACCGACAGTGCGATCGGAATGAGGATCCACGGCGCGAACGAGCGCACGTTGTGGCGAACCGACGCTCGCAGGAGCGGTCCGGCACCGGCGATCTCGGCGGAGGCCATCACCGGGTTCCCCGCGCTCGCGTGTCGGCAGTGGCGTCGTCGGCCTCGTCGTAGAGCCGCAGGAACAGGCTCTCGAGTGACGGCGGGGCGACGTCGAGAGCGGTGAAGCCGTACGGCGACAGCGAAGCCATGGCCTCGTCGATCCGGTCGGTGTCGACGGTTGCGGTGAGTCGGTTGCCGTCGATTCTCGCCTCGTGGAGGACGGCGAGGCGCTCCGGATCGGGTGCGGTGCGCAGGGTGGCGTGGATAGTCGTGCGGGCGTGCCCGCGCAGTTCGTCGAGCGTTCCGGTCTCGACGATCTCGCCGGCCCGGATGATGCTGAGCTTGTCGGCGAGCGTCTCGACTTCGCTCATGATGTGACTGGAGAGCAGGACACTGGCTCCACGGGCGACGGCTTCGCCGACTGCCTCCTGAAAGACGTTCTCCATCAACGGATCCAGACCGCTGGTCGGCTCGTCGAGGATCAGCAGCTCGACGTCGGAGGCGAGGGCGGCGACGATGGCGACCTTCTGTCGGTTGCCCTTCGAGTACTGTCGGCCGCGCTTGGTCGGGTCGAGTTCGAAGCGCTCGACGAGGTCCGTGCGGCGGTTCTCGTCGAGTCCGCCGCGCAGCGATCCGAGGAGGTCGATCGCCTCCCCGCCGGACATGCTCGGCCAGAGTGCGACGTCGCCGGGCACGTAGGCGAGCCGGGAGTGCAGGGCGACGACGTCGGTCCAGGGGTCTCCGCCGAGTAGGCGTATCTCGCCGGCGTTCGCCTTGAGGAGTCCGAGGAGCACGCGGATCGTCGTCGACTTTCCCGCGCCGTTGGGCCCGAGGAAGCCGTGGACTTCGCCACGGGGGATCGAGAGGTCGACACCTCGCAGCGCCTCGAACCTCCCGAACGACTTGCGGAGTCCCTTGATGTCGATGACCAGGTCGTTGTCGGTCATTTCGCATCCAGAGTAGGGGTCACCCTCGAGACTATTCCACGACCGTTGAAATAAATCAACAGATGAAGAATTATTCGTCGAGTATCGGTATGGTCGAGAGCATGTCCGAATCCTCATCGAATCCCCGTAAGCGTGCGCCCGGTCGTCCGAGCGGTGACGGGGGCACACGTGAGGCGATTCTCGACGCTGCTCGGTCGCTGTTCGGCGAGCGAGGTTTCGAAGGTGCGAGTCTACGAGCGATCGCCGGTGAGGCCGGAGTGGATCCGGCGATGATCCGACACTTCTTCGACGACAAGGAAGGCCTGTTCGCGGCGACGATCGCCGACCGCACCGCTATTCCGGAGCGGATGTTCGCGGCGTTCCTCGGTCCTCGTGACGATGTCGGGCGCCGCCTCGCGAACGCGTACCTCGACGTGTGGGAGGACGACGAGACCGGACCGATGGTGAAGGCCATGGTCCGCACGGCGCTCACCTCGCCGAAGTCGGCCGACCTCGTCCGCGAGTTGATACAGGGCAAGGTGGCCGAATCGGTGGGCGAAGACACCGATCCGGAACTGCCGCTGCGGATCGCGCTCGTGGGGACGCATCTGCTCGGGCTTGCCACGGCTCGCTATCTGATCGGCATCGAGCCGGTGACGCGCATCGAGCGCGATGACCTCGTGGAGGTCATCGCGCCCGTGTTGAAGCGGTACCTGACGGAGCCGCTGGGGTGATCAGGTCTCCGGCCACCCCGGCAGGTGCTCCTCCGGCGTCACCCGTGCCGCGTTGAGGAACCCGGCCAGCATCCGATAGAGGCCGACGAGCATGGTGAGTTCGATGATCTCGTCCCGGTCGAGGAACTCGGCGACGGCGTTCCACGTCGTCTCGGAGACGTCGACGTCGGCGAGAAGCTCGTCGGTGAACGTCAACAGTCGGGCGTCCCGGTTCGACCAGCCGTTCACGGGGGCTGTGGCCAGCCGTGCGATCTCGTCGTCGGTGACGCCCGCTTCCCGGCCGATCAGCACGTGCTGACCCCACTCGTACACCGAGTCGGTGCGCCATGCGGTCCGCAGGATGACGATCTCGCGGTCGCGTTCCGGCAGCAGCCCGTGAGCGAGGAACATTCCGCCGAGCACGTTGAAACGCTTGAGCAGTCTCGGGTGGTTCGCCAATGTGCGGAAGACGGCGAACGCCTGTCCGTCGGGACCGACGAGCGTCTTCGCAAGGGTCTCGGCGACCTCGGGGGACGGATCGGTGACCGCCGGAATTCGTTGTGATGCGGTGTCGGACATCGGTTCTCCAGTCGAATAGGTCGAAGACGGGTGCCACCGCAGGGTACGGGCAGTGTGCGCACCACGGTGTCGTTCGGCGGCGGCGTCGATCTCCCGATTGATGCCGTATCCGGCACAATATCGCGCTTGGCTGTCGGTCGCGGCGGCTGATCTCGGCGGTTCACCGATATGCTCAGCGTCGTGCCTGGAGAATCCGAACATTCCGACGAGCCGCGTCGACTGACCCTGCGCGAAGAAGACGATGCGAAAGTCTCGCCGGGCGTTCGCGCAACCGCCGCGTGGACCTGGCGTCTGCTCGTCATCGGATTCGGCGTGGTGGTGCTGGGACGGCTGTTCCTGCACTTCGAGGACGTGCTGTTCCCGGTCATGTTGTCTCTCCTGTTCACCGCGATGCTGCGCCCGCCGACGGAGTGGGCCATCGCCCGCGGCGTACCGCGCGTCGTCGCCGTTCTGACCTCGGTCCTCGCCGTGATCGTGGTGGTCGTCGGCCTCCTCGCATTCGCCGTGCAGCAGGGAGTCGCATCCGGCCCCGAACTCGTATCCGAGTTCACCGACACGGTCAACGACGCTCGGCAGTGGCTGACCGACAGCGGACTGCCGATCAGCGAGGACACCATCAGTACGGTGTCCACCGACTTGATCAACTGGGCCAAGAGCAATGAGGCCGCGCTCGCGAACAGGGCGCTCGGCACCGCCGAGTTCGGTGCGAAGCTCGGCACCGGCGTCCTGCTGACCCTGTTCCTGCTGATCTTCTTCCTGTACGACGGCCACCGCCTGTGGCGGTACGTGACCAGACTCGTCCCGGAGGGAAGTCGCGATCGCGTTCGCGGAGCCTCCGCGGCGGGATTCAGGACCCTCGAGGCCTATGTCCGGGCGACGGTCATCGTCGCCGCCATCGACGCCGCGGTGATCGGAGTGGGGCTCTGGATCCTCGGCGTTCCACTCGCGTTGCCGCTGGTCCTGGTGATCTTCTTCGGATCGTTCATTCCGATCGTGGGCTCGTTCGTGTCCGGGACCCTCGCTGTCGTCGTCACCCTGACGACGCAGGGCCTGCTCCACGCCGTCATCGTGCTGGCGATCCTGGTGTTCGTGATGGCCTTCGAAGGACACGTGCTGCAGCCGTTCGTCCTCGGGCATTCGGTGAAACTTCATCCCGTCGCGGTGATCGTGGCGATCGCGCTGGGCATCTCCGTGGCGGGCATCGTCGGCGGTCTGCTCGCCGTCCCGGTCGTCGCCTTCCTCGACACGGCGTTCACCTGGTACCCGGGCAAGGCCGCGCCGCCGGCCAAGGAGAGTCGATTCACGAAGTGGATGCGCGGGTGGCTGGGGCTGCGTCACCGGGTCCCGTCGTCGGAGTGATGTGGCACTCGCGGCATCGTGCTCGGTTCTGACGGGCTGCGCGCGAGCGCACCGTCATGGTGCCCGATTGGGCGGAATGTGCGGCGGTGCCGACGTCGCGCGGGAACGCAACGCGATCCCGCGCGCGACGGCCAGTGCCGCCGATACCACGATCAGCACGACGATGATCGTCGCCGTCCACGTGGACTCCGTCGTCGTGAAGCCGAGACACCAGGCGGTGCCCGTCCCGGCGGCGGTCGCCAGCGCACCCCCGACGACCAGCATCCATGCCGACGCGAGGACGGTCGGGCGGATCAGATCGTCGTCGGAGGCGCGCAGCACGGCGGCGACCATCGCCAACGACAGGAGATAGGCGAGGAGTCCGCATCCGGCGTACATGGCCAGTACCACCGTAGTGCCCGGAACGTCGTCGAACACGCCGCCGAATGCGACGCCGACGCCCAGGCCGACGCCGACCGCCGCGCCGACCAGACCGGCGGCGACGACCCTCGTGATCCGGTTCTGAGGCGGTCCGGCGGTCACCACGCCTGCGAGTCGCAGGGCCGCACCGACCATGCCGCCGACCACGACCCCGATCAGCGCGGTGTTCAGCACCGGCCGCTCGAGGCCGAGGCCGGCCGAGTCCACCACCCGCGAGGTCATCGGGGTGTACGCCGTCCAGCCCAGCGAAGATCCGCCGTCTACGACGGCTGTCGCCAGGACCGCCAGTAGTCCGCCGAACAGGGCGAAACCGAGAGTCTGCTTCATGCAGGACATCCTGGCATTCCGCCGAACGGAGTATCGGGGAATGGGCATGTGGCGGGTGGACCAACCCCGTGCTTCGCTCCCCCGGAGAATCCGCTGTGCTCGATACTGACTGAGCCCCATCCCTCGTTCATCGGGATGGGGCTCAGTCAGGTGGCGGAGGATAGGGGATTCGAACCCCTGAGGGCTGTTAACCCAACCCGCGTTCCAGGCGAGCGCCATAGGCCACTAGGCGAATCCTCCAACACGAAGAATGCTAACCGGTCCCGGCTACCGATCACAAAACGGGACCGCTACACTGGTCTACGGATCCCGCGCGGCGTGCATCCTGTGAACTCCCCCAGGGCCGGAAGGCAGCAAGGGTCAACGGGCTCTCTCGGGTGCGCGGGATCCTCTTTTCTTGCCAGGCGTATACAAGCTGCAGCCGGCACGCGCCGGAGCTGCGCGAGAGGTTCCACGTTGAACTTTCACTCGATGAGTGTCGAAGAACTCCGCACCATCCGTACCGATCTGCAGAAGCGTTACGACGCGCTGTGTGCAGCAGGCCTGAAGCTCGACCTCACCCGCGGCAAGCCCGGCGCAGACCAGCTCGACCTGTCCGCGCCCATGCTGTCCCTCCCCGGCGACGATTACATCAGCCCGAGCGGCACGGACTGCCGCAACTACGGCGGAGTCACCGGTCTGCCCGAACTCCGCGCGATCTTCGGTGAGATGTTCGCCACCGGAGCCGAGCGCACCATCGCCCTCGGCAACGCCAGCCTCCAGGTGATGCACGACATCATCGTGTTCTCTCTCCTGCACGGCAACGTCGACTCCGAGAAGCCTTGGGGCGCACAGCCGATCAAGTTCCTGTGCCCGGTCCCCGGATACGACCGGCACTTCGGGATCACCGAGAAGTACGGCATCGAGATGATCAACATCGCGATGAACCCCAACGGCCCCGATGTCGACGCCTGCGCGCAGCTGCTGGCCGACGATCCGAGCATCAAGGGCATGTGGCTGGTCCCCACCTACTCCAACCCGACCGGGTACACCGTCACCGACGACGTCGCGCGCCGCCTGCTCGCGCTCGACGCCGCTGCCGACTTCCGCGTCTTCTGGGACAACGCCTACGCCGTTCACACCCTCGTCGACGCCGCGCCGGCACCGCTGCCGATCCTCGACATGGCCGAGGAGGCCGGTCACCAGAACCGCGTGTACGTGTTCGGATCCACCAGCAAGATCACCTTCGCCGGAGCAGGCGTCGCAGCGCTGGCCTCGTCGCAGGCCAACCTCGACTGGTTCACTCGCAACATCTCCGCCGCCACCATCGGCCCCGACAAGATCAATCAGTTGCGCCACGTGCAGTTCCTGCGCGACGCCGACGGCGTCCGTGCCCACATGGCGCGTCACCGCGAGATCATCGCCCCCAAATTCCAGCTCGTCCTCGACATCCTCGAAGACCGCATGGGCGACGCGAAGATCGCGTCGTGGACGAGCCCCGAAGGCGGCTACTTCATCAGCCTCGACGTGGTCGACGGAACCGCGGCGCGCACCATCGCACTCGCCAAGGACGCTGGAATCGCGCTCACCGCGGCCGGTTCGGCGTTCCCGTACAAGACCGACCCGCACGACCGGAACATCCGTATCGCACCGACCTTCCCCACGACCGATGAACTGCGCACCGCGATGGACGGTGTCGCGACCTGTGCGCTGCTGAGCGCGACCGAGGTCCTGCTCGACGCGCAGTAGGCAGGCTATGTGAAGCTCGAGCGCTCCACCCCGGCGGTCGTCGGGTTCCTCATCGCTGCCGCGTTGTCGCTGTGGCTGCAGAACATCGTCATTCCGTACTCGACGCCGTACTGGGGACTGTTCGACAATTTCCTCGACCTCGACGTGTACCGGGCCGGGGCGCGAGTGGTGCTCGACGGCGGCAGCCTGTACGACGCGAAGCTTCTCGGCCAGATGGACTTCACCTACGCGCCGTTCTCGATGGTGCTGTTCATCCCGTTCGCGCTCATGTCCGCGCCGATCGCGCACATCGTGTGGACGGCCGGGATCTTCGTCGCCCTCTACTTCGTGATAGTCCTCGCTTTCCGCAGCCTCGGTCACGAGACGACGTGGCGGCTCCGGGTCGTCGCGGCGTCGCTCGTGGCCGCGTCGACGCTGCTCGAACCGGTCCGGTCGACGATCTGGTTCGGGCAGATCAACGTGTTCCTGATGCTGCTGATCATCGCCGACCTCCTGCGTCCGGAAGGCAGTCGCCTGCGCGGTGTCGGTGCGGGCATCGCCGCGGGCATCAAGCTGACGCCGATGCTGTTCGCCGTCTACTACGCGGCCGTCCGCCAGTGGAAGACCGCCGTCGGCGTCGTCGCGGGCTTCGTCGCGTCCATCGTTCTGTTCTTCGTCCTCATGCCGGGATCGTCGTGGACGTTCTGGACCGACACGCTCTTCCAGTCCGACCGGGTGTCGTCGCCCAGGACCGTCGGAAACCAGTCGATCCGTGGCGCCATCGCCAACATCGCCGGGACCGAGAATCCCAGTTCGCTCCTGTGGCTCGTGCTCGCGGCAGCCGTCCTGATCCTGACCCTCGCCGCCGCCGTCGTCGCGCATCGACGAGACCAGGAACTCCTCGCGCTCTCCCTCGTGGGCATGGCCTCCTGCGCGGTGTCGCCGGTCGCGTGGGGACATCACTGGGTGTGGGTCGTTCCGCTGTTCGTCGTGGCCGTCCACCACGTGATCGAGGGGGCGTCGGTGTGGCGGCGCGGCCTGATCGGAGTGCTCGCCGTGATCGGGTTCCTGGCGACGGCGGCGTGGACGACGCACCTGGCCTATCCGCTCTGGTACGCCAACCGCACCGTCGAAGAGGGATACTTCACCGGTCTGTTCTTCAAGGCCGGACCGTCGGTCCTCGGATGGTTCGCGGTGCAGCCGTACAACCTGCTCCTCGTGGTCGCGGCGGTCGTCACACTCGTACTCTGTCGCCGCCGCCCCGAGACCACCGGTCCGCCCTCCGCGGCTGTCGGTGACCGCCGGTAGTGTGCACGTGTGGCCCTCTATCGCACGTACCGACCGGCGACCTTCGCCGAAGTCGTCGGCCAGGAACATGTCACCGATCCGCTGAGCCGTGCCCTCGACTCCGGGCGCATCAACCACGCCTACCTGTTCTCCGGTCCGCGCGGCTGCGGTAAGACGTCGTCGGCACGCATCCTGGCCCGGTCGCTCAACTGCGAGCACGGGCCGACGTCCACCCCGTGCGGGACGTGCGCGTCGTGCGTCGCGCTCGCGCCCGGCGGACCGGGCAACCTCGACGTCGTCGAACTCGACGCCGCCAGCCACGGCGGCGTCGACGACACCCGCGACCTGCGCGACCGCGCGTTCTACGCACCGGCCGAATCGCGCTACCGCGTGTTCATCATCGACGAGGCGCACATGGTGTCCTCGGCCGGCTTCAACGCGCTCCTGAAGATCGTCGAAGAGCCGCCCGAGCACCTGATCTTCATCTTCGCGACCACCGAGCCGGAGAAGGTGCTCACCACCATCCGCTCGCGTACCCACCACTACCCGTTCCGGCTGCTCGCGCCGCCGGTGATGCGCGGACTCCTGGAAGGGATCTGCGCGCGCGAGGGCGTCGCCGTCGCACCCGAGGTGTACCCGCTGGTGATCCGCGCGGGCGGTGGTTCGCCGCGCGACTCGCTGAGCATCCTCGACCAGCTCCTCGCTGGAGCGGGCGACGACGGCGTGACGTACGATCGCGCGCTCAGCCTCCTCGGCGTCACCGATTCGGCGCTCATCGACGCCGCGGTGGACGCACTCGCCGCCGGCGACGGCTCCGCGCTGTTCGGAGTCGTCGAGAGGGTCGTCGACGCCGGCCACGATCCGCGCCGGTTCGCCATCGACCTGCTTGACCGGTTCCGCGACCTGATCCTCCTGCAGGCGGTTCCCGACGCTGCCGAACGCGGCCTCGTCGAAGCCCCCGACGACCAGCTCACCCGTATGAAGGCCGTCGTCGAGTATCTCGGCGCAGGCACGCTGACCAGGTACGCGGAGGTCGCGCACGCCTCACTCGGCGAGATGCGCGGCACCACGTCGCCGCGGCTGCTTCTGGAAGTGATGTGCTCGCGGATGCTGCTTCCCGGGGTGTCGGCCGACGAGGCCGCGCTCCTGCAGCGCATCGAGACCCTCGAACGACGCCCAGCGGGCGCCGCACCCGCACCGTCCGCGTCGGCCGCGGCTCCGGCGACGGGTCCGTCCGGTCCGGCGGCCGCGCCTGCCGCCGAGCCCGAGGGACGGTTCGTCCGACCCTCGCAGCGTCGAGCCGCTGAGCAGGCCAAGGAAGTCCTCGCACAAGCGCAAGGCAAGGCGGAGCCGACACCCGAACCGGTGTCCGCCGCGGAACCGGACCAGGCGCGGACGCCCACTCCGGAGCCGACGTCCACTCCTGAACCGAGGCCCGAAGCCGAACCCGCACCTGTAGCGCTGTCGGCGGAGCCCGTCCCGGCAGACGAGCCGGAGCCCGCCGCGGCCCCGGAACCGGACTCCACGCAGATCCCTGACGAGGCGCCTGAGTCGGCTCCGTCCTCGGAGGCCGAACCCGCGTCGATCGCCGAGGCGGAGCCGACGCTGATTCCGGAACCTGAACCGGAACAGGAATCCGCGCCGTCGCCGGAGCCGCTCGCTGAGTCGGAGTCCGCGCCGAGCGCCGAATCGGCTCCCGCGCCGACACCCGAGCCCGCTCCGACCATGCGTCCGCCGGAGCCGACGGCGCCCGAGCCTCCGCGGCAGGCCCCGGCACCGCGGGAGGCGTCGCCGCAGGGCCGGGACGAGCCGCAGCGTCAGCCCGAGCTGCAGCGTCAGCCTGAGCCGCAGCGTCAGCCCGAGCTGCAGCGTCGGCCTGAGGCGTCGAAAGATCCGTACGACGACATCCCGTTGCCCGACGAGCCTCCGATGGACGATGTGCCGCCGGAGCCGTACGACGCGCCGCGTCGTGCGCCGCAGCCGACGCCGGAACCCGAACCGGAGCCGGAGCCGGTCGCGGCAGGGCTGACCGCCGATGCGGTGACCACCCGCTGGCCCGACCTGCGTGCCGCCGTCCGCGCGCAGAGCACGGTGCTCGAGGCGATGCTGTCCGCGGCGGCGGTGTACGACGTTGCGGGCACGGAGATCATCCTCGGCCATCCGCACCAGGCTCTGGTCGGACGCCTCTCCGATGATCGTGGCATCCGGGCACTCACGGCGGCCGTCGTGGATGTCTTCGGTCCGGGGCACACCGTCCGCGTGGTGCACGCGTCACCGGACACCCCGCCGCCCGCGGCGAAGAAGGCCCCCGCGCCGGCCGCGGCCGCGGAGCCGGCGAAGCGGCAGACGTTCACTCGCCCGAGTCGGCCGCAGGCCGAGCGCGCCCCCGAACCGGAGCCCGAGCCGGAACCGGAACCTGAGCCGCTCACCGCTGACGAGGACCTGACCGACGCGGAACGCGACGAGATGGTCGCGCAGGCCCACGACGCGACGCCCGATCCTCGCCTGGACCCGCACCAGGTGGCCGTCGAGCTGATGAAGTCCGAGCTGGGTGCGCGCCCGCTGGAGTAGGCGGGGTCGGCCAGGACTGAGACGACGAGACGCCTGAGGCGTCTGCTCCCGCACCACGTCAGACGTGGAGCGCGAACAGACGCCTCAGGCGTCTCGCGTCAGTGTCCTACGGCTGCCACCACGGGCGCAGAGGAAGCAGGTCCTCCTGGCCGTCGGGCAGCTTGGTCGCCAGGACGTGGTGCAGCTGCACGATGTTGCGATCGAAGCCGATGCGGCAGCCCGCCATGTACAGACCCCACAGGCGCGCGGTGCCCTCGCCGACCTCGGCGACGGCCTCGTCCCAGTTCGCCACGAGGTTCTTGTTCCAGTCGCGCAGCGTCATCGCGTAGTGGCTGCGGAAGTTCTCTTCGTGCAGGACCTCGAGGTTCTTGACGTTCTGCATCTTGGAGATGATCGTGCCGCTGCCGGTGAGCTCGCCGTCGGGGAACACGTAGCGGTCGATGAACGGTCCGGCCTTGCTGCGGGTGCTGTTCTCCGGGCGGGTGATCGAGTGGTTGAGGATCATGCCGCCGTCGCGCACCTTGTCGCGCATGAACGTGAAGTAGTCCGGGTAGTTGGCGACGCCGATGTGCTCGGTGAGGCCGATCGACGACACCGCGTCGAATCCCGACTCCTTCACGTCCCGGTAGTCGCTGTGCCGGACCTCGCCGAACTCGGTGAGTCCCTGATCGACGACGGCTTGCTGGGCCCACTCGGCCTGCTCCTTCGACAAGGTGACGCCGAGTGCGTGCACGCCGCGCTTGGCGGCGTAGCGGACCATGCCGCCCCAGCCGCAGCCGATGTCGAGGAGACGGTCGCCCGGCTTCAGCCGCAGCTTGTCGAAGATCAGCCGGTACTTGTTCTCCTGCGCCTCCTCGAGGGTGGCCTCCAGGTTCGGGTAGACGGCGCACGTGTACGTCATCGACTCGCCCAGCACCAGCTCGTAGAACCGGTTCGAGACGTCGTAGTGGTAGCTGATGACCTCGGCGTCGCGGTCCTTGCTGTGCCGGAAGCCCTCGGCGAACCGACGCCACCGGGGGAGGGACTCCTGCGGGGGCGGCGCGATCGGCTTGAAGTGTTCGACGCCGACGTCGCGGACGAGCTGAGCCATCTCCAGGGGGCTCGGCCTGGTGAATTTCAGATCGCCCGCCAGAGCCTGCAGTGTCTCGTAGGGGTCGCCGGGATGGTTTCCGATGAGCTCCAGATCGCCGGCCACGTAGGCACGTGCCAGACCGAGGTCGCCGGGCGCGGTCACCAGGTAGGTGGTGCCGCGCGGGGTCTTCAGATTGAGGCCGTACCTGGCGTCCTCGGGGCCCGCGGAGCTCCCGTCGTACGCGGTGATCCGGATCTGGAGATCACCGCCGACCAGCTTCTCGAATACGTTAGCCAACTTCATTTCTGTTTCACCGTCTTCTCGTACAAACCGAGGAGCCGTCCCTTCGGGTCGTATCGCGACTTCAACTCGCGGTACGCGGCGCCTCCGTACATTTCATAGAATTCGTCTTCGGGATAGAACGACTCGGAGTAGAGGGACTTGTGTCCCCCCAGCTCGGCGACCTTCTTCTCGATCCGCCGATTGGTGTGTCCCGGGCTGCCGGGAGTGACTGGCACGGCGGACCAGAACCCGAAGTTGACGTAGGTGCGGCCGCGTTCGAGCGGATACAGCGGCCACGGCTGCTTGCTGCCGGTCGTGTCCGGCGACGGCTCGGCGAGCCGCAGCGGGCACATCCAGATCGGTTCGATCGGGACCTCGTCGAGGAACCACTCGGCGAAGTCCGCGGTCCGGTCCAGGGGGACCTCGATGTCCTGCACGACGCGCTCGTTGGCAGGCAGACCCTTGCGGGCGTTGATCTTGTCGCCGATGTTCCAGCGGTGGTCGTAGCCGATGAGTTTCCAGTAGAAGCTGCTGCGCAGATACTTCTTGGGCCAGAACCGGCGAATCCGGGGATCCTGTGCGCCGAACGCCCGCGAGCACCAGAACCAGTCGGTGTCCCAGCGCCACAGGTAGTCGCGGATGGTCAATCGGTCGCGCTTGGGGGTCTCGGTGTCGTCGTGCTGGATGGAGCGGTAGAAGATGTTCTCGTCGGTGTAGTCGCTGACCTGTCCGCGCTCATCGGTCTGTCGACCCAGGACGAGGTAGCTCTCGTCGGCGCCGAATACGACGCCGTCCAGATAATCGACGGGCTCGCCCTGATACTCGCGGGATTCGGAGATCGCGGTCATCGTGTCCTGCATGGCACGCAGATCGGTGAATCGGACGTGGCGCAGTTCCACGAACGGCTTGACTTCTTCCAGGGTGATCTTCAGTCGCACCGAGTAGCCGAGCGTGCCGTACGAGTTCGGGAATCCGTAGTACAGGTCGCGGTACTCGTTGTCGGGGCGTGCGACGACGAGTTCGCCCGCCCCGGTGAGGATCTCGATCTCCTGCACGGCCTCGTGGGGGAGGCCGCTGCGGAACGAGGTGCTCTCGATGCCCATTCCGGTCACCGCGCCGCCCAGAGTGATGGTCTTGAGCTGCGGGACGACGGTCGGCGCCAGGCCGTACCGCAGCGTCGCGTCGACGAGGGTCTCGTAGGTGCACATGCCCGCGACCTGAGCGGTGCGGGTGACCGGGTCCACCGAGATCACCTTGTCCAGACCCGACACGTCCAGTCCGGGCACGTCGACGTCGGCGCGCTTGCGGAACAGGTTCGAGGTCTTCTTCGCCAGGCGGACCGTCGCACCCTCGGGAATCGCGGCATAGCTTGCGACGAGTCGCTTCACTCCTTCGGTGAAATCGGATCCGACGTATTCCAGGCGATTGGCAACCACAGGAACAGGCTAGCCGCCGAGTCCGGGCGGCGAAATCCACCCGTGGTTTTGCCGGGTCACGCGGCGGGCCAAGTACCGTGGACGGGGTACGCAGCTCGCCGTCGCAGACGTGCCGGAGAGCCACACTGTCATGAAGGAGTCACCCACCGTGGCACAGGTCACCGCAACCACCACCGCCTCGATCGCCGCACCCGCGAACGAGGTCTTCGCTGCTCTCGCCGATTACGAGAAGGTCCGTCCGGAGATCCTGCCGGCCAATTTCCGCGATTACCGCGTCGACGCGGGAGGCCAGGGTGCGGGCACCGTCGTGCACTGGGTCCTGCAGGCCACCGAGAAGCGGTCGCGCGACGTTCTGGCCGACATCACCGTCGCGGGCGACCGGATCACCGAGACGGACAAGAACTCGACGATGGTCACCACCTACACCGTCACCTCGGTCGGCGACAGTGCGCAGGTGGAGGTCGTCACCACCTGGAAGGGTGCGGGCGGCATCGGCGGCTTCTTCGAGAAGACGTTCGCGCCGAAGGGCCTGGACCGGATCTACACCGAGGTGCTGAACAACCTGCGCGCCCGTCTCGAGAAGTGATCTGAGCAGACGAGGACGCAGACGCGTCAAACCTCTGGCCACCCGGGACGGCGTCGACGCCACCCGGGTGGTTCTGCGTGTCGGCGACGAACCGCTCACCGTCGCGCAGACGTTGCTTCGGGCGCCGGTCCTCGACGGCTGGACCCTCGACGATCTGCGCCGTCGCGACGCCGCCGGTGAGATCGTCGACGCCGACGGCGACCCGGTGGACCTCGCCGCGCCCGTCGTCCGACCCGTGCCGGTGTACCTGCACCGTGATCTGCCCGACGAGGTCCCGGTGCCGTTCGGCATGCCGGTCCTGCACGTCGACGACCGGTTGATCGTCGTCGACAAACCTCATTTCCTGGCCACCATGCCGCGCGGCGCGCACGTGACACAGACTGCCCTGGTCCGTCTGCGCCGCGAGTTCGGCGACGACGTCGCGCCGGTGCATCGCCTGGATCGACTCACGGCCGGGGTGCTGATCTTCACGCGACGGCCGGACGTGCGTGCGGCGTACCAGGACCTGTTCGCCCAGCGTCGTGTCGTCAAGGAGTACCGGGCGCTGGCCCCCGCCGATCCGTCGCTGCGCCGGGGCGTCCGCGTGGAGAACCGCATCGAGAAGGACGCGGGTGACCTGCGTGCGCGACTCGTCGACGGTGCGGTCAATGCGGTCAGCGAGATCTCTCTGGAATCGGTGCGCGACGACGGGCTCGGCGTCTACCGACTGCGACCGTCCACCGGCCGTACGCACCAGCTCCGCCTGCACATGGCCGGTCTCGGCGTGCCGATCGTCGACGATCCGCTGTATCCGGACGTGGATCGGGCACGAGTCGCCGCGACCGTCGACGACTTCGCCCGACCGCTGAAGCTTCTGGCGTACTCCGCCGAGTTCGACGATCCGTTCGCCGGGGAGCGGCGCCGGTTCGTCAGCCGACTGGAGTTGTGAGGAGTCCGGCCGCGTTCAGTCCTCCCGCGCGTTGAACCCGGTGGTGCGCATGGTGATGTTGATCCGGCCGCTGTCGAGTCCGCACTCGGGCGGGGCGGTGTGCGGGTGTACGCGGGTGACACCGTGGAACGCGAGCCGGGCGGGCCCGCCGAAGACGAAGAGGTCGCCCGAGTGCAGCGGGATGTCGGTGTACGGCCGAGACCGGTTCTCGGTGTTGCCGAACCGGAAGGTGCAGGCGTCACCGATCGACAGGGAGACGACGGGCGCGAGTGATCGTTCGTCCTTGTCCTGGTGCATGCCCATACGGGCCGCGGCGTCGTAGAGGTTCACCAGTGCGACGTCGGGCGTGTAGGCCTCGACCTGAGCGGGTCGGTACCCGGCATCGGTGAGGGCGCGGCGACCCAGGCGCACCATCCAGTCGGGAAACGGCAGCACCGGGGCGTTGTTCACATCGGTCGCCCGGCGTGTGTAACGGTACGGCCGCCAGTGCCAGCCGAGGCACACCGTCCGCACCGACATCGCGTGCCCACGCACCGTCGCCGCGCGGATCGGCACCGGTCCGCGCGTCCACGCGGTGAACTGTTCGACGATCCACCGCTGCTGGTCCGACGTGAGCCAGTTCGGCACGTGCGTCGCTCCGGGACCGAGGTCGGCGGGCTCGCCGCCGAGGTCGAACAGCGTCATCATCGCGCCCCTTTCGTCTGCGTCGTCGACGGTCATTCTCTACCCTGCCCTCATGGCGATCTTCGGCTCCTATGAACGGCACGTCGACCTCGGTTGCGAGGCCGTGGTCTTCCTCGACTCCGAGTCGGACGCCTGTGTGCAGATCCAACGCGATCTGCCGGGCGGACCGCGCGCGGACGAGTACTGTCTGACGACCGGGGCGAGCGCGCCCGTCTACGACGCGGTGACCCAGTGGCGTCGGGTCGGCGACCGGTTCGAGTTCGCGCTGATCGGCAGGGCCGCACGGCTGTTCGGCGACGAGGTCATCTCCTTCGAGGTCGTCACCGACGGCGAGGTGAGTGTGGACGAACTCGCCGAGCATGTCGAGCGGCTGCTCCGCTGAGCGGCGACGGTATCCTGGAGCACGTGACTGACGCATTCGATCCCAGCGCCCTCCTCGGTGGCGGCGACGGCGACAACCCGATGGCCGGGCTCCTCTCGCAGGTGCAGGAGATGCAGGCCAAGGTGATCGCCGCACAAGACGAGATCGCGAACACCGAGGTGACCGGGCAGGCGGGCAATGGTCTGGTGACGGTGACCGGCAACGGCATCGGCGAGGTGACCGGCATCGAGATCGCGCGCGACGTCGTCGACCCCGAGGACGTCGAGACCTTGCAGGACCTGATCGTCGGGGCCCTCGCCGATCTCGCGCGCAACCGCGATGCGGTGACCCAGGACAAGATGGGACCGCTCGCAGGCGGACTGCCCGGACTCGGCTGACATGTACGAAGGACCGATCCAGGACCTCATCGACCAGCTCGCGAAGCTCCCCGGGCTGGGGCCGAAAGGCGCCCAGCGCATCGCCTTCCACCTGCTGGCCGGTGAGAACACCGAGATCGACAGGTTGACGGCAGCGCTGATCAAGGTGCGCGACGACGTCACCTTCTGCGAGGAGTGCGGCAACATCGCCGCCGAACGGCTGTGCCGTCTCTGCGCCGATCCGCGCCGTGACGCCACCAAGATCTGCGTCGTCGAAGAGCCCAAGGACATCTACGCGATCGAGAAGACACGCGAGTTCGACGGCCGCTATCACGTTCTCGGCGGTGCACTCGACCCGCTGTCGGGCATCGGTCCCGACCAGCTGCGCATCCGGGAACTGCTCAAACGCCTCGCCGAACAGACCGACGGAACGGTGGTCAGCGAGATCATCGTCGCCACCGACCCGAACACCGAGGGCGAGGCGACGGCGACCTACCTGCTGCGCATGCTCCGTGACTTCCCCGGTCTCTCCGTGACCCGGCTGGCGTCCGGACTGCCGATGGGCGGCGACCTCGAGTTCGCCGACGAACTGACCCTGGGACGCGCGTTCTCCGGTCGACGCGCCCTGGTCTGAGTCGATGCCCGACAGCTGGCAGTTGGGCTGGTCCCGTCTGGCCGACGAGATCGCGGTCCGCGACGGACTCACCGAGGGGATCGTCGCCATCGACGGCCACTCCGGTTCGGGTAAGAGCACGTTCGCGACCGAACTCGTTCGGGCACTGGGCGACCGCGGCCGCCGATGCGTGCTGATCGGGACCGACGAGTTCGCGACGTGGGACGACCCGGCGTCCTGGTGGCCCGAGTTGGAGGAGGACGTGATCGGGGCGTTCGAGCGACGCCACGATTTCGTGTACCGCCCGCGCATCTGGGTCAACGGCGTGCCCGAGGTCGGTCCGCCCGCGTGGATCCGCTGGCAGCCGTTGCTGATCGTCGAGGGCGTCACGTCGGCGCGCCGCACCGTCGCCGACCGCTTGACCGCGGCCTACTGGATCGACGGGCCGTCGGCCCCGGAGCGGTTGGAACGGGCCGTCGCGCGTGACGGCGAGGCCTCCCGGCGACACCTCGCCGCCTGGCAGGACTTCGAGACCGGCTGGTTCGCCGTCGACGGCACCCGTGACCGGTGCCGGGTGCTGGCGGTGTAGGGGGCCGTCTCGTCACCACCGTCGCGAGCGTTGCGGAGACCGTCCGTGGCCCGCGTCGCTTTTCCTCGGCGATGACATGTGCCGCGTCACCGTGTGCGGTATATGTAGTCCGAACAGATTAATACGCCGCCTCGCGAGGAGTGATTCCCGTCTTACGTTCCATTCGCCGTGCACCCCTCGTCGTCGGCGCCGTCGCGATCGGCTCCTCGTTGGTGGCAGCGCCTCCCGCGGACGCCGCGCCGCAGGCTCTGAACTGGGGCGCCTGCGATCGGATCCACCACGCGTCGCCGGACACGCAGTGCGCGACGGTGCAGGTGCCGCGCGACTACGCGAAGCCGAACGGCCCGACCATCTCGGTCACGGTCAGCAAGCTCCCGGCCACCGGAGCCAGACGCGGCACGCTGTTCGGCAATCCGGGCGGTCCCGGCGGTGACGGGATCGGCATGTTCACCGCGCTCGAACCCGCCGACCAGATCCGACAGGAGTGGGATCTCGTCGCCGTGCAGCCGCGCGGGCTGATCGGTGCGACGCCGGTGAGATGCGATCCGCTGTCCAAGGCGTCCGGGGGCGAGAACGGCGCCGGTGCACTCAACCGCGAACGGTGCGAGAAGAACACGCCCGGCTACACCAAGACGCTCACCACCGAGACCACCGCGCGCGACATCGAACAGGTGCGACGCGCCATGGGTCTGGACAAGATCAGCCTGTACGGGATCTCGTACGGAACATGGCTGATGGGCACGTACGCCACGCTCTTCCCGTCGCACACCGATCGACTGGTCCTCGACTCAGCGATGGACCCGCGACGCGCGTGGGGACAGATGCTCGACGACCAGACCGCCGGATACCGGGCGCGGGCCCACGCGATGATGGCCTGGATCGCCTCGCACGACGACGTCTACCATCTCGGGACCACCCCGTTGGCCGTCTATCAGCGGTGGAGTCGGGCGGTCGAGAAGGAGGCGGGCGTGCCGCCGTCGTTGTCGGCTCCGCCCGCGCGGGTCGGCGACGTGCCGCCCGGTCTGAAGGCGGTGGCCCAGCAGTACCTCGCGGGTGTGAACATGACCGCGGATGCGCGGGCCCGCATCGAGAACCTGGTCGCGACGCTCGCCACGGGCGGGTCGCAGGCGAGTTCGTCGCTGTTCGTGCTGACTCGGGCGTACGCGCCGAGCCGTGACCTGTGGCCCGCGATCGCGCTGCAGACGGCGGGCCGGTCGACGCCGCCCAAGCCGTCGGCGGAGGAACTCAAGGCCGCGACCAACGCGCAGGACATGCAGTCGGTCATCATCTGCAACGAGGACAGGTCGCCGCGTGATCCGACGCTGACGCCGGCCGCCGTGCTCGCAAACCTCGTGACCGGTGACGTCTTCGACTCCCCGGGGCTGACGTACCGGTCGGGTCTGGGCTGCGCGGGTGCCGCGCCGGTCACCACGCCGATTCCACTGCGCAACAAGCTGGCCGTCCAGCCGCTGCAGATCCAGAGCGTCGGCGACCCGCAGACGCCCTACCGGCAGTCGTTGGCGACGCACAAGAGCATGAATACGCATCTCATCACCGTCGGCGGCGGCGACCACGGACAGTTCGGTCGGTCGAACAAGCCGCTCGACGCGGCGGTCGTGGAGTACCTGCGCACCGGTCACACCGATGTGACCAGGACACCGCAGGCTCCGGTCACCGCGTCGCTGACGAAGGCCCCGGGGGCGTAGGGGAAAGATGTAGGGGATTCTCTCGCACAGCGACAGGATCCCCTACATCTTCGTTGCGGCTACCGCACATCTTCGTTGCGGCTACCGCCCGACGGCGAGTCGTTCGCGACGCAGACGGTCCACCTGCGGAAGATCGAGGGGAGCGAGGTCGGCGCCGGTCGCCTGGGCGAGCAGATAGTCGGCGAACTCGGGATTGCGGGCCAGCAGCGGCCCGTGCATGTAGGTGCCCAGGACACTGCCCTGCACGACACCCTCCACGGCCTCCGAGCCTCCGTTGCCGACGCCGTGGCGGACCCGCCCGAGAGGGGTCGCGGCGGAGCCGAGGATCGTCGCTCCACGATGGTTCTCGAAGCCCGACAGCGGCTGGGTCAGCCCGGCGAGGAGCGGATCGGTGATCAACTCGCCGATGGCGCGCGTCTGTCGCGGAGACGTGGTCACGTCGAACATGCTGATGCCCGACACGCGTTCGCCCGCCGACGTCTCGTACCAGTGGCCGAGCACTTGGATGGCGGCGCAGATCGCCAGGACGGGGGTGCCCTTCTCGGCCGCGCGTTGCAGACCCGGATGATCGGTCAGATGCCGGGTCGCCAGACGCTGCGCCGCGTCCTCGGCACCGCCGAGCGTGTACACGTCGAGGGAGTCCGGGACGTCGCCGTCCAATGTCAGTTCGACGATCTCTGCGTCCATACCGCGCATACGGGCACGCTGTCGCAGGATCAGTGCGTTGCCGCCGTCGCCGTACGTGCCCATCACATCGGGCAGGACCAGGCCGATCCGCAGAGTCGACTCGCTCATCACCGATCTCCCTTCGCGCGGTCCATGGCGATCGCGAGGTCGCGGAACGCCGTGTAGTTGGCCAGGACCTCGACGCGCCCCGCCGGACACGATCTGATCGCGGTCAGGGGATCGTCGACGACCGTGTGCTCGGCCCCCGCGTACAGCAGACGCACGGACAGGTCGGCGGCGCGCTCGCCGGCGGCGATCACCTCGGTGTTCTCGAACTCCTCGAAACGCACGTCCCACAGCCAGGACAGGTCCTCACCGTCGGGCACCTGTCCGTTCACCGCGATCACCAGGCTGTCGGCGGCGGGGTCGATCATCGACAGCGCCTCCTGCCAACCGGCCGGATTCTTCGCCAGCAGCGTGCGGACGCGGTGGTCGCCGAGCTGTTGCACTCCGTATCGGCCCGCGACCTCGCCGACCGTGCCGACCGCCCGCGCGGCCGCCGCGGGATCCGCACCCATCGCGACGGCGGTGGCGATCGCCTGCGTCGCGTTGCCACGGTTGGCCCGTCCCGGAACGTTCAATGTCAGGGGAGCGACGAATCCGTCCGGACCGTAGACGTTCTCGTCGTCGAACCACCACGCGGGCGCGGGGCGACGGAACGAGGCGTCGCCGCTGGAGTACCAGTCGTCGCCGGTGCGGACGATGGCCTCTCCGGACCGGGGGTCGCCCACCGAGTCGCCGACCCAGGCCGCACCCGCGGCGACCCAGACGACGTTGCGCGAGTCGAACGCGGCCGAGGTGACCAGCACGTCGTCGCAGTTGGCGACGATCACGCTGTCGCGGTGCGCGGCGACGGCGGCGCGGAGTCGACGCTCGATCACATTGATCTCGCCGACTCGGTCGAGCTGATCGCGCGAGAGATTCAACATCGTGATGACCCGCGGCGACGTGTTGTCGGCGACGTGCGGCACGTGGAGCTCGTCGACCTCGAGAGCGCACAGCGCGGCGTTCTGGTGGAGGCTGAGCGTCGCGATGATCCCCGCGTCCATGTTCGCGCCGTCGTCCTGGGTCGCGACCTCACCGATCGTGGCGAGGGCGGCCGCGGTCATCCGCGTCGTGGTCGACTTGCCGTTGGTCCCGGTGATCAGCGCCGTCGTCTTGCCCGCGGCCAGACGCGTCATGATCTTCGGATCGATCTTCTCGGCGACGAGTCCGCCGATCATCGAGCCCTTGCCGCGGCCCGCCGTGCGCGAGGCCCAGCGGGCCGACGCCGCGGCGGCGAGCGCGGCACGAGTGCGGAGCGGTAGACGCGATCCTGAAGGCATTCCACGAGTTTCCCATATGCGGGCGTGCGGATCGTCGATCAGCGGGTGTGACCCGTGCCAGAACCGGCGACATGGACAGAACGCTACGCCCGATCGGCAGCGGCCCGCGCGCTGGCGTTTCTCCCGCGGCGGCTGGTCCGAACGATTTACGCTGATTCGACAGTCCATCGACGAATCGGGGAAGAGCATGGCTGAGGGCGGATCCGGCGACGTCGAGTCGATCTACGGCGACGACGACGGCGCGGGCAGGGGAGTCGTGCGGATCGCGTCCGTCGCGGCCCTCGGCGGTCTGCTGTTCGGATACGACAGCGCCGTGATCAACGGAGCGGTCAGCTCCATCAAGGACCACTTCGGCGTCGGCGACCTGTACCTCGGATTCGCCGTCGCCTCGGCGCTGCTCGGCGCCGCTGCGGGCGCGATGCTGGCCGGGCGCATCGCCGACCGGATCGGACGGCTGCGCGTCATGAAGATCGCTGCCGTGTTCTTCTTCGTCAGCGCGTTCGGCGCAGGCCTCGGCGACCTCGTCGTCGACAATCTGTGGACGCTCGTCTTCTTCCGCGTGATCGGCGGAATCGGCGTGGGCATCGCTTCGGTGATCGCGCCCGCCTACATCGCCGAGACGTCGCCGGCGCGGGTCCGTGGCCGACTCGGATCGCTGCAGCAGCTCGCGATCGTCCTCGGCATCTTCGCCTCGCTGCTGGTCGACTGGCTGCTCGCGCGCATCGCGGGCGGCGCGAGTGAAGAGCTCTGGCTGGGTTGGGAGGCATGGCGGTGGATGTTCCTCACCATGGCGATCCCCGCCGTCGTGTACGGCGTACTGGCCAACACGATCCCCGAGTCGCCCCGCTATCTCATCGCCAAGCACAAGATTCCCGAGGCCCGGAAGGTGCTGGGCGCGCTCCTGGGCGAACGGAACCTGGAGATCACGATCGAGCGGATCCAGACCAGCATGGCGAGCGAGAAGCAGTCGTCGTGGCGTGATCTGATCCGTCCCACCGGCGGCGTCTATCCGATCGTGTGGATCGGACTGGTGCTGTCGATGCTCCAGCAGGCGGTCGGCATCAACGTGATCTTCTACTACTCGAACATCCTGTGGGAGGCGGTCGGCTTCAAGGAGAGCCAGTCGTTCGTCATCAGCGTCGTCACCTCGGTGGTGAACGTGCTGGTGACCATCGTGGCGATCGCGCTGGTCGACAGGATCGGCCGCAAGCCGCTGCTCCTGATCGGCTCGTCGGGGATGGTGGTCTCGCTCGGCGCGATGGCGATCTGCTTCGCGACGGCCGACATCGTCGACGGCGCCCCGGTTCTCGGCGACGTCGCCGGTCCGATCGCGCTGGTCGCCGCGAACCTCTTCGTGATCTTCTTCGGCGTCAGCTGGGGCCCGGTGGTCTGGGTGCTGCTCGGCGAGATGTTCCCGAACCGCATCAGGGCCGCGGCGCTGAGTCTGGCGGCCGCCGGTCAGTGGGCCGCGAACTGGGCGGTCACCGTCTCGTTCCCCGGACTCAAATCGTTCAACCTCGGGTTCGCGTACGGGCTCTACACGCTGTTCGCGTTCGTGTCGTTGCTGTTCGTCGCCCGGTTCGTTCGCGAGACGAAGGGCAAGACCCTCGAAGACATGGACGAGATGGCCGGAATCGACTGACCGGAAACCATGCCATCGATCGGTGGTATGTTCGGCGATGTGAGTCGTGCGACATCGATCAAGCTGTCCCTGCAGTCCCGCGTCCAGCGGCCGGCGATGAAGGGTCTGGCCGCGCTGCCCCTCGGCGTCTTCAAACGCGGCACCCGAATCAACGCCGACGGCGAACGTCTGGCCCCCGAGATGGCGGTGATCGCATTCGCCTCGCGGCATCTGCCCGGAGCGTCGTTGATGAACGGCGACGTTCGGCAGTCGCGTGAACTTCTGGACCAGACCTCCGCGGCGATGGCGCAGACCTTCCCGCCGTTCGCCGTCGAAGAGGATCTGACCATCCCGTCCGACGGCGGACCGATCCCGGCCACGCGTTACCGCGTCGACGAGAAGGGCGCCCGCGGCCTGATCGTCTTCCTGCACGGTGGCGGATTCGTCGTCGGAAGCCGGGCCAGCCACGACTCCCTCGCCCGGGAGCTGGCCGTCGCATCGGGAGCGGACGTGCTGTCGGTCGACTACCGAATGGCGCCCGAACACGTCTTCCCGGCCGCCGTGGACGACTCCGTCGCCGCGTTCCGCTATGCCGTGGAGAAGGCGTCGGACTGGGGTCTGGATCCGCGCCGGATCGTCGTCGCGGGCGACTCCGCCGGCGGCAACCTCAGCGCCGTGGTCGCGCAACAGGTGCGCGACGACGCCGTCGTCCCGTGTTTTCAGCTGCTGATCTATCCGGTGGTCGACGTGTCGGTCACGCGCGGGTCGGTCCGCGAGTTCGCCGAGGGTCTGTTCCTGACCGCTGCCGACATGGACTTCTTCATGGACACCTATCTGCCGTCGCCGGACCTCGTCGAGGATCCCCGGGTGTCTCCGCTCAAGGGCGAGCTCGCCGGGCTGCCGCCCGCGCACGTCGTGGTCGCGGGTTTCGATCCGCTGCGGGACGAGGGGATCGAATACGCCAAGGCCCTGGAGAAGGCAGGCGTCGAGGTGACCCTCGAACGGGCGAGCGGCATGATCCACGGTTTCGCCAACATGGGTCTGATCAGCCCGACCGCCCGCGCGGTGGTCGGCCGGATGGCCGAGGCCGCCGCGCGGGCGATGGACGCGGTCGGCTGACCTGGCTACTCCTTCACCCGCGGCATGCCCTGCGCGATCGCCGCGCCGAGTGCCAGCAGGCCGATCATGACCAGCATCGAGGCCCGGTAGGCGTCGTCGAAGCCCGACGACGCCGACACCGAGGAGTACACGGTTCCGATGACCGCGGCGCCGATCGCGACGGCCAGCGCCTGCACCGTGTTGAACACGCCGGACGCCGCGCCGGCTTGAGCGACGGGGACGTCGTTGAGGACCAGAAGGCCCGCACCGCCGACGATCAACCCGAATCCGAGCCCGGCGATCGTGAGCGCGACGGCGAACCAGATGCCGGGGTGCGCCGATCCGTCCGCGGTGATCATCGACGTGATGCCGATGATCAGCACCGCCGCTCCCGCCTGTAGGACGTGCTTGCCGAATCGTCGGGCCAGAACGGTGGCCGACAATCCGGCGGCGATCGGGACCGCGATCGAGAACGGGATCCACATCAGCCCGGTGTGCAATACCGACCACCCGTGCGCGAGCTGCATGTGCAGTGACTGGACCAGGAAATAGCCGCCGGTCGGGACGAACAACGCCGCGAAGGCGAGGACGCCGACCCGGAACGATCGGGTCGCGAACACCGAAGGCGGAACCATGGGGACCGAGCCGCTGCGCTCGACGATCAGCTGTCGGCGAGCGAACACACCCAATCCGGCGAGGCCCGCGGCGATCAGGACGAAGCCCCAGACCGGCCAGTCGTTCTCGGGGCCGAGCGTGATCGGCGCCATGACCGCGGCCAGTGATCCGCCGAGGAGGACGACCGAGCCGAGCGTGATCGGTGCGGGGCGGTCGGCGGTGGTCTCCGGGATGAACACACGTGCTGCGATCACGGCGACGACGGCGATCGGGACGTTGATCAGGAACACCGGCCGCCACGACAGACCGAACCAGTCGCCGTCGGAGATCACCGCGCCGAGCACGGGGCCGACCACGGCGGCGATGCCGATGATCGAGGTGAACAGACCCATCGCGCGGCCGCGCTCGGCCGGCGGATACAGCACCTGGATGTTGGTGAGCACCTGCGGCACCATCAATGCGGCGGCAGCTCCCTGGATCAACCGGAACACGACGAGCTGGTCCGTCGTCGCCGCCAGTCCACAGGCGAGGGATGCGGCACCGAACGCGATGAGCCCGAGGACGAAGAGGCGGCGTCGGCCGAAGCGGTCGCCGAGCCGGGCGCCGAGGACTAGACCGATGGCATAGGCGAGCGGGTAGCCTGCGACGATCCACTGCAGGGCAGTGCTCGACGCACCGAGGTCGTCGGCGATGGTGTGCAGGGCGACGTTGACCACGGTCGCGTCCATGAGTTCCATGAACGACGCCGCGAGCAGGCAGATCAGGGCGATGGTGCGGGCGCGCCCGCCGATCGGGGCGGCGTGCGGTGGTGATTCGAGGTCGGCGGTGATGGTCATCTTCGGGCTCCTGACGCTGAGGCGATCGGTGATTCGTCGATGACGCTACGAACACATGTGGTCAGGAACCGTCCGCAATCAGTGTTTGAGAATCAGGTCAGTATCTGTCCGCTGTATGCGGCATGATCGGCTCATGGCCGATACGACGACGAGGACGCTCAAGCTGCTGGCGCTGCTGCAGGCGCACCGTCTGTGGGCGGCAGCCGATCTCGCCGCACGGTTGGACACGACCGAGCGGACGGTGCGCCGGGACGTCGAACGGCTCCGGGACCTGGGGTATCCCGTGGAGTCGGTGCGCGGGGCGGGCGGCGGTTACCAACTCGCACCGGGTGGGTCGATGCCACCGTTGGTGGTCGACGAGGAGGAGGCCGTCGCGATCGTGACCGCGCTGCGAAGTGCGGCGTCGGGACCGGCGGCCGGGCTTGCCGAGGCTTCCGTGCGCGCATTGGCCAAGGTGACACAGGTACTGCCGCCCAAGCTGCGCCGTCGCGCGGACGCGCTGCGGGCGATGAGCGTGACCGTCGGCGACGGGGACGAGGCGCCCGCCGTGGATGCGGAGGCGTTGACGACCGCGGCCCTCGCGTGTCGCGATGCGACCGAGCTGACCTTCCACTACGCGCCGGCGGCGCGGGCGCAGAGCGCGCCCGGGCGGCGCCGCGTCGAACCGCTTCGGCTGGTCCCGGTCGGTCGCCGCTGGTATCTGCTCGCCTACGATCTCGATCGCCACGACTGGCGTACCTTCCGCCTGGACCGCCTCCGCGACGCCCGCCCGGAGAAGCGACGTTTCAATCCGCGAACCGTGCCCGGCGGCGATGCGGCGGCATACGTTCGGAACAGTCTTCGTGCCGGTCGTGAACAGCACGCCGTCGTCGTTCTGATACACGCCGACGCGGAGCTGGTCCGACAGCGGATCGGGCGGCATGCGGAGGTGGCCGACCATCCGGACGGCGCACTCGTCACCATGCAGATCGACGACGCCCGGTGGATCGGAGTCGCGGTGGGCAGCCTCGACGCCGACTACGAGTTCGTCGACGTTCCGTCGGAGGTGCTGCACGAACTGCGTGGGCGGAACGCGCGCGAGGCGCGGGCGCTGTACCTGGCCGGATCGTAGGGTCAGCGTCCTGACCACTGCAGATACGCCGCGCCGCGCGGGGACAGTTCGTACCCTACGTCGTGGCTGATGGTCAGCCCGAGTGCCTTGAGCTTGCGGATGTCGGTCTTCATCGGCTGGAGTTCGACGCCGCGCAGGGCAGCGAGCTCCTTCGAGACCACGCGAGGGTTGTCGCGGATCCATTCGAGGATGTCGAGGGTCCACGGACCGGTGTCGCGTCGGTCGAGCCGTTCCAGACGTGCGGCGATCGCGATGAGGTCGTCGGCGTCCGGGACGGTCTCTCGAAGTGCGATCCGCGGATCCTCACCCGCCCATTCGACGGTGATCCGGTACACGCCCGCGTCGCGTCGCGGACTGGACGCCAACGCTTTTCGAAGCGCGGCGGCGTCTTTCACACCCGCGGCGCGGGCCGAGCGGTCGGAGATCCGGTCGACGTCGGACACGCGCGCGACCCGTGTGAAGCGGATCAGTCCGGAGGGGGTCAGCTGGGTGCCGCCGACCTTGACGCGCGGTACGTCCCATCGGCGGAACTGACAGGTGATCCTGCCTTCTCGGATGCCTTGAGCGACGGCCTTGGAGATCAGCACGGATCCAGTGTGCCCCGGATACGGATCGTGTGGTCGCCGTACGCGGATCGGGCCCTGTACGTCGATCGAGCCCTGTACGCGGATCGAGCCCTGTACGCAGGTCGAGCGGAGCCGAGATCTCGACTCCGCTCGATCAGCGTGGGATTCGACCAGGTGCGATTACGGCGCGTACGTACGCGCGCCCTCGGCCGCGGCCTCGTCGGCGGCGACCACGCGGTTGGCGCGGTTCACGGCCGAGATCACCGCACGCAGGCTGGCGTTGGTGATCGACGGTGCGATGCCGACGCCCCACACGGTCTCGCCGTTGATCTCGGTCTCCACATACGACGCGGCGCTCGCGTCGTCGCCCGCCGTCATCGCGTGCTCGTGGTAGTCCAGGACACGGATGTCGTAGCCGATGGTGCCGAGAGCGGTGACGAAGGCGGCCAACGGGCCGTTGCCGGTGCCGGTGATCTCCTTCTCCACACCGTCGACCTTCACGACGGCGTCGATCCGGTCGTCGCCGGTGTCGCCCTCGGCAGTCTGCAGGTTCTTGCGGACGCCCTCGAGCGGAGTCGTCGGCTGCAGGTACTCCTGGGCAAAGACGTCCCACATCTCCTTCGGGTTCACCTCGCCGCCCTCGCCGTCGGTGATCTTCTGAATCTCCCGGCTGAACTCGATCTGCAGGCGACGCGGCAGGTCCAGCCCGTGGTCGGCCTTCATGATGTAGGTGACCCCGCCCTTGCCGGACTGGCTGTTCACCCGGATGACGGCCTCGTAGTTGCGGCCGACGTCCTTCGGGTCGATCGGCAGGTAGGGAACCTGCCACAGCAGATCGTCGACGTCGGAGTCGGCGGCGTCCGCGTCGACCTTCATCTGGTCCAGGCCCTTGTTGATGGCGTCCTGATGGCTGCCGGAGAACGCGGTGTAGACCAGGTCGCCGCCGTACGGGTGGCGTTCGGCGACGTTCAGCTGGTTGCAGTACTCCACGGTGCGGCGGATCTCGTCGATGTCGGCGAAGTTGATCTGCGGGTCGACGCCGCGGCTGAACATGTTCATGCCCAGGGTCACCAGGCATACGTTGCCGGTCCGCTCGCCGTTGCCGAACAAACAGCCCTCGATGCGGTCCGCACCTGCCATGTAGCCCAACTCGGCGGCCGCGACACCTTCGCCGCGGTCGTTGTGCGGGTGCAGGCTCAGGATGATCGAGTCGCGACGCGCCAGATTGCGATGCATCCATTCGATCGAGTCGGCGTACACGTTCGGTGTGGCCATCTCGACGGTCGCGGGCAGGTTGATGATCATCGGCTTGTCCGGAGTCGGCGCGATGATCTCGGTGACCGCGTCGCAGACCTCCTTGGCGTAACTCAGCTCGGTGCCGGTGTAGCTCTCGGGCGAGTACTCGTAGCGCCAGTTGGTGTCCGGGTACTGCTTCTCGGTCTCCAGGCACAGCTTCGCGGCATCGGTGGCGATCTTGGTGATCGCCTCTTTGTCGGCGCGGAACACGACGCGACGCTGCAGCACCGACGTCGAGTTGTAGAAGTGCACGATCACGTTCGACGCGCCCTCGCACGCCTCGTAGGTGCGCTTGATCAGCTCGGGACGCGACTGGGTCAGCACCTGGATGGTGACGTCCTCGGGAATCGCGCCGTCCTCGATGATCTCGCGGACGAAGTCGAAGTCGGTCTGGCTTGCCGACGGGAATCCGACCTCGATCTCCTTGTAGCCCATGCGGACCAGCAGATCGAACATGCGGCGTTTGCGGGCCGGGCTCATCGGATCGATCAGCGCCTGGTTGCCGTCGCGCAGGTCGACGGCGCACCACGCGGGCGCCCGGTCGATGACCTTCTCGGGCCAGGTGCGGTCGGGCAGCGAGATCGTCTCGACCTCGTCGGCGAACGAACGGTAGCGGTGGACGGGCATCGCCGAATTGCGCTGGGTGTTCCAGGCCGGCTGGCCGCCGGGGATGGGGCCGGAGGGCTCGGTGATACGGCTCGGTCCGGATGCGAATGCGTCAGATGGTGCCATGGTGGTCAATCTCCTGATCAGAAAGATGATGGGGTTGACCGGCGCGTACTTCAAGCCCCGCGACGGAGGGCCGGTCGGATCAGACCCCGCCGCGGCAGCCGAGAAGAAGGAGCGCGCGCATACATAGAACTGTAGCACCGCCGACGCGGTGGGGAGCGGCGGCATCGGTCGCTCCCGGTCGGCAGGAGATCGCCCGGGTGCACAGAAGCGCGGCGCTCCGGACGACGATCACGCCTCGAACCCGGAGGCCACGCGTCCCCGTCCCTTACCGGGGCGTCCGCCTGCGTCTTTACGTGAGCCGTCCGGTGCGCAGGTCAGATCGCGAAGTCGAACACCGTCAACATGAATGCGCCGAACCAGGCCGACGCGAGCGCGACGGCGACCGCCGCCGAGATCGCCGCGGGACGCGAACTGCGCGCCAGCCGGATCGCGACGGGCAGCAGCACGACGAAGGCGGGCAGCAGCAGGCGCGGGCGTGACGGCATCAGCCCGCTGGAGAGCAGGACGGACGCGTACACCAGGGCGGCGTAGGCCAGCACGGGCCACGGGACCCGGTCGATCGCCGACCACACGAGCAGCACCACCGCGGCGATGATCACCAGGGAGGCCAACACGGACACCGCGTCGGAGGAGTCGGTCAGCGACGTGAAGACGAACTCGCCGACGGCCTTCCCGCCGTCGAACGAGGTGTCCCACCCCTGTGTCTGGATGTGGAACCAGCCGGACGGGCTGCCCGTCCGCGCCCACACCACGCACATGTACGCCACATAGCCGAGCGGCGCGAGGACGCCGCCGATCCAGGCCCGCGAGCCGTTGTGGCGCGTGAGCGCGGCGGCGAGCATCACGACGACGATCACCGCGATTCCGGTCGGTCGGACTAGACCGACGGCGCACGCGGACAGCCCGGCCAGGATCCACCGGTGTTCGAGGACACCCACCAGAGCCCAGGCGGCGAGTGCGCAGAACATGGCCTCGGTGTACGTCATCGACAGCACGACGCTCATCGGGGTCGCGGCGAACAGCACCACGAGCATCAACCCGGTGTTGCGTGCGGTGGCCTCCGAGGCGTCCGGCCGCATCTGCCGCGCGCACAGCGAGCCGAGTCGGGCGACACCGACCGCGCCGACCGCGCCGAACACCACGTTCAACACGATTCCCGCGCCGAACGGGCTGATCAACGGGAGCGCCGCCAACGCGCCGACGAGGAGAGGGTAGCCGGGGAAGAAGGCGTACGCCGTCGTATCCGTATGCACGCCTTGGGCATCGGTGCCGGAGGTGGGCACGCCGTCGTATCCGTAGCGGGCGATGTCGAGCATCCACTTGCCGTCCCACCGAGTCAGGAGTGCGTCGAGCGGGACGTGGTGAACGATGGCGAACACCGCGAGAACACAGACGCCGACGAGTCGTACGGCCAGGTACGCGGCGACGGCGGTGGCAGCAGGATTCCATCGGAGTGGGGGAGTCATCTCGGGAGATCCTACGTGCCACCCGCGGAGTAGCCGAGGTCACACGTGGTCTGCTGTGCATGCGACTGTGTCTATGCGCCCGGTAGGATCAGCCCCTGACCGAATGTACGTAGTACCGAGTAAGTCTGAGAACAAATAAGGAAGGGTGCACGACGTGGCACTGGTGGTCCAGAAGTACGGCGGCTCCTCTGTTGCGGATGCCGAGCGCATTCGTCGCGTCGCCGAACGGATCGTGGAGACCAAGCGTGCGGGCAACGACGTCGTCGTCGTCGCGTCGGCGATGGGTGACACCACCGACGAACTCCTCGACCTCGCCGAACAGGTCAACTCGAATCCGCCGCAGCGCGAGATGGACATGCTGTTGACCTCCGGTGAGCGCATCTCGAACGCACTGCTGGCCATGGCCATCGAGGGACTCGGCGAGACGGCGCAGTCGTTCACCGGCTCGCAGGCCGGCGTCATCACGACCTCGAGCCACGGCAAGGCCAAGATCATCGACGTCACGCCGGGCCGTGTCCGCAGCGCGCTCGACGAGGGCAAGATAGTCATGGTCGCCGGATTCCAAGGCGTCTCCCAGGACACGAAGGACGTGACGACCCTCGGCCGAGGCGGTTCGGACACGACCGCCGTCGCCCTGGCCGCGGCACTGGGGGCCGACGTCTGCGAGATCTACACCGATGTCGACGGCATCTACACCTCGGATCCGCGCATCGTCCCCGACGCGCGTCGCCTGGACAACATCTCCTTCGAGGAGATGCTCGAGATGGCCGCGTGCGGTGCGAAGGTCCTGATGCTCCGGTGCGTGGAATACGCACGCGCCTACAACGTTCCCGTTCATGTGCGCTCGTCGTACTCGACCAAGCCGGGCACGCTCGTGTCCGGATCGATGGAGGACATTCCCGTGGAAGAAGCGATTCTCACCGGCGTTGCACACGACCGCAGCGAAGCCCAGGTGACCGTGGTCGGCATCGAGGACAAGCCGGGATTCGCCGCCAAGGTGTTCCGGGCCGTCGCCGACGCCGAGATCAACATCGACATGGTGCTGCAGGGCGTGTCGAAGATCGACACCGGCAAGACCGACATCACCTTCACACTGCCGACCGAGACCGGCGAACTCGCCGTCACCGAGCTCGGCAAGCTCAAGGACGAGTTGGGATTCGCCGAGATCCTGCTCGACGAGAAGATCGGCAAGGTGTCGCTGGTCGGCGCGGGTATGAAGAGCAACCCGGGCGTCACCGCGACCTTCTGCGAGGCGCTCAGCGACGCGGGGATCAACATCGAGCTGATCTCGACCTCGGAGATCCGCATCTCGGTCCTCGTCTCCGACGGAGATCTCGACCGCGCCGTGCAGGTGCTGCACAAGGCGTTCGACCTCGGCGGCGACGAAGAGGCCGTCGTCTACGCGGGAACGGGGCGGTAGACGCATGGGCGAGCGAAGCGACGGGGTGGTCGATACAGGCGAGCGAAGCGACGGAGGTCTGTGATGGGTGTGAAACTCGGAGTGGTGGGCGCCACCGGTCAGGTCGGCGGCGTCATGCGGCAGATCCTGGCCGATCGGAGCTTCCCGGTCGACGAGATCCGGTTCTTCGCGTCGTCGCGGTCGGCGGGCAAGAAGCTGCAGTGGGGCGATCAGGAGATCGTCATCGAGGATGCGACGACGGCCGATCCGACGGGTCTGGACATCGCGCTGTTCTCGGCGGGTGGCACCATGTCGAAGGTGCAGGCCCCGCGTTTCGCGGCGGCCGGTGTCACCGTCATCGACAACTCGTCGGCGTGGCGCAAGGACCCGGACGTGCCGTTGATCGTCGCCGAGGTGAACGGGGAGCTCGCGAAGAACCCGCCCAAGGGCATCATCGCGAATCCGAACTGCACGACGATGGCCGCGATGCCGGTCCTCAAGCCGTTGCACGACGCGAAGGGTCTGCGGCGTCTGGTCGTCTCCAGCTATCAGGCGGTTTCGGGTAGCGGACTGGCCGGTGTCGCCGAACTCGCCGGACAGGTCCGCAAGGGTGCGGACGAAGCCGAGAAGCTGGTCCATGACGGACACTCGGTCGACCTGGGCGAGCCGGTCAAGTACGTCGCGCCGATCGCGTTCAACGTCGTCGCCCTCGCGGGCGACTATGTCGACGACGGCTCGGGGGAGACCGACGAGGACCAGAAGCTGCGCAACGAATCACGCAAGATCCTCGGCCTGCCCGAGCTCCTGGTCAGCGGGACCTGCGTGCGCGTTCCGGTGTTCACCGGGCATTCGCTGTCGATCAACGCCGAATTCGACGAGGCCGTCACCCCCGACGAGGCGCGCGCGATTCTGGCCGAGGCCGCGGGTGTGCGGGTCGTCGACGTGCCGACCCCGCTCGATGCCGCGGGCGGAGACCTGTCGCTGGTCGGCCGCATCCGTCAGGACCCGGGTGCGCCGGACGGCACGGGCCTGGCGCTGTTCATCTCCAACGACAACCTGCGCAAGGGCGCCGCGCTCAACACGATCCAGATCGCGGAGTTGCTGGTGTAGAACCGCTTCGCGCAGAACGGCCCGTTCGGACGTCGAGTCCGGGCGGGCCGTTGTGCGTTTCTAGGGCGCGAAACGGTGTTTATCGCCGTACGAGTGTCTGGTGTTACAGGCTTTGGGTAATCGTGCGCTACATTGCAGCAATGAGAAATTACTCGGGAGTAGTCTCACGGTCGATGAAGGCGTCGCGCCGTGTCGTCACAGCGTCTCTGGTGGCCGTCGTCGCCGCGGCGGGTCTCGTCTCGGTCGGTTCGGCGGGGACCGCCGGCGCCGCGCGAAACTTCTACACGCCGCCGTCGACGTACGACACGACACCGGGCTCGGTGATTCGCACCGAGCACAGCGACCTGCTTCTGCAGATCCCCGGGGTGAAGGGCCAGTGGCCCGGCACCGCGACGCGTCTGATGTACACCTCGACGCTGCAGAACGGGAAGCCGACCGCGGTGACCGGCACCGTCGTCGAGCCGACGGCGAAATGGACCGGCAAGGGCGAACGCCCGACCGTCGTGATCGGACCGGGCACGGTCGGCCAGGGTGATCAGTGCGCCGGGTCGAAGATGATGAGCTTCCCGATGACGATCGATCTCGCCAAGCCCAGCATCGGCGTCAACTACACCGCGCTCGACATGTACCTGATGCTGCTCAACGGCGTCCGCGTCGTCATCACCGACTACGTCGGACTCGGCACCCCGGGCATCCACACGTACGTGAACCGTCTCGAGTCCGGGCGGGCCATGCTCGACGCCGCACGAGCCGGGCTCGCGGTCGCGAAGGCGTCGCCGGACGCGCCGGTGGCGTTCAGCGGCTACTCGCAGGGCGGCGGCGCGGCGGCGTCGGCGGCCGAACTCGCGCAGACGTACTCGCCGGATCTGAACGTGAAGGCCACCTACGCCGGTGCACCGCCCGCCGACCTGTCGAAGGTGATCTCCAAGATCGACGGCACGCTCATCGCCGGCGCGATCGGATTCGCGATCAACGGACTCGACGCCCGGTACCCCGAACTCGGACCGATCCTGCAGAAGGAGACGAACGCCGCGGGCAAGCGCGTCCTGAAGAACGTCGCCACCGAGTGCATCGGTGACATCATCCTCGAGGCGGGCATGCAGCGGACCAACCAGTGGACTCGCACCGGCGAGTCTCTCGGCTCGGTCGTCAAGCGCTACCCGCAGCTGCAGAAGATGATCGATGACCAGCGCATCGGCACGCTCAAGCCGAACGCGCCCGTCCTGATCTCCACCGGCATCAACGACGACGTGATCCCGACCGGACAGGTCGTCACCCTGTACAACGACTGGCGTAAGCAGGGCGCCGACGTGAAGCTCACGCGCGACTACACGCCGCCGATCTTCCCCGGCCTCGTCGTCAATCACGCGGTCCCGATGCTGTTCAAACTGCTTCCGGCCACGAACTTCATCCTGACCGAGCTCAACCGCTAGCGGTGATCTCGTGAATCGCGAGTGATCTGCTCCTGGGCGAAGTCCTCCTGTGGCAAGAAGTGGAGCTGTCTAGAAACCGCCCACGCAGCACAGGAGGTCTTCGCGTCCAACGCTAACGCCGCTTTGCCCCTCGCGCTCGACTGCAGCTGGCGAAACCGGCCATTCTGATCCTCGGCGTCACCTTCGCGGCTGTCCGCGTGATCGGATTGCGTCAGCACCAAGCCGGGTGACAAGACCACGCCTCGACTCGAAACACGTTGTCGCGGCACATGACTGCGTTGTGCGGCGGGGGACGGTGGCTAGCCGCGGAAGACCCCGTCCGGGTCTACGGCGTTGGCGAAGTCACGAAAGTCCACATTGGCGATCGACAGGTTGTTCTCGACGGACCACATCTGTTCGGGGACGACGCGGAACGTTTGGCCGGGCTCGTGGCCGAAATCAGAGCGGCCGCAGTCGATCACCAGGATCGCCGCCTCGGGGTGACTCATGGTGGTCGAGTCGGCGATGAACGCGTAGTCGGGAGGATTCTCCTCGCCGATACGGGCGACCAGATCATCGGCGGTCAAGCCATCGTTGTCTCGCTGGTCGATGCAGGTGAGGTCCGCTTGGAAAGTCGAATCGTCGCCCATGCCGCTGGGTACGGGTTCCATCGCCGCCAGCGCGACCTCGCGCCAACGTACATCGTCGCTGAAGTCTGTGCGTACGAGCAGCGACGCGCCGCTGTGGGAATGGAGATAGTCGTCGAGTTTGCGGCCTGTGCCCAGGGCGTCGAGGGTCTCGGCTTCGTCGACAGCCTCCTGACGGGCTGTCGTCGCAGCTCGAATGTCGCTGACGTCTCCGGGCGGGTCGGGCAGCATCAACTGTGCGAGGACTCGTTCGGCGTCGCCGGTGGATACCTCATTATAGGAACGCAGTTCGACCGTCCACGGCCCGATTGTGGCGCGTCCTCGAGGTACGTAGCTTTCCATCGGGAACCTCGCTCTGGGTTCGCCTAGCTCGGTCAACCAACGGCGAATACCGAACTGAGTCGGCGTCGTAGCGGACACCGTCACATCCAGGGCCCCCGACAACGGGTCGCCATCGGTAGGTGAGGCGCTGACGTCCATGGGCAGCCAGCCGACCTGGGTCGGTGGCATGTCACCGATCTCCCGCATCTTCTGATCATGGTCGAGCTGCTCACGTGATTCGAGGTGCTCCTCGAACTCGATGGTTGCACCGTCCCAGGAGAACAGCGCGGGGTCGAAGTCTTCGTCGAGCACCGGCGATTCCATCTGTACCCACTGCTCGCCTTGAGTCCACGACAGAACTACGCCGAGTTCGGCGTCGATCACCACGCGAATCCGCGGTCCGCCGGAGAGGGCATCGAATTCCATCTCCCAGCCCGGCCGTCCCCGGACCAGGGTCTCGGCGATGCCCCTCGGTTCACTGACCTGCGACCGCCCCGTGATCTCTGTCGGAGCCCACATCCGGTAGGCGGTGAACAACACCGTCGGAGACACACCCATCGCCGCCACAATTCGGTTCGGGGACTTCGCGGTGTGTACAGCGACGCCATCCTCGCCGAAAACGTACTCGTCGGTGGCATTCTCGATGTAGGCAGGAGAACCATCCGAGTTCTCAATCCTCCATGACGTGGGCGGAGCGAACCATACGAAACTGGCGGTTTCGCTACTGGAATACACGCTGGCTCGGACTGATCGACCCATGGTGCTGAAGGACAAACCCCGAATCTGCGGCCAAGACGTCATACCCACCAACCTAACCGCCGATCACTCGTCGGCGGGCGCTTGCGACACTTCTCCTGCCGTAGAGTGCTGGCGTTCCGCATCGAGATGCGCAGGGACCACTCCGCGGTCGACGGCGCTCGGTCGGTGGACTCGACAACCTATCTGAACCGCTAGCGGCCTCTTCGCCGGTCGAGTGGCCCATCGATGTTCCGCCGGTTAGGACCTGCATCTGGCCCTAACCGGCGGAACAGGTGTTTTCGCCCGCCGTCTCGTGGTGGACTCGACTGCGTGAGACGTCTCCTCTCGATCTTCGCCGTCCTCCTGACCGTCGCGGTGTGCCTGGCGGCTCCGGCACATGCCGCGCCGCCGGTCGGTTCACCGCCCGGCGTCGCGACCGCATGGACCTCGCTCATGCACGGCGACGCGGCGTCGACCGACAGCACCGATCTGCCCGGTCCGGGCCGAACGGCGCGTGTGGCCGCGTCGAGCGTCCCGGGCGGGGTGTGTGCTGCGACCTTCGTCGGGACCGACGGATACCCGGTCTCGCTGTGCACGGCGTACGTCGACGGTGCTCCGCCGCAGGTGGCGACGCCGGTCGTGACGCTCTTCGATCCGGCGACGGCGCAGGTGTTGGCGAAGCTGCCGCTGACCAAGGGCGGGCTGCTCGGCGGCGTCTACGGCTACCTCGATGAGCGGAACCGCGTGGTCGTCGCCGACGGCAGCGGTGCGATACTCCACGTCGGGCACCGTCGGACGGCTCACGGCTGGACGCTCACCGTGGACCGGCGCGACGACATCTCGAAGCAGATCGGTGGCGACTCGGTGACCGGTCTGGCGCCCGACTTCGACGGCCGCACGTGGTTCGTGACGACGAGGGGAGTGGTCGGCACGGTCGACGCTGCGGGCCGCGTCGCCGCGATGCACCTGCCGAAGGGCGAGCGACTCGGCAACGGGCTCACCGTGCGGCCGACCGGCGTCTCGGTCCTGACCACGCACGCACTCTATGAGATGCGGGCGGGCGACGACGGCGTCCCTCGCACCGTGTGGCGCCATGCCTACGACCGCGGTCCGGCGCGCAAGCCCGGCCAACTGACCTGGGGTTCGGGGACCACGCCGACCTACTTCGGTCCGGGCGGCGACGCATGGGTCGCGATCGTCGACAGCGCGCGCATCCCGCGTCTCCACGTTCTCGACGCCGACACCGGTGCGCCGATCTGCTCGATCCGGGCGTTCACGAGTGCTCGGCAGGGCACCGAGAACTCGCCGATGGCATGGGGGAACAGTCTCGTCATTCCGAGTACCTACGGATTCCAGTATCCGCCGATGGCGGTCACCGGACCCAGCCGCCCCGCGACGGCACCGTTCACCGGCGGCATGACGCGCATCGACGTCGTCGACGGGACGTGCACGCGCGTCTGGGAGAACCACCGCGACCGAATGGCGACGTTGCCGCGGCTGTCGCGGGCCGACGGACTGATCCACGGTCTGGCGTACGGACCATACCGTCCCGGGCCGCAGCAAGTCGGGCCGGTGAACTATGTGGGCGTCGACTTCGCGACGGGAGAGCGCATCGTCACGAAGAAGGTCGGCGACGCGCCGTTCGACGAGCCGATGCAGCTGACCGGGATGATCGGCCCCGGTGGCGTGCTCTGGCAGGGGACCGTGACCCGGATGCTCAAGATCGCGGGGTGAGCCGCGGTTCGCGACGCGGGGGATGTGCAAGTATCGACCCATGACGTTCCCCGACGACGACCCGGATCGCATCCCGACCCAGGCCGAACTCGACGCCGAAGACATGGCCGAGATCGCGCGCCGGTCCGCCGACGCGGAGCACCGTGATCGCTACCCGGCGCGCCCGGTCGATCCGGGTCCGCCGCCGACCGTCCTCACACGCGGCGCTCGCATCGCGTGGCTGGCGTCCGCCGTCGCGGGTCTGATCTGGGTCGTGTACGGATTCGTGAACCTGTCGGCGACGACGACGCGCCTGGCGGACCGTCTCGAACCGGGCCTGGAGGAACTGTCGGACGTGGATTCGGCGGCCAAGGCGCAGTCGCTCGCCGAGTTCTGGCCGCTGGCATTCCTGATCGGCATCCCGGTCGTGGTGGCACTGAGCTGGCCGATGCTGGTCGGCGTCGCGCGCACGCACAGCCGAAACCTGAGGAACGTGTATCTGTCGACGGTGGTCGTGATCTGCCTGTTCGTGCCGGTCTGCGCCGACCTCCTGTTCAACTATCCGGACGCGCCGAGATGGGTGTGGGCGATGGCGTGGGTGCAGTTCGGGTTGCTCATCGTGTCGGCGATTCTGACCTTGAGTCGCGCCGTCGGACAGTGGCTGCCGCCGTCGATGCGGGTCAAACCGTTCCGTGTGATGCGTGGGCAATAGGGCGAGTAGGTTGGAAATCGCGCGCCGCGACCCTGCCGGCGACGACACGCGAACTTAGGAGAAACTCATGGCTGTGACCCCCGTGTACCGAGTCTCGTCGACCTCCCGCGGCGGCGGCCGTGACGGTGAAGTGGTGTCCGAGACCGGACGCATCGACCTGACGCTCGCGCCGCCGGTCGAGATGGGCGGCAACGGAGAAGGCAGCAACCCCGAAGAGTTGTTCTCGGCCGGTTGGGCCGCCTGCTTCATGGGCGCGCTCCGCATGGTGTCGAAGAACGCGGGCGTCACCGTTCCCGAGGGCACCGAGGTGACGGTGAACGTCGGCATCGGCAAGGACGACGCCGACGGCGGCTTCGGTCTGGTCGCCGACATCTCGGTCTACCTGCCGGGTCTGGAGACTGCTCAGGCCAACGAACTTGCGGTCGGCGCCCACGGGTTCTGCCCGTACTCGAAGGCGACCCGCGGCAACATCGCCAGCAGCGTCACCTCGCGCGTCTGACACACGTTTCAATTGTGAGCTCCGGCCGGTAGGTTGTCCCTCGTGAACAGTTGGGGTTTCGCAACAGGCATCGGCCTTCTGGCCGCCACTCTCGCGACGATCGCTTTCGTCGCGTACCGCCGGTGGGAGTCGGCGTCGCTGCAACGCGACGCCGACCTCGCGCGGACTCTTCGCGACCTCGCCGACGGCGACGCGGTGCGTCTCGCCGCGGTCGACGAATTCGAGTCGACCGTCTACCGGCGGTTGTTCTACTCATCGGTGATCGGACCTCGCCTGCGCAGCGTCGCCTGGGCCCTGCTGGGGGCCGTTCTGGCCGGTGCGGGCGCTCTCGCTCTCGACCAGCTCGACGGCGTCGTCGCGATGGTGCTGTGGGGCGTACTGCTCGCCGCCACCGTCGTCTTCGCTCTCGCCGCACTCGGCTTCGCCGCTGCAGCGGCGTTCCAGGCCGCGACCACCCCGCGGGTCGATCTCTCCGATGCCGACACCGACGACGAGGAATGACGGACACTCGCACTCGTCCGGTCCTCGTCGTCGCCGTCCTCGTCGTCGTCGGCGCGCTGACCGCGTCGTCGATGGCGGTCGGCGACTCGGCGAGTTCTCATCGCACCGCCGTCGCGTTGTCGCCGGTGACGGTCGTCAACGACGCCGGTGTCCCTGACTCGGTACTGGTGAGTCGCACTCTGTTCGAGTCCGCATCCTCCGCCGTGGTGGTCTCCGCGGACGCCGCACCGCAGCAGCGGAGTCGAGCCGCCGAGGTCGCGACCGAGCACCACGTCCCCGTCTTCGAGGTTGGCGACGATGTCGGCGCCGTCCGCGACGAACTCGATCGGCTGCATGCGCGAAGCGTTCTTACGGTCGGCGATGCTCCAGACGTCGGTGTGCCGACGTCCGATGACGATCCCGAACCCGCCGTCGTGTCGTCGACCGCAGAGCAGGACGCTCTCGTGCTGGTGGCCGGCGGTGCCGACGCGATGGCAACAGCGGAGTCGGCGGGGGTGGACGCGATCGCGCTGCCCGCCGCGGACCCCAGATCGACCGGACGCTCGGTCGCCGCGCTGAAGCACGACGTCGACCGTCCGGTGCTCGCGATCGGCCGCTTCGGCGACGAGGCAGCCGTGAGTTCGCAGATCGATGCGGCACGGACCGTTCCCGAACTGCCCGGCGGCGGACAACTGGTGTTCCCGGGACGGCGCATGGTGTCGCTCTACGGGTCGCCGGGCACCGCCGACCTGGGACCGCTCGGCGCACAGGGGATCGATGCGTCTATCCGCCGCGTGCGGCGCATGGCGAGGCAGTACGAGAAGATCTCGGACGCGCCGGTCGTGCCCGCCTTCGAGATCATCGCGACCGTCGCGTCGGCCGCGCCGGGCTACCGGGGCGCGTACACCGACCCGATCGATCCGGCGGTGCTGAAGCCGTGGATCGACGCGGCGGAGAAGGCGGGTGTCTACGTCACGCTCGACCTGCAGCCGGGGCGCATGGACTTTCTGACCCAGGCCAAGATGTATCGCGACCTGCTGCGTCGTCCAAACGTCGGTCTGGCACTCGACCCGGAGTGGCGACTCAAACCCGATCAGAAGCATCTGACGCAGATCGGCGCCGTCGATCCCGCCGAGGTGAACCGCACCGCCGACTGGCTGGCGGGGATCGTCCGCGAGGGGAGCCTGCCGCAGAAGGCGTTCGTGCTGCATCAGTTCGACAAGGACATGCTCGGCGACCGCAGCCGTCTGGACACGTCGCATCCCGAACTGGCGACGGTCATCCACGCCGACGGTCACGGGATCCCGTCGGTCAAGATGCTCACGTGGCGGCGCATCGTCGCGGGCCTGCCCCCGAACACGTGGCTGGGATGGAAGAACTTTTACACGGAGGACAAGCCGATGTTCTCCCCGCGCCGCACGCTGCGCGTGACTCCGGAACCGTGGTTCATCTCGTATCAGTGACACTCGTGGAATATCGCTCTGACCATACGATTTAATAGTTTCACCTTCCGCGTTGTAGGCTGTATCAGGTCGCAACACGGGGTATGGCGCAGCTTGGTAGCGCGCTTCGTTCGGGACGAAGAGGTCGTGGGTTCGAATCCCGCTACCCCGACGCTAGGTTGAGATAGCAGAAGAGGCCCTGGCCTGCGGAGACGCAAGCCAGGGCCTCCTCGTATGTCGGGGACTGCCGAGCATTCCAGAGTGATAGTCCGCAGTGAGTCCGCAGTGGTTCAAGCGAGGGCCGCTGCTGCGGCCTTGTCGAGAGCGTTGGCGACCGCTTCCAGATCATCGGGGAACAGGTCTGCGTACGTATCCAACGTGAGTGCAGCGGACTTGTGCCCCAGCATTGTCTGCACGGCCTTCACGTTCGCGCCGGCACTGATCGCCAGCGACGCAGCGGTGTGCCGTAGATCGTGCAGTGTCGGCCGTGGCCAGTCCGTCGTCGGCTCAGGATGATCAGCGTCGATGCCACGCAGCCGCTCGATCGTCGGGTTGAACACCCGCGTGCGGAACGTTGCGATCCGCAGGACACCGCCGTTTGGTGCCTGGAAGACAAGATCCTCTCGCCCCTTATCCTCCATCAGGGAGGCGAGCCCCGTGGACAGCAGCTTGGGGAACGGCACGGATCGGCGTTCGTGGCCCTTCGGCGTCGACCACGTCAGCTTCCCCTTTACCTCAGTCACCGAGCGGCGGACATTCACCCGACGACGCAGCATGTCGACATCCTGCACCTGTAGGGCCGCCATCTCCCCGTAGCGCAGCCCGGTATAGGCGAGGAACAGGACGGCGAGACCATCGCGCGGCATCGCTTCGGCGAGCTCGTGCACCTGCTGGTGGGTGAGGTACGCGCGTGCCTGGTGTTCGCGCCGCGGGGCCTTCACGCCATCACACGGGTTTCGGGGAATACGACGGTCCTCGACCCCGACCTGGCAGACCATCCGCAGTACTCCGAGAGCGTTCTCAATCGTGGCGGGAGACGACTCTTCGCTCATTTCTGCGACCCATGACCGGACGGCTGACGTCTGTACATCGGCGAGTTGCACTCGCGCCCACCGATCTCGTACATGTGCCGACCATCCCGACTCGCGGGCTGCTTTGGTCGATGCCTTCACGTGGCCCTGCATCGTGAGCCACTGCTCGTGCATTTGTTCAACAGTGACCGTCCCAGCACCTGGGGCGATGTAGGTTCCGGTGACGATGGTCGACGTAATGTCGTCGAGCCAGCGTTGCGCGTCGACCTTCCGGCTGAACGCTTTCGAGTGTTCCCGGCTGTCGCTGTCGACGTATCGTGCGCGCCACCGCATCCCCTTGCCGTCATTAGCTGAGGGAGTCCCGTCGGCCTTGCGCCAGCGGTCCTCGACGCCGGCGCGACGGTTACGGCGCTGAGTCATGGTTCCGGAGTCTCGCTGCGTTGCATGTCGAAATAGATCTCGCGTTCGCGATTCGTGAGGCCCGACAGAAGGCTAGGATGGTTCGCCACCAGGTCGGAGGCCTGAGTCGGTACACCGGTCATCCGTATTTCTGCGGCAGCGATTCTTGCCCTGTTGACCGACCAATCCTCGATCAGCCGCTTGAGCGCCAGGAGGTCGTCCGAGTTCTCGTCCAGCAATTGCTCGACGTCAACAGAGAAGATTCTCGCCAAGGCTTCTAAGTCCGCCACCGTGATCGGACGTCTGCCTGATTCCATTCGCGTGATCGTTGTCGGATCAATCTTCGGCCTGCCTAGTTCGACTGCAAGACGATCAGCAAGTTCCGCCTGCGAAATCCCTAGTGCCTGCTTGCGAAGCACGAACACGTTCCGGCCGACCCTCGCGTTCAACTCGCTTTCCGTTTCCTGCATAAGGGTCAGCATGTCACTGGTTGACGATCAGGACAAGTTGTGATTGTGTTGTCTGCGTCAGGTTCAGGTTGTTCCTGATCTAGAGTCAGATTGAGGAGTCATGGACAAGCAGAAGTTCGCCGACGTGATGAACACGAAGCAGGTGTGCGCCTACTGGCCGTTCCTGAACCAGAACACGATGCGGTACATGCGGCATGCAGGAACCGGGCCCGCATCGTTCGTGATCAACGGCAAGGTCTTCTACCGGCGCGCTGAGGTCGAGCGCTGGTTGGCCGAGCAGGAGGCCGCGACGACTCGGGGCGGTGTCGCCTGATGGCCGCGAAGGCTGTGCGTTGCACACGGTGCGGCCGCCGCGCTCGCAAGCAGATCGAGGCGTGGAACGTCGAAACCCGTAGCGGGCGCATCGTCGCGGTGATCTGCCCAACGTGCCAGACGCCGGAAGACAACGCCGAAGCCGAGATCAACGAGGCAACCATCGAGTACATCGGCGTCACCCCAGACGGCCGAATCTACGGGCGACCGAAAGCAGTCCTATGAGCCGCCCACAGGAGCAGGCCGAGTTCGACAAGATCGAGAGGGCCGCCCTCTGCTCCGAGGTCGTGAGCCTTCTCAACGCTCGTCAGGTCGCGGACGGAAGCACCGCTCAACTGCGGCTGCTGGCACTCGTCCTCGACACGTTCCCCGAGCACGGAGCCGCCTCGTGAGCCGCCCGCAAGAAGATCACGCCGACCTCGGCCTGATCGAAGACGACAACACCCCGGATATGCGAAAGACCCCGGTGCATCCCGCCAAGAACGTCACCGAGGTCTCCGAATCCAACAACCACCAGGAAGTGAACTAGCCATGACTGTATCCACCTTCGACCTTGACCGCCAGACCGAGCCGCTCGTCCTCACATGTGAGAAGTGCGATACCTCGGTCCAGCTGCTCGGTGATCAGACCGCGGTCGACACCGACATGATTAAGGCCGATTGGGAGGCCGAGCATCGGCACTGCGGTGACAGCCCTGAACTCAAGCACTGGGATGCGATGAGTCAGGCGATCCCCCATACCCAGTTCGGACTCGAGCAACAGATCGGGCCGCGACCATCGTGGTCGGATCCGAGCAACGACAAGGTGGGGGGACTGATCCCGTCCTACGGATCTTCCACCGCTCGCACCCACTTGAGCCTGCACAACGGACTGCCGACCGGCGACACGTACACCCCGGCCTACGTGAGCGTGTGCGCTCGACTGCGGAGCACGGTAAACGGCGGCCCCGTCGTCGGAATGACCACGCACAAGTACTACGACGGCGAATGGCTTCGTCGCGGCACCGCACTCACACCGGACGAAGCGCGCCACCACGCGGCACTTCTCGTTGCTGCAGCCGACCTCGCCGAATCAGAGATCGGAGGTTCCTGCTAGCAGTTCTTCCCCCGGGTGCGCCGCCCCGCGGCGTCAGGCTCCTGACCACTCCGCCCTGAAACCCAGCGTCCCGCCCCTCGCATCCGAGGGGCGGGACAGGAAGAGAACACCCAGACATGTTCAACACGCAGTCTATCCGACCACGGTCGGAAGCGGAGCAACCCGACGACCGGGTCATCCGCGAGCACATCGAAGCGCTCGCCGAGCACGGCTACGTCGTCGGCGTCCGCTGCCGCAACTGTGGGGCGATCCTGACCGCCCGCCGCTCCGTCGACCTGCACGTCGGTCCCGTCTGCCGGGGGCGGGTGGACACCAGTGCCTAGTCCCGCATACGACCGCATCATCGATGCTTTGCACGCCGCTGGCTGCCGCGTCTTCGAGAAGTCGAACGGCACCGCGACAGCACAAGCACCCGGACACTCGTCTGCCGATCGCTCGATCACCCTCGCCCCGGCCGACACGTACGCCGGCATCGTCATCGCCTCACACGCTGATCCGATCGAGAACGTCCTCAACGCGCTCGGCTTGACGTTCGCCGACCTACACGACGAACCGCGCGGCCACGGTCGACGACCCGAACCGACACCTCCGACGCCCGACCAGATCGAACGCATCCGCAAACGAGACGAGATGAAGCAAGTGCACGAGCAGGAGCGCCGCCGCGAACTCGACGAGGCAACACGGATCGCGGCCGCAGCTCAGCTCGGTGACGACGCGACACCGGAGCAGGTCGGTGCTCTCGCCTCCGTGATCGCGACAGCATCCGATCCGGTCGCAGACACACCGCCGATCGCAGACGAGCCGCCAGCAGACCCCGAACCTCCCGCCGACGACCAGCGGCAGAAGTCTGTGGCAACGCGCCTGGTCGAACTCGCCCTCGACGACTACCAGCTCGGCCTGTCCGACGACGAGGAACCGTTCGGCACCTCGAAGACCACACCCCATATTGCGATGATGCTGCGCGGCGGGCGCACCGGGCTGCGCGCTGAACTGGCCCGCAAGTTCTTCGCGCTCAACGGATCAGCAGCGCCCGCACAGGCCCTGGCCGACTCCCTCACCGTCCTGGAAGGAATGGCCGCCCTGGAGGACCCGACCCGCCTGTACCTGCGTGTGGCCGAAACCGACGACGCGGTCTACATTGACTGCGGCGACGTCGACGGCACCGTGATCCGTATCGCCGACGGTGCATGGGAACTGATCGACCACGCCCCGGTCACGTTCACCCGCACGAAGCTGACCGCCATGTACCCGCGGCCCGAGCGTGGTGGCGACCTCGCCGAACTGTGGGACTTCATCCCGATCGCCGAACAGGATCGTCCGGTACTGCTCGCGGTTCTGGTGCAAGCGCTCACTCAGGTCGACGTCGCACACCCTGTGTTGGCGTACCTCGCCGAGCAGGGATCAGCGAAGTCCTCGACCACGCGCATCACCGTCGACCTCCTCGATCCATCGCCGGTCCCATTGCGCCAAGCCCCGCGCGACGCCGACTCCTGGGTGACCGCCGCGGCCGGATCGTGGGTCGTGGCCCTGGACAATCTGTCCGGTCTCCCCGCGTGGCTCTCCGACAGCTTGTGCCGCGCATCGACCGGCGACGGCAACGTCAAACGTGCGCTCTACTCCGACTCCGGTCTGTCCGTGGTCAAGTTCCGGCGCTGCGTCATCATCAACGGCATCGACCTCGGTGCCCTGCGCGGTGACCTCGGCGAACGCCTCGCGCTCGTCGACCTACCGCGTATCCCGAAGAACAAGCGCCGCAACGAGAAAGAACTCAATCTCGCGTGGTCTGATGCACGCCCCAGGATCCACGGTGCACTGCTCGACCTTGCCGCCCGCGTCCATCAGACCCTTCCCACGATCGACCTCGACGAGGCCCCGCGCATGGCCGACTTCGCTCGCGTCCTCGCCGCGGTAGACCAGGTCCTCTGCACCGAGGGCCTGACCCGGTACAGCGACCGCGCCGAACGCATCGCCGAAGACTCCCTGTCTGCCGACGATTTCATCGGCCGCATCCGGTCGAGCCACTACGAGGCCGACGGCCGCACCAGCGCTGAAGTCCTCGCCGACATTCGCGGCACGTTCGGTGACGAGAAGCCGCCGCGTGACTGGCCGAAGAACTCGCGGGCGGTCACCACCCTGTTGCGTCGGCACGCGCCAGCACTGCGCGCGATCGGCTGGATCATCGACGACGACGGCGGCCGCAACCACCGCAAGATCACCGAGTGGACCATCACTCCCCCGCCACCAGAGAGTAGAGGGAAATCAGACCCGCGTGCCCCGCAAGACCCGCAAACCGCATCTGACCTGCGAGGACATGGCGAAAACCCTGCGGGGCAGACGCGGGTCAGCGACAACGCGGTAACCCGCACTGACCCGCACCGCGGGTTACGCGGGTCACGCGGAAATCCTTCCCCCGCGCCTGACCCGCACCAAAAAATCAGCGAACCAGCAGGTCAGGCCCGGTTTGCGGGTCACGCGGGTCACGCGGGTCACGAATACGCCTCTGCTCCAACTACGACCCCCGGCGGTCTGACACCCGATTCGCCCGGGCAGACCGACCGCGTCGCACGCGCGCTCGCCAACGCCCGCCAGAGCGTCGACTGCCGACACTGCGGCGAACCGATCCCCGAATACGCACCGACCGACCGCGCCGCCGGATATCACTCCGACCGCGCCGCCTGCATCCAAGCCGAAAAGAGAACAGCATGATCCCCGCATTCGTCCCCTTGTGGGACCGCAAAGGGCGTCTCGTCGTCGCCTACGACACCACCGACTACCGCGCCCTGGTCATCAACGAAGACACCGCCAAGGTCGAGGACGCCGCACCACCGCTCTACCGCCACAGCCCGCCGCCTGCACCGTCTACACCCATGGAGGCCACCCGATGATCTCTCCCAACCCCGCCACCGACCATCTGATCCGCGCCGCCCGCGTAGCCCTCGGAGCCGCCGAATGGCTACTCGAGTCAGCCTCCGACCACGGCCATGCGGACGGGTGCTGCGACGCCCAGAGCGAGAACTTGTCCACAGCGCTGCTCGACATGCCAAGGCTGCTCGCCCAGTTCGACTACTACAGCGACGGCCGACCGATCCTGTCGTTCGTGTCGATCGACGGCGACTCGATTATCGCCTCCCAGCTGTGGCCGGCCGACCCGGCCGACCACCCGACCTCACCGTTCGACTCGCCCAAGTATTCGCTGCCGCCAGACCGCGAACCCGGCGACCGAGGCTACGCGGTCGTCACCTGGGACCCGAGCGACTTCACCGGGACCGTCCGATACATCGAACCGCTGACTGTCGTTCGGTCGCTGGAGGTCGTCCGGTGAGCTACGCCGACCAGGTAGCCGAACTGGCGGAGGCATTCCACCATGACCCCGGATTCTGGCGATTCTGGTACTTCGATGGAGACCTTCTGCGCTCGCCGTTCGTAGGGCGCGTCCTTGACCAGAATGGACGCGAGCTCCGATTGTGGACAAGCCGGTTCAATACCGCCCAGGGCGACACCGGCTACCACTACGTCGAGGGCACTGACCGCTTCATCAACGCCATCCGGCCTGCAATGGGCCGGTTCCTCAGCGGCGCAGAGTCTCGCGACAATGCGGCTCTCGTGATCGGCAAAGTAGAGCCCGAGAACATCCTCGGGCCCGACGAAGACGTCGCCCCGATGACCGGCGCCATGCGTGCACAGAGCCTCACGATCACAGAACTGTTCGTGATCCACCAGGGACGCCACGACGACGCTGCCGAGCGGCTCCACCGCAGATATCGGGTGCCCGTCTCAGTGCGAAGCGTTTGGGAGACGTGGCCATGAGGGGACGAAATCTCGACCCGGCAGCGTGCGAACGACTGATGCACCGCATGCTGTGGCTCGCACCGAAACTCACCGACGCCGCATGCACACGCAACCCGCAACTGTTCGACAGCAAAGCTCTCGACGAGTCCGTCGACGCCGCCGCAGACCGTCACGAGCAGGCCGCTGCGATCTGCTGGCGGTGCCCCGCACTCAGGGCGTGCCGTGACTACATGGACAGCGTCGGCCGGGACCGGAGAGTCGACGGAGTGATCGCAGCCCGCATCCCAGCACCATCTGCCGGTGTCGGCAGGCCACGCAAGGCGGCGTCGTGACGCCGTTCGTCTGCCGCAGTTGTTCCGGTCCATGCCCACGGTTCGCAGGCCCATTCGGTTGGCTCTGCGACACCTGCATTGCGTTCACCGCCGTCATCGACGACACCACAATTCCAGGAGACCTTGATATGTCCAAGAGCCGACCCATGGCCTACTGCACTGCCGACGGCTGCGGCCGCCGCACACGCGCCGCCTCGAAACAGTGCAGCCAACACCGGACCAGCGCTGTCCCCGTCATCACCGTCAACGATGCCGGTTTCCTCGACATCCACGGCATCATGCACAGCCCGACAGAGGCCCTCGAACTCGCCAACAAGATCGCCGACGTCCTCGCCGGAGGCCGCCGTGGACGTCACTGACGACCAAGCACGACTGATCACCTACGTCACCGCCGAGTTCGTCCGCCGTCGACAACTCACCGGCCAACCGATCCCCAACCAAGTGCGGCGACTACTGAGTGAGGTGTCCGCGCACGGAACCTCCGAGCGTGAGCCGGAACCAGACTCAGAACCAGATCTGATCGACACCACCGAAGCCGCGGCAATCCTGCACTGCACGACTCGCAACATCCGCAGGATTGCCGCAGACCTCGACGGTGAGCAGATCGCAGGCAGGTGGATCTTCCACCGCGCCGATGTCATCGAATACGCACACCTCAAGGAGGCCTCGTAATGGCTAACACAGATCCGCTCGTCGCCGGAGCCAAGCAGTACCTCGCTGAACTCTCGGACGACGAGTTCGACACGCTCGTCGCCGAAGTCCGCGAACCCGACAGCGAACCGAAGGCCAGCACCGTCGCCGACGGCCGCGAACGCTTCCAGAACGGACGCCGCTAATCATGCCCAAGAACGCCACCAAGACCCTGCCGATCCGCGCACGGATCGAAGCAGCCAACACCGATCTACAGGCCGCCAAGAGTCTGAAAGACCAGCTAAATCAGTACTCTCAGGCAACCGAACGGCACGACGTCGACGAAGAGTTCCGGCAACGCATCCGCGACGGTGCCACCCCCGCAGACCTCGTCGACGAGTACGTCGCCGCCAAGAATCGCGAAACAGCCCTCCACCTGTTCGGCACCAACGTCATCAGGACCACCCTAGAATCGGTGACCCTGCCGACCCGACTCGAGACAGCATTCGTCGACACCGCCCTCGACATGTGCCGCGATGAACTCGAGACAATCATGGGCCGCGTCGACGAGCACCGTGACCTCATCGCGCGGCATCCCGACAGCGCGGAGGCTGCGCTCGCAACCGGCGAACTCGAGGCATGGGAGACCGTCGAGCAGATCCTCGGCGACTACGACCAGCTGCTCGCCGAATACCGACGTCAGATACGCCTCGCCAACGACGGTCTCGGCGGACCGCTCATCGGCAGTGTGCAGTGCCGAGACTTCCTCGACGTGAGCAGCTACTGGCAGCACCAACGGCGCACCACGTCGATCCTCGAGGGCTATCCCGACCAGACGATCCGCGCGTGGTTCCGGCCCGCCGACACCCGCGGACGCAGCCGAGCCGAGCATCTCCTCGCCGTCGCAGACAGCGGACCATGGATGCCCGACGCCCGCGACCTCGCCGCCGCCACCGGTATCGCCGAGCAACTCTGCCGACACCGCTGGAACACCGGCACTCTCGGCGCAGACAGGCAGTTCTTCGCCCGCCAGATCGCCAACCTACGGCGCATCACACACGACGAACCACTACCCGAGCAGAAGCCCGCAGCTCGGCGACTCGCATAACCCCACAGCACCACGATGACCCCGACCAGACACCCACGCGGTGTTCGGTCGGGGTCATCACCATCTACCCCAGGAGACATCGATGGCATGGACCAACGGCGACAGCAGAACATCCTCGACCGCATGGCGTGCGATCCGCAAGCAGGCCATCGCACGCGACGGCAACCGATGCACCGACTGCGGCGTTCACGGCGATGACATGCGCCTCGAGTGCGACCACATCGTGCCCGTCGCCGAAGGAGGCACCGACACCCTCGAGAACGCGCGCATGCTGTGCATCACCTGCCACGCCGTCAAGACCCGAGCCGAAAGCAACCGAGGACGCGCACGGCGAGCAGCACGAGGACACCGGCCACCTGAGAAACACCCCGGACTGCTCTGAACCTACCCAGGGGGCACCCCCGCCAGACCCAACCAGCCGACCACGTAGGGCATAGGCGTTCTGTTTGCGTACGGGTCTGGGGATTCTGGCGTTCGACGTGCGCATGACCACCCCAGGGGGAGGGGCCCTCCACCCATGCCGCCCCGCACCTCAGGGCACCCCCGGGGCACTGAAGGCGATGCCGGTCTGCGAGACGCGGTTAGGAACGTCTGGCCTCCTTGTTCGAATAGTGGAGGCCGAGACCCGCGAAGTCAGGAAATATCGTCGTCGCGTTGAAGCCGAAACTCTTCTCTAGTTCATCGAGGAGGCGATCCTTAGCGAGCGACGGGACGACGACTCCAAGCGCTGCAGGAAACCGAATCTGAGTTCGACCTCGTTCGTTTACGCGCCCGCTTGGGCCGCAAATCTTCTCGAGCTGTTGCCGAGAGTTCCTGCGCCATCGCTCAGACGGAGGCACGAGTCTGAACAGTTCCGATTCTGGCGATTCGACCTGGCTTAGTGGATTGGTATGGAGCAGGAACAGGCCGCGCTGTGCTGCTATCCGCGGATCGATCGGTGGGATCTTGTAGCGCAGCGCGGCTGGGCTCTTACCAGTATTGAGCATCTTCGCGTACGAATCTGGCTTCCAAGGGCTACGAATCTCCTTAAACTCATCTCGGCGGATAGCAAGCAGTACTCCGTCGCGATCCCTGCTCTCGTCATTTGAGCACAGGAACCACAGTGCGATGAACGGATCGGTGGTGCAGTCAACAAGTCTGGTCAACGCACCGTGATGCCGCAAACGCGCCAGGATCTCGTAGTCGCCGAGGTGCTGTGCACCATCGATCCCAAGTCTCCTAGTGTCGCGTGTCGTTAGATAGTTTATGGTTGTGCTTTCTTCAGGATTTCGTCGGCGGTCGTGGTCCAGACGAAGGGGTGTTTGCGGTCGTTCCAGCCGTTGATAAAGGCGCGGATTTTGGCGTTGAGGTCTTTGACTGAGGTGAAGACGCCGCGGCGGATGGCTTGGCGGTCGATGATGCCGAACCAGACTTCGACGAGGTTGAGCCAGGAGCCGGAGGTCGGGGTGAAGTGGATGTGAATGTTCGGGTGCTGCTCGAGCCAGTCGCGGACTTCAGCCTTTTTATGGGTGGCGTAGTTGTCCATCACCAGGTGTAGTTCCCGGTTGCCGTAGGCGCGGTCGATCTGCCGCAGGAACGCCAGGAACTCCTGGTGGCGATGTCGTGGCTTGACGGCTGCGGTGACTTGTCCGGTCGCGATCTCCAACGCGGCGAACAGTGTGGTGGTGCCGTGTCGTTTGTAGTCGTGGGTGCGGCGTTCGATCTGTCCCGGCTGCATCGGGAGCATCGGTGCGGTCCGATCCAGGGCCTGGATCTGGGATTTCTCGTCCACGCACAGTACGATCGCGTTCTCCGGTGGCTCCAGGTACAGGCCGACGACGTCGGTGACCTTGGCGACCAGTTCGGGATCGGTGGAGAACTTGAAGGTTCCCGACCGCCACGGCTGAACCCCGTATTCGCGCCAGGCACGGGCAACGGTGGCGTTCCCGATCCCCAAATGGCCGGCCAACAGGCGTGAGGACCAGTGCGTGACGCCGTACTTCTTCGGCGGTGGCATCAACGTAGCCGAAACGACCTCGGCATGATCGAGATGCCGCGGACGGCCCGGTCGGTCAGCATCGAGGAGGCCGTCCAGGCCGCCATGAAGATAGCGGTCACGCCATTTGAGGACCGTCGGCACCGACGTCCCGACCACCTCGCTGATCCGCGTGTTCGCCACACCCGCAGCCGCCAGCGACACGATCCGCGCACGCCGCACCAGGCCCGCCGACGTCGAGGTCGACCGCAACAGCCGGTCCAGTTCAGCAGCATCGCCCTCACGCAATTGCAGCGCCGGGGCCGGAGAATTCGCCATATCCCATTATCGCAAGCCGCAAACCATCAACTCATTAACGACACGCGACACTAGCGTGAGCGATCGCGGCCGCTTCATGGTCTGCGATGTCGTCAGGAGACATCCCGGCCCTAGTCGCCGTCGAATCTAGTCTCCAGGAGATATCGCCCTGGCCGCGCCAGTAGACCCCCTCTGGCGGGCCAGCCACTGAGATTCCCATCGCGGCACGGAGCACCTGCCCGACTACGTCCTGCACTGCATTCCTACGACCCGCCTTAAACTGAGATTCTTCAGTCCCGGGCGGTCGGTACAGCATCCACTCTGGCCAGTTCACAGCGACCATTCTCGCTTGGGGTTTCGAGTCCGCGCACGGTAGGGCAGTGAAGTGGCTATCATCAGGGACGATTCTTCTTGATCTGGAATGCTGGATCAGGCCAACAAGCGAGATCAGGACGATCGACCGGGGGATGCCCCTGGGTCCTCAGCCCTGCCGAACGAGTTCACCAGTCCGCAGTCAGTCCGCAGTAGCTCCAACACGGTGCATCTCCAACAAACGCAAGCAACGCTTTGACCTGGTAAGAGTCGGTTCAGCCATCCATGTCAACAATTATAAACGCCCAGGACGTCGAGTTCGGGACGAAGAGGTCGTGGGTTCGAATCCCGCTACCCCGACGCTAGGTTGAGATAGCAGAAGAGGCCCTCGGCCCGCAGAGATGCGGACCGGGGGCCTCCTCGTCTCTCCCTACTCGATCACCGCGCCGAAGCCGGGTTAGCCAGTCAGCTTCCGTTGATCAGCGACATCAACGCGAACGGTGCGGCGGCGATGGTCGTGACGACGACCGCGACGACGATGCCGATGGCCAACAACGGATCTGCGTCTCCACCCATGACGGACCTCCTCTGTAGTGCGAATGGACTACAAGGTAGATCGGTGCGGTCCGGCTCTCTGTTACCTCGATCACGGCGCCGTTCGGGCCCGTGCAGGTCTCCACTCCGATGCTCGACCCCGCGCTGCCGCACCACGGTGCGCAACTCGCAGGTGATCGGAAGAGAAGGGCTGGGCGTCGACGGTCCTCGATGATTCGGCCGGGCAGCGTCGAAGACGACGTCGATCGGCGAGCCCGGTGTGGTGAATCCGTCCGAACCCCGCACACCGCTCGTCCGGCGGTCCCCCGTCGGGAGCGCTCGTCCAGGCGAATGCTCATCGCAATCCGAGAGTCTTGAAGGCGTTGAGCGATCGGATGAGGATCGCGGCCCAGCGTTCTGCCGAGGTGTCGGCCGGCGGTTGCAGAGAACGGAGCCGCTGTTGGGCGACGTTCTGGGCGTCGGTGTATTTCAGGAGGCCTCCGGCGCCGTGTCGCCTCCCGAGGCCGGAGTCGCCCATGCCTCCCATCGGGGCGTCGACGCTGCCCCAGGCGGCGGCGAAGGCTTCGTTGACGTTGACCGTGCCCGCGCGCAGCCGAGTCGCCAGGGCTCGAGCGTCGGCTCCGTCGCGACTCCACACGCTGGCGTTGAGGCCATAGGGTGTGGCGTTGGCTAGAGCGACGGCGTCGTCGATGTCGGTGTAGCGATAGAGTGCCACCACGGGCCCGAAGGTCTCCTGGGCGAACAGTGTCATCTCGGGGTGACGTCGGTCAGGATCGTCGGCTCGAAGAACAGAGGTCCGAGATCGGGTCGGGCCCGTCCGCCGGCCAGGATCGTCGCGCCCTTGCCGACGGCATCGGTGACGTGGGCACTGACACTGTCGAGTTGCGCACTGTTGGTCAGGCTGCCGACGTCCATACTGTAGTCGTACGCGGGCCCGAGTCGAAGCGCTCTCGTTCGTTCAGTGAACTCCGAGACGAACAGGTCGAAGATCTCGTCGGCGAGGTAGATCCGCTCGATGGACACGCAGAGTTGCCCACTCGAAGGGAAGCAGCCCGAGACGGCGCCCGCGACGGCCCTGTCGACGTCTGCATCGGGCAGCACGATCATCGGGTTCTTCCCGCCGAGTTCGAGCGATGCACCGACTAGGCGTTGGCCTGCTCTCATCGCGATCCTGCGGCCGCCCGCGGTCGAGCCGGTGAACATGACGTAGTCACCGTTGTCGAGAAGAGGATCTCCGACGGTGTCGACGTCGCCGACGACCAGCTGCCACACGTCCTCGGGCAGGCCCGCTTCGCGGAGCAGATCGAGGGCCCACAGGGCGGTGAGAGCGGTCTGGGTGTCGGGTTTCTGGACCACGGCGTTGCCTGCGAGCAGCGCTGGGATGGTGTCGCCTGCGGCGAGTGCGAGGGGGTAGTTCCAGGGAGAGATGACCGTGACAAGGTGGTGGTGTTCGGTGGTGTGAGTGAGCATCGGGATCGCGCCCCTGCGCCGCTTCGGACGGAGCCGTCGCTCGACGCTGCGAGCGTAGTAGCGGGCGGTGTTCGCGATGTCGATGATCTCCATGACCGCGTCGCGTCGGGTCTTGCCGTTGTCGGCCTGGATGAGGTCGAGCCCCTCGTCATGGCGTTCGAGTAGGAGGTCATGGAAACGGAGGATGATCTGCTTGCGATCTCGGGCGGGAGTCTTCGACCAACTGGTCTGGGCAGTGCGCGCACGCGAGAACACGTCGTCCCCTCCTCGGTCACCCGTTCCCGTATGTGTCGAGGCGGGTGCGTATGCTCCTTCTGCCGTTCACTGCGCACGCGGTCGGCGACGGCTTGATCGCTGCCCGGATACGGGGAGCTGATGTATCGGACTATGTACAGCGTGCTCAGTGCGTGTCTCAGGCTCGGCAAGGCTGTTCTCCATTCCGGGTGTGTCCACGTGCGGCTCGGACGTGGATACAGCATGTAGTTTGTTGTCCATGTCGCGACCCACCGCTCCGGACTCGTCGCCTCGGCGACGGTTGACAGCGCAGCAGCGTCAGTCGCAGTTGCTCGACATCGCGGAACGTCTGTTCACCGAGCACGGCTACGAGGGTGTGACGATGGAGGACATCGCTCGGGAGGCCGGCATCACCAGACCGATCGTGTACCGCCATCTCGAGAGCAGAGAAGACGCCTTCCTCTCGTGCGTGCGTCGAGCACGTCGGCAGTTCGAGCAGTCGATCTTGGACTCGGCGACCCTCCCGCTGGACGATCTGACGGCCAGAATCACTGCGGCGGGCAGGTCCTACCTCGACATGATCGAGGTCGATCCCCAACGATGGCGCTTGTTGTTCGCCACGTCGTCGGGCATCGACGGCTACCTCGTCGATCAGCTGGCCGCGATGCGGGCGCAGACTGTCGAGGTCATCGCGACCGCCATCCGGCCGTATGCATCCGGTGCGGCCGAGGAGTCCGTCGAGGCCTTCGCGTACATGGTGTCGGGTATCGGGGAACAACTCGGCCGGTGGTGGCTGGTCCGCCCAGAGGTCTCGCGGGACAGAGTGCTGGCGTACTACGTCGCCGCGATCGGTGGCGCCGCACAGGCGACGCTGGAGTTGCCGCCTCCGCCGAGTACATCCTGATCGCAGCTCTCCTCCGCTCACGCAGATGCCTTGAAAGCGTCGGCGATGAGCGACGCGGTGTACTGCCTGCCCGCGAGGGTGGGGTGCACGGGGATCCCGTAGTCGACGATTGCGACGGGCATGTCTTTGACGGTCTTGGACGGATTCCCACATGACCCACATGTAGAGCGCGGCGAAAGCCAGCGGTACGACGACCAGCACGGCCAACAGTCGCGCGATCCGCGACCGTTGAACTCGGGTGGACCTGTCGGTGTCGTCGGATGTCATCGAACCCCCTTGTGTTCTCGCGCCGACCACTGCGTCGGTGCGACCTGAATCACATGGAGCATAAAGTTACATTGCGTAAGTTACAAGTCGTAGCAGTGGTCTCGGTGGTGCGGGTGTGTCCGGACGGCGGTGCGGGACACGGTCCGGTTCGTGGCTGCCCGGACGGCCTGCCAGTACATGCTCGCCTCGAGAAAAGAGCTAAGGCTAGCATTACTACCAATGTCTACGACTATGGCCGTCGCGCCGGAACGGGCCTCGGGTTTCAGTGTGCGACGTAAACGGCTCATCGGCCTCGCGGTGCTGTGCGCCGCGATCGTCGTGGCTGTCGTCGCGTCGCTGCTGATCGGCGCGAACACCCTCTCGCCGTCGCTGGTCTGGCACGGGCTGTGGCATCGGTACATCGGCGAGGGGACCGCACCCGATCCGCAGTTGAACGAGGCCGCGATCGTGGTGCAGACCCAGCGGGTGCCGCGCACGATTCTCGCGTTGATCGTCGGTTCGGCGCTCGGTGTCGGCGGTGCGCTGATGCAAGGGCACACGCGCAATCCGATCGCCGATCCCGGCCTGCTCGGCATCACCCAGGGTGCCGCACTCGCAGTGGTCATCGCGATCTTCCTCGGCGGCGTCACCGCGCCGATCCAGTTCATCTGGTTCGCGTTCATCGGCGCGGCGATCGCCTCGGTCGTCGTGTTCGGACTGTCGAGTCTCGGCGGCACGGCGGCGTCGCCGCTCACGCTGATCCTGGCGGGCACCGGTGTCACGTTCTTCCTCAGTGCCATGACGTCCGCGGTCGCACTCGCCGACAGCCAGTCGCTCGACGCGCTGCGCTTCTGGAACGCGGGTGCGGTCAAGGGCGACAGCTACGACATCATTCTGACGACGACACCGTTCATCCTCGTCGGACTCGTCCTGGCGTTCGCCAACGCACCCGCTCTCAACCTGTTGAACCTCGGCGACGACGTCGCGCGGGGCCTCGGTCAGAACGTCACGGCGGCGCGCGTTCTGGGGCTGCTCGCCGTGACGCTTCTGGCCGGAGCGGGTACGGCGGCCTGCGGCAGCATCGCCTTCCTCGGACTGGTGGTGCCGCATGTGGCCCGCTACCTCACCGGACCCGATCACCGGTGGCTGCTCCCGTACTCGGCACTGGCCGGTGGGCTCCTCCTCCTGGTCGCCGACATCGTCGGCCGCATGGTGGCCAGGCCGGGCGAGCTGGAGGCGGGCATCGTCGTCGCGCTGGTCGGCGCACCGTGCTTCGTGTTCCTGGTCTGGTGGCGACGGGCGGTCAGGCTGTGATCGACACGACCCAGGCGACATCGGGCGCCGACGATCGAGCGCGGCCCACACCGCTTCCACCGCTGCGCCCCGGACTGCGTCTTGGCGGAGTCGTCAGCTTCGTCTGGCGGCCGCGCCCGGTGATCGTGACCCTCGTCGCGGCGCTCGGAGCATTCCTCTTCTTCTGCCTGAGCATCCGGCTCGGCGACTATCCGCTCTCGTTCACCCAGGTGCTCGAGACCCTCGTCGGCAGGGGCGATCCGCTGGCCCGGTTCCTGGTGACGGACGGTCGCCTGCCGCGTGCGTTGATGGCGGTGATCGTCGGCGCGGCGCTGGCGATGTCGGGCGCCATCGTGCAGTCCATCTCGCACAACCCGCTGGCCAGCCCCGACATCCTCGGCATCAGTTCGGGTGCAGGCGTGCTGGCGGTCTTCATCCTCACCACCGGCGGGGTCGCCTCGAACATCACGCGGTACGGCACGCCTGCCATGGCGCTGATCGGCGGCCTGGTCACCGGGGCCATCGTCTACGCCCTCGCGGCGCGCGGCGGCATGGACGGTTTCCGACTCATCCTCATCGGTGTGGCCGTGAACGCGCTCATGCACGCGCTGATCACCTGGATGATGGTCCGCTCGGACATCACCCAGGCGGGCCAGGCGCAGACCTGGCTGGTCGGCTCGCTGGCCGACCGCACGTGGGACCAGGTGACCGGGACGGGGGTGCTGGCGGCGATCGCGGCGATCGTCGCCCTCGGCGCCGCGTTCTCTCTGCGAGCCGTACAGCTCGGCGACGACGTGGCCCAGGGCCTCGGTGTCGGCCTCGGTCGCACGCGGGCGGTCCTCCTCATCGCCGCGGTGGTGCTGGCCGCGGCCTCGGTGGCCGGCGCCGGACCGATCGCGTTCGTGGCCTTCGTGTCCCCGCAGGTGACGATGCGGCTGGCGGGCGTCTCGGCTCCGCCGTTGATCACCTCGGCGTGCGTCGGCGCATTCCTGCTCTCCGGCGCCGATCTCATCGCGCGAACCCTGCTGCCGGTCTCGCTGCCGGTCGGCATCGTGACCGCGGCGGTCGGCGGACCGTTCCTCGTCTATCTACTCGTCCGACAGAACCTCAGGAGTTCCCGGTGACCGATCTGTATATCGATGAACCACGTCTGCAAGCCCAGTCGATCGCGGCCGGTTACGGCGGCAAGCCGATCATCGGCGATCTCGACCTCGACATCCCCACCGGAGCCGTCACGACGATCATCGGTCCCAACGGCTGCGGCAAGTCGACACTGCTGCGTACCCTGGCGCGACTGATCAAGCCGACCGCCGGCTCGGTGGTGCTCGACGGCAAGGACATCGGCGAGTACCGCACCAAGGAGGTCGCGACCAAACTCGGTCTGTTGCCGCAGTCGCCGATCGCGCCGGAGGGACTGACCGTCGCCGACCTCGTCGCACGCGGACGGCACCCGCATCAGAGCTGGATCCGACAGTGGTCGTCGACCGACGAGGACATCGTCGACGCGGTGCTCACGCAGACCGGCATCCGCGACCTCGCCGACCGGACCGTCGACTCGCTCTCGGGCGGTCAGCGTCAGCGCGTGTGGATCTCCATGACGCTCGCGCAGGGGACGGACCTCCTCCTGCTCGACGAGCCGACCACCTTCCTGGACCTCTCGCACGCCCTCGACGTCCTCGACCTCGTGAACGATCTGCACGAGGAGGGCCGCACCGTGCTCATGGTGCTGCACGATCTGAACCTCGCGGTCCGCTACAGCGACAACCTCGTCGCCATGAAGGAGGGCGCCGTGATCGCCCAGGGCCCGCCGTCGAAGGTCATCACCGAAGAGCTGCTCCTCGAGGTGTTCGGACTGCGTTCCAAGGTGGTGGCGGATCCGGTCAGCGACCGCCCGATGATCGTGCCGATCGGCCGGAGCAACACGACCATGTGAGCGGGTTGCCGCCGTCGACGGTTCGTCTCGCTCCGCTCCGCACTGGTTCGTCAGTTCGCCTCGCTGCGCTCGCTCACATGCTCGTCGTTCCGCCCTCGCTCACGCTGCGTAAGGGAAGGCCGGCTACACCGGCACGCTCTGCAGGCTGGGGAGACGGAGGTCTACGTCGGCGTCGTCTCCACCGCCGGCAACGGGGGTCAGAGTCAGCAGCGTCGCCTCGGGGCGGCAGCTGAAGCGTGCGGGGGCGTACGGCGACGTGCCCAGACCCGCGCTCACGTGCAGCGCCATGTCGGCGCCCCACTGCGACAGTCCCTTCACTCGGGAGCGATCGATGTGGCAATTGGTCACGATCGCACCGTAGCCGGGCACGCAGAGTTGCCCGCCGTGCGTGTGACCGGCCATCACCAGGTCGTAGCCGTCGTCGGCGAACGCGTCGAGAACGCGCGGTTCGGGGGAGTGCGTCAGACCGAGACGCAGCTGAGCGAGCGGGTTGGGGCGACCGGCGACGCTCTCGTAGCGATCGCGTTCGATGTGCGGATCGTCGACACCCGCGGCCGCGATCCGGACACCGGCCACCTCGATCTCGCGGATCGCGTGCGTGGCGTCGAGCCAGCCCCGTTCGGTGAACGCCGCGCGCAGATCCTGCCAGGGCAGCGGCTCGCCGTGGGTGCGCTTGTGGTCCTTCTTGAAGTACTTGAACGGGTTCTTCGGCTTGGGGCCGAAGTAGTCGTTCGAACCGAACACGAACAGGCCGGGCCGGGACAGCAGGCCGCCGAGCGCCTGGACGACGGCGGGCACCGCGCTCGGATGCGCCAGGTTGTCGCCGGTGTTCACCACCAGATCGGGTTCGAGGGAGTCCAACTCGGAGATCCACGCCTGCTTGAGGTGTTGGTGCGGCGTCATGTGGATGTCGCTGATGTGCAGCACCCGCAGGGGCGACGACCCCGCCTCGAGCAACGGTGCCACCACATGGCGGAGCGCGAACGCATTCCGCTCGATCACTGTCGAATAGATCAGGCCCGCCGCCGCGGCACCGGCCGCTCCCGCGGACAGACGCGCCAACTGTGACGCCGAGACACTCGTGCCGGAACCAGAATCCATGCGTTCCACGATAGCCCGAGGATCAGCCCGGCATCACTCGTCTGGGACTTCGATCACCACCGGACCGACGCCGGGCACCTCGACGGTCTTCTCGGTGGAGCCGCCGCCTCCGTCGCCCCCGTCGTCGCCGTTCTTGGGGCCGCGACCGTTGCTGACGTAGATCGCCACCACGCTGCCGGGCATCGCGCTGTCGGACGGTGCGGTGAACACGACCGTGCCCTTCGGGCGGCCGCTGTCGACCTCGAGCTCGTTGACCTTGAAACCGCGCTCCTGCAGACGCGAGGTGGCCTGGCTGGCGGGCAGCCCGGCGACGTTGGGGATGCGTCCCCGGTCGCTGCCCGCCACGTACGACGGATCGGTCGGCGGCATCGCCACCGGACCGAACTTGGTCGCGACCGGCTTCACCGCGTTGAACCAGGTGCGGGCGGGCTCGAAGCCGCCGTACACGTCGCCGTCGTAGCACTGGCGCAGCGGCGCCGTGCAGATGCCCGACGGGGTGGGGCCGTCGTTGTAGATGTACGACGCGGCGGCCAACTGGTTGGTGAACCCGAGGAACGCCGCCGAGCGGTGGGCCTCGGTGGTGCCGGTCTTACCCGAGAGCGGCAGCGTCCACCCGGTGGCGCCGGCCGCGGCCGCCGACGTGCCGCCGCCCTTGTCGTCCTCGCTCATCGCGTTGGCGAGTGTGTTGGCCAGCCCCTCGTCGACGACCTTCTCGCAGGCGGGCGGGGTGAACGGGACCGGAACCATGACGGGTTTGCCGTCGGCGCCCATCACCTGGTTGCCGTACTGGTCCCGTTTGAACTGCTGGATCGACTGGATCGGGTTGGGCGGGCACCAGACGCCGCCGGAGGCCAGTGTCGCCGCGACGTTGGAGAGTTCGAGTGCGTTCACCGCGAACGGGCCGAGCGTGAACGAGCCGAAGTTGCCCTTCTTGACGTACTCGGCCAGGCTCTGGTCACCGTGCCCGGACGTGCCCGGCGAGTTGTACGAGCGCAGTCCCAGTCGGACCGCCATGTCGACGGCGGGCTTGACTCCGACCTGCTGCAGCAGTTGGACGAAAGTCGTGTTCGGCGAGGTCGCGAGCGCCTGGGTCACCGACGCCGCGGGCGGGTACACACCGGCGTTCTTCACGCAGTAGGCGTTCGGCGGGCAGCCGAAGCTGCCGTTGCTGTCGCCCATGCCGTACACGGCGACGTTCGCCGGGATCGGCAGAACCGTGTTCGTGCCCATGCCCTTCTCCATCGCGGCGGCGGTGGTGAAGAGCTTGAAGATCGAACCGGCGCCGTCGCCGACCATGGAGAACGGCTGCGGCTGGACCGTCTGGTCCTTCTTCGCGTCGAGTCCGTAGTCGCGGCTGGACACCATCGACACCACGTCGTGCGACTGCTTGCCCGGTCGGACGAGGCTCATCACGTTCGCGATGCCGTCGATGTGCGGATTCGCCTGCGCCTTGGCCGAGCGCAGCGCCGAGTCCTGGACCTGCGGGTCCAGCGTGGTGCGGATGACGTAGCCGCCGCGCATCGCGGTCTGACGCGAGATGCCGTTGTCGGCGAGGTACTGGAGCACGTAGTCGCAGAAGAAGCCGTCGTTGTCGGCGCCGATGCAGCCCTGGACCGGGGTGCGGGGTTCGGGCAGCACGCCCAGCGGCTTGGTCTTGGCGTCCTCCAACTCGGCTCTGCGCTCCGGGAAGTTCGAGATCATCGTGTCCAGGACGCGGTTGCGGCTGTCGGTGGTCGCCTCGGGGTCGGTGTACGGGTTCAGCGCCGAACTCGACTCGACGATGCCCGCGAGCATCGCCGACTCCTCCAGGTTGAGCTCCTTCGCGGAGTGCCCGAAGTAGGTCTGGGCCGCGGCCTCGATGCCGTACGCGTTGTTGCCGAACGGCACGATGTTCAGATAGCGGGTGACGATCTGCTTCTTCGCATCCTGTTTGGCCGCCGCGTCGTCGAGCCCGCGTTCACGTTTGGCCTGGTCGGTCAACGACTGCTCGAGTGTCAACGCCATTCGGATCTCGCGGAGCTTGCGCGCGTTCGTCGTCTCGACGGCCGCCTGTCGCTCGGCCTCGGTCCGGGCCAGGACCAGCAATTGGTAGTTCTTGATGTACTGCTGGTCGAGCGTCGACGCGCCCTGCTGAACCTCGCCCGACGACGAGTTCTTCACGGCCGCGCGGATCGTGCCGCGCCAGTCCACACCGTCGTGCTCGAGGAAGCGCCGGTCCTCTTTGGAGATGATCGCGCGGATCATGTCCTGCGAGATGTCGTTGTAGCCCACCTGATAGCGGTACTGGTCGAACAGCTTGGCGATGGGCTTCCCGTCGGCGTCGGTGACGGTCGTGACCTCGGGAACGACGCCGCCGAGGAGTTCGGACGAACTGTCCTCCATCGTGGCCGCCGCGCGGTTGGTGAGCACGCCGAGACCACCGGCGATGGGGAAGAGCAGTCCTGCCACCAGGACGCCCGCCATCACGCAGGCCAGGGCCAGACCGGCAATGTTCGTTGTCTTCCGCACGGTCGCCAGGATACGTGTGATGGAGCGGTCGCAGTGGTAGCGACCTGGCCGATCGGCGGATCGACGGCGGGGGTGTGACCGGCTCGACTTGATTTGCGATTGGTGTCTCAATAGTGTGAAGGACGTGAGGTGGCCCACAAAGTTGTGAATTGTAGGGTGGTTTCACGAAAGAGATCTTATGCGCGTGCCGAACTCCGGTTCGTGTCGATGGGTTTGTGAAAGGTGGGATCGCGCAATGACTCTCGCACCGTTGTCGTCCGGGGAAACGGACACACGCCTGACCTGGGTCTCGCAAGCGCGCTGTCGCGGCGGGAATCCGGATGATCTTTTCGTTAGAGGGGCCGCGCAGCGGAAGGCCGCGACGATCTGCAGGCATTGCCCGGTGCAGATGGAGTGCGGGGCGGACGCGCTCGACAACCGAGTGGAGTTCGGCGTGTGGGGCGGAATGACCGAGCGTCAACGTCGCGCACTACTGCGACAGCACCCGGAAGTCACCTCGTGGGCCGCCTTCTTCGAGGCGCAGCGACGCCGCCAGCGGATCGGCGCCGTCCCCGACTAGAACCTCAGAGCCCGGCGCCGACGCGCCGGGCTCTTCTGTTCGAATCCGTTCGTGCCGTGTCCGATGGTGCGGTCGGTCCGGCTTCGCCGAGTGCGGCGCGAGTTCGGGCCGTCCGGCGGTGCGCCGACTCGAAGCGTTCCGGGGTCAGCCCCGTCCGACGATCTCCTCGGCCACGGCGCGGAGGGCGTCGGAGTCGGCGACCTCGAACGGCAGGGCGGGAACGCCCACCATCGGAACGCTCGGGTGCGACGAGGTGAAGCGCTGCAGCAGATGGAGTTCGCGCTTGGCCGTGGCTGCCCGGTCCACGTGCACCTTCAGGACGCCGCGCGTCAGCTCGTCATCGACGGATTCGATCGCCGCCTCGGCGACCGGCGTCGAGATCGACGTGAGATCGGGGTGCGTCCGGTTCACGACGAGACCCGCCAGCGGCATGGTGTCCTTCGAGAGACGGTCGACGAAGAACGACGCCTCGCGCAGTGCGTCTGCCTCCGGAGCGGCCACCACCACGAACTGGGTGCCCGGACGTTTGAGCAACTGGTAGGTCCGTTCCGCGCGCTCGGAGAATCCACCGAACATCGAGTCCAACGACTGCACGAAGGTCGCCACGTCGCGCAGGATCTCGCCGCCGACGATCGTGGAGACGCCGCGCATCGCCAGGCCCATCGCGCCGGTCACGACTCGGCCGACACCGCGGCCGCCGCCGACGAGCATCTTCATCAGGCGCCCGGACAGAAACGACCCGAGCCGTTGCGGCGCGTCGAGGAAGTCCAGTGCGTTCCGCGACGGGGGAGTGTCCACGACGATCAGATCCCACCGGTTCTCGTCGAGCAGACGCCCCAGCTTCTCCATCGCCATGTACTCCTGCGTCCCGGAGAACGACGACGCCACCGTCTGATAGAACGCATTGCTCATGATCGCCTCGGCGCGTTCGGGAGTGGAGTGCTCCACGACCATGTCGTCGAAGGTCCGCCGCATGTCGAGCATCATCGCGTCCAGTGAGCCGCCGCCGGCGGAGGCGCTCGAGATCGGCACCGGCTGCGGTTCGTTGGTCAGTTCGGACACTCCGAGCGACTGCGCGAGTCGCCGTGCGGGATCGATCGTCAGCACGGCCACCGTGCGGCCGTTCTCGGCCGCGTGCAGGGCCATCGCCGCGGCCGTCGTCGTCTTTCCGACGCCGCCGGAGCCGCAGCAGATCACCACGCGGGTGTTCGGATCGGCGAGCACGGCGCCCATCTTCAGGTCGGGCATCAGACTCCAGCCTCTTTCAGCACGTCGACGAGTTGGTACAGCCCGCCGAGATCCATACCCTGGTCGACGGTCGGCAACTCCAGTTGCGGAGCGTCGACGTCGTCCAGTTCGGCCCGCGCGATCTGCTGGGCCTGCAGCCGTGCGGCGTAGTCGACGGCCTCGGTCAGCAGACCCGCGAAGTCCTTGTCGGACAGGTCGATCCCGCTCGCGGTGAGCGAGGAGCGGATGCGGTCGGCGTCGACGGAGCCCTCGGCGATGTCGTCGAGCTGATCCTCCGGCAGATACGTGGGATCGACACGGTTCACGAAGATCGACCCGACGGACAGCCCCTTGCCGCGCAGTTCGTCGACGGCTTCGATCGTCTCCTGAATCGGCATGGCCTCCAGAAGCGTGCACAGATGCACTGCGGTGTCCGGCGAGTGCAGCAGCGTCACCACGCCTTCGCTCTGCTTCCGGATCGGGCCGGTCTTGGCGAGATCACGCATCGCCGAGGTCACGTCCAGGAAGTTGCCGATGCGGCCGGTCGGCGGCGCGTCGACGACGATCGCGTCGTAGAGGCGATGCCCCTTGTCGTCGAGGGCGATGACGCGTTCCTTGATCTTGCCGGTGATCACCACGTCGCGCAGTCCGGGGGCGACGGTGGTCACGAAGTCGATGGCGCCGACCCGTTTGATGGCGCGGCCGGCGAAACCGAGGTTGTAGAACATGTCGAGGTACTCGAGCAGCGCGTGCTCGATCTGCAGGGCGAGTGCCCACACCGACCCGCCGCCCTCGAAGGACGCGACCTGCGTGTCGGTGGGCGGAAGCGGATGCGTGTCGAAGAGCTGGGCGATGCCCTGCCGTTCCTCGCATTCGACGAGCAGCACGCGCCGACCGTGCGAGGCCAGCGTCAACGCGAGCGTCGCGGCGACCGTCGTCTTACCGGTGCCGCCCTTGCCTGATACGAAATGCAGGCGTGCGCCCGCAGCCTCGGAGGGCCATCGCCCGGTGGGACCGCCCGTCACATCTTTCTCGACCACGCCGTTCACCTTAACGGCCGCAGCGACGGCACCGGTCGTTAACCGATAAGGTGAGCGGTATGAGCGCACTCACTTCTTGGGAATACGCGACCGTTCCGCTGCTCACGCATGCGACCAAACAGATTCTGGACCAGTGGGGTTCGGACGGCTGGGAGCTCGTCACCGTGCTGCCCGGACCGACCGGCGAACAGCACGTGGCCTACCTGAAGCGGCCGAAGGGCTGATGTCGTGAGTGGTCAGTGGAGTGCGCGTCTGACGGAACTGGGCATCACGCTGCCCGAGGTGGTCGCGCCGGTCGGGAGTTACACCCCGGCCCTGCGAGTCGGCGACCTGGTCTACACCTCCGGTCAGCTGCCGGTGGTCGACGGAGTGCTCGGTGTCGTCGGCAAGGTCTCCGAAGGCGCCGAGGGCGTAGTCCGCCCCGAACAGGCGAACGCGGCGGCCCGCCAGTGCGCGCTGAACGCGTTGGCCGCCGTGCACGCGGAGGTCGGCATCGACTCGGTGGTCCGCGTGGTCAAGGTGGTCGGCTTCGTCGCGTCGGCGAACGGATTCACCGGGCAGCCGGGTGTGATCAACGGGGCGTCGGATGTGATCGGTGAGATCTTCGGCGACGCCGGGGTGCACGCCCGGTCGGCGGTGGGTGTGGCCGAGCTGCCGCTCGGCGCGCCCGTCGAGGTCGAGATCGTCGTCGAGGTCAAGTGATTCGACATGGCCGACGCTGAACTCGCCCATCCCGCCTACGGTGTCGCACGGCGGGTGACGCCGTTCGCGTCGGTCGTTCTCTGCGACAACCCGGGGATGATGACCCTCGACGGCACCAACACGTGGATCCTCCGGGCACCGGGACATCCGAGCGCCGTGGTCGTCGATCCGGGGCCGAAGAAGGAGCGCAAGCATCTTCGGGCCGTTCTCGACGAGGCGGGCGAGGTGGAGCTGACGCTGTTCACCCACCGCCACGACGATCACGTCGGATCACTGAAGCGATTCCGGAAGATGACCGGCGCGCCCACGCGGGCGTATTCGACGGAGTTCTCCACGGGTGCGTCGCGGTTGCAGGACCGCGAGGTGATCGAGGCCGCGGGCCTGACGATCACCGTGGTCCACACGCCGGGGCACACGTACGATTCGACGAGCCTGCTCGTGGAGTGGGACGGGCAGCGGGCGATCCTCACCGGCGACACGGTCCTCGGATCGGGGACCACCGTCCTGGACCCGCAGGACGGTTCGCTCGGCGACTACTTCCATTCGTTGAACCGTCTGATCGTCGACGCCTCCGACGTCCCGATGCTGCCGGGGCACGGTCCCGATCATCCCGAACTGGGCCCGATCGCACGGTTCTACAAGCAGCATCGCGAGGTGCGGCTGCAACAGATCCGCGACGCGCTGGTCGAACTCGGTAAGACTCCGCACGAGGCCAAGCCGATGAAGGTGGTCAGGAGCGTCTACTCCGACGTCGACGAGAAGCTGTGGCCCGCGGCCAAGATGAGCGTCAAGACGCAGTTGGAGTACCTGCGCACGCTGTGAGAAGCAGCCGGTCCGCCCGATCTCGACCGGATGGTCGAGATCGGGCGGACCGACTGTACGAGCGGGTGCTCAGCGAGCCCGGCGCGCGAGACGCTCGGAGTCAGCGATGAGGACGCTCTTACCCTCCAGACGCAGCCAACCGCGCTGAGCGAAGTCGGCGAGCGCTTTGTTGACGGTCTCGCGAGACGCACCGACGAGCTGTGCGATCTCCTCTTGCGTGAGGTCGTGAGTGACGCGCAGTGCGCCGCCCTCCTGCGTGCCGAAGCGCTGCGCCAGCTGGAGCAGCTGCTTGGCCACACGACCCGGGACGTCGGTGAAGATGAGGTCCGCGAGGTTGTTGTTGGTCCGACGGAGACGACGCGCGAGAACACGGAGCAGCTGCTCGGCGATCTCGGGACGGTCCTTGATCCACTTCTTGAGGGCGTCGCGGTCCATGGTGACGGCACGGACCTCGGTCACCGTGGTGGCCGACGACGTGCGCGGCCCCGGATCGAAGATCGACAGTTCACCGAACATGTCGGACGGACCCATGATCGTCAACAGGTTCTCCCGACCGTCCGGCGAGCGTCGTCCCAGCTTGACCTTGCCCGAGAGGATGATGAACAGGCGATCGCCCGGCTCCCCCTCGTGAAAGATCACATGGCCGCGAGGAAACTCGACCGGCTGCAACTCCTTTGCGAGTGCAGCGACAGCCGTGGGCTCAACCCCCTGGAAAATGCCTGCCCTGGCGAGTACTTCTTCCACCTAAAGAACCTCTCTTGTTCCGAACGCGCGTTCAGTGATCAACACTACTTGGAAAAATCATAGTTGTTGAATAGATCACTTGTGTGGCAGGCATGGCCAACCGTGTGCAATGTCCGAATTCCGGCGCCGTCAACTGGCACGATTCCGGGCATCCGGGTCGGCCGGGATCACCGGCTCGCCCGACTCGTCGTTGCTTCGTCGTTGTCGGAGCTCGTCCAGCGCGGCCGGAAGACCGTCCTTGGCGAGATTGCCGACGTCGGTCTCGTCGGCGGTGTCCAGGAACTCCTCGACGTGCGCACGCCCGACGGACAGGCGGTCCAACCCGGTCTGCACCTTCTCCATGGCGAGCGCGAACAGCATCAGCACCGGGGGGAACAGAAGTACGGCCAGTCCTTGCATGGTTTCCCAGTCAACACGATTGTGCGGCAGGGGTGAAACGAGAACGCCGGTCGTCACCGAGTTGTGACCACATCGCCGCCTGCGGAGGGGGCTGTGACGCGTGCGGGACACCGCCGGTGAGGCCGGGCGGCCGCGATGACCGCTAACCTGGTCAGTTGTGAGCAGTAGGAAACCGGAGACCCGACTGGGCCTGGTCCGACGAGCGCGGCGGATGAACAGGACCCTCCAGGAGGCGTTTCCGCACGTGTACTGCGAACTCGACTTCACCACGCCGCTGGAACTGTCGGTGGCGACGATCCTGTCGGCCCAGTGCACCGATGTCCGCGTGAACCAGGTGACGCCCGCATTGTTCGCCCGATACCCCGATGCCTTCTCCTACGCCAGCGCCGACCGCACCGAACTCGAGGAGATGATCCGGTCGACCGGCTTCTACCGGAACAAGGCCAACTCGATCATCGGGCTGGGGCAGGCGCTCGTCGAACGCTTCGACGGCGAGGTGCCCGGCACGCTGCGCGAACTCGTCACACTGCCCGGATTCGGTCGGAAGACGGCGAACGTGGTTCTCGGCAACGCGTTCGGCGTCCCCGGCCTCACGGTCGACACGCACTTCAGTCGTCTCGTGCGACGGTGGGGCTGGACCGTCGAGACCGATCCCGTGAAGGTGGAGAAGGAGATCGGCGAACTGTTTCCCCGCAAGGAGTGGACCGACCTGTCACACCGGATCATCTTTCACGGACGACGCGTCTGTCATGCGCGCACCCCCGCGTGCGGCGTGTGCCTGCTCGCGAAGGACTGTCCGTCACGCGGTGAAGGCCAGATCGATCCGATGAAGGCGGCCGCACTGGTCAAGGGGCCGGAGACCGAGCATCTGCTGGAGCTGGCGGGGGTGACGCCGTGAGCGGCATGGACACCGCGAAGAAGGCGTTCGCCCAACCCGGCATGCGGGCGATGATCGCCTTCGTCGTCGTCGTGATCGCGCTGGTCGCCGCCCTGTGGCCGCGGGGTGGCGACGACGGGCACGACGCCGCGCCGACGGCACCGCCCGCGGCGTCTGCGGACACCTCCGGGGTCACCGACGCCGATGCGTCGCCGGATGAGATCGCGCAGGCGCGTGCCGCCGCGGCTCTGACGCCCTGTCCGATCGGCTCCGGGCCGGCCGAGGGCGTGCTGGCGGGCGTGAGCGCACCGTGCATGGCCGACGGTGCCACGATCGATCTCGGCGCCGTCACGGCGGGCCGACCTCTGGTCATCAACATGTGGGCGGTCTGGTGCCTGCCGTGTCGCCGCGAGCTGCCGGAGTTCGATCGCCTCGCCCGGGAGGCGGGCGACCGACTGAACGTGCTCGCCGTCCACGCCAAGGAGGGGGCGGAGAAGGAGTTCTTCGTCCTCAAGTACATGCAGGAGGTCGGCGCGCATCTGCCCGTCGTCACCGATCCCCGGGGCGACATCGCCAAGGCGGTGAACGCGCCGCGGATCTTTCCGTCGACGGTGATGATCCGCGCCGACGGGACCGTCGCGGCCGTGCTGCCCCGAGTGTTCGACACGTACGAGGAGTTGACCGCCGCCGTTCGCGAGAACCTCGGTGTCGACGTGGGAGGAACCGCATGATCCGCCGGGAGTCGGGACTGCTCGTGCCCCGGGACGAGGTCCCGGAGTGGCTTCGTCCGGTGACCGACGACGTCGAGGTCGTCAACGAGAAGGTCTTGAACCGAGGGGGCGACCGCGTTCGGATGGCGAGAGACTTCGTCGCGACCCGCACCGCCGCCGTGCTGGTCCTGTTCGGCGGATCGTTCGACGCCGCGCCCGACCATCCCGGCGGAGTGCCCGCCGACGCCGACGTCCTCCTCACCGAGCGGGCGACCACCCTGCGCACGCACGGCGGGCAGATCGCCTTTCCCGGCGGCGCCCGCGATCCGGGCGACGAGTACCCGGTGGGCACCGCGATGCGGGAGGCGTGGGAGGAGACCGGGCTCGCGGCCGACGGGGTCGACGTCCTCGCCAGCCTCCCGGAGTTCCCCGTCCCGTCGGGTTTCGCGGTGGCCCCGGTGCTCGCGCACTGGTCGCGTCCGTCCCAGGTCCGCGTCGTCGACAAGGGGGAGACGGCGCGCGTGGCGCGCGTGAACCTGCGCGAGTTGCTCAGCGCCGAGCATCGGTTCCAGGTGAGTCGGGAGATTCCCGGACGCGGCGAGTTCCGCGGTCCGGCGTTCATGTACGACGGCATGCTCGTCTGGGGGTTCACCGGCGGTCTGATCGCCGCGATCTCCGAGGCCGCGGGCTGGGACGTGCCGTGGGACACCGACGACGTCCGCCCGTTGGAGGAGATGATCGAACTGGCCGGCGGTCGACAGGTGTCCGGATTCGCCGCGGAGCCGCCTCGGTGAACGGGTCGGTCTGGGTCGACCTCGTCATCGTCGCCGTTGCGCTGCTGGCCGCCTTCAGCGGCTATCGACAGGGTGCGGCGGCGTCCGCGCTGGCCTTCGTCGGCGTCGTGATCGGCGCCGTCGCCGGAGTCCTCGTCGCACCGCTCGTGATCGAGCAGTTCGACGACCAGCGTCTTCGTCTGGTGGTCGGCGTGATGATCATCGTCGTGCTGATCGTGATCGGTGAGCTGGCGGGCATGGTCCTGGGCCGCGCGGCCCGCAGCAGCATCCACTCTCCGTCGCTGCGCCGTGTCGACAGCACCGTGGGCTCCGTTCTGCAGGTGGTCGCGATCCTGGCCGCGGCGTGGCTGCTGTCGTTCCCGCTCCGCAGCTCCGAGCAGGTCCGCATCTCCGACGCCGTCGCCGATTCGAAGGTGGTCGGGGCCGTCGACGCGGTGGCGCCGCAGTGGATGCGGAACCTGCCGAACGAGCTGACCGACCTCATCGACTCGTCGGGCATCAAGGAGGTCATCGGACCGTTCGGGCAGACGCGGGTCGCCAACGTGGACGAGCCGGACGGCTCGCTGGCCGGTCTGCCGGTGGTGAATCAGGTACGACGCAGCGTGCTGAAGATCACCGGCCTCGCGCACAGCTGCGGACAGTCGTTGGAGGGTTCCGGATTCGTGGTCTCGCCCGAACGGGTCATGACCAATGCGCACGTCGTCGCGGGCACCGACGAGGTCAGTGTGGAGACCATCGACGGCCGTCATCTCGACGCGACCGTCGTCTGGTTCAACTCGCGCAACGACGTCGCCGTGCTCGACGTGCCGGGCCTGAAGGCTCCCGCACTCGACTTCGCGTCCCAGTCCGGTGACACGGGGACCGATGCCATCGTGCTCGGCTACCCGGAGAACGGCCCGTACACGGTGACTCCCGTCCGTATCCGGAACGTGGTGCAGCTCAACGGTCCCGACATCTACCAGCGGGCCGGGCAGGTGTCGCGCGAGGTGTACACGGTGCGCGGCACGATCCGTTCGGGCAACTCGGGCGGACCGATGATCGATCGCGACGGCAGCGTGTTCGGGATGGTGTTCGGCGCCTCGGAGAATCCGGCCGACGACACGGGATTCGTCCTCACCGCGGACCAGATCCAGCGCGACCTCGCCCAGTCGGAGAAGCGTTCGGGGTCGGCTGCCGTCGACACCGAGAAGTGCGTGCCGGTCGGATAGACGCGTCGGCTCGCATAGCCGCCCGCGAACCGCTCATCCGATCGGTCGCGTCAGCGCCCCAGGTGCCCCAGGATGGCCTCGTTGACCGCGTCCGGCTCCTCCTCGTGCAGGAAGTGCCCGGCGTCGGGAATCGTGCGGTAGGTGAAGTCGCGGCCCCAGTGTGCGCTGTCGGCCATCAGAGAGTCGAGGATGTACTCGTCGTCGTGACCGCGCAGGCCGAGGAACGGGTGGTCCAGGCGCTTGTCCATCAGTTCCATGAACCGCCAGCCGTCCGGCCGGAACTGGGAACGGAACGCCCAGCGGCGATACTCCAGGCTGCAGTGGGCGACGCCGGGAATCTGAATCGCCATCCGGTTGCGTTCGAGCGCCTCGGCGAAGTCGTCCGTCCGCTGCCAGGCCGGACCCGACCGGGTGCGGAAGTACTCCTCGACGAAGGCCCCGTCGTGGCGGGTGAGACGACGTTCGCCGATCCGCGGGAGCTGGTTGTGAATGAACGGGCCGAGGAACGACGAACGCTCCTCCGCGTTGAACAGCACGGCCTGCCGCAGCGCGCGCGGATGGGGCGACGAGAGGACGACGACCCGGTCCACCGCGCGCGGGTGCAGGGTGGCCGTCGCCCAGCAGACGAGGCCGCCGTCGGCGTGCCCGACGAGCGAGGCCGACGAATGCCCGAGCGCCCTGATGAGCGCATGCGTGTCACCGGCCAGCGTCCAGCCGTCGTAGCCGCGCGGCGGCTTATCGGAGTCGCCGTATCCGCGCAGGTCCACCGCGACGGCGCGGTAGCCCGCGGCGTTCAGGGCGGGCAGTTGATTGCGCCAGGTCCACCAGAACTCGCCGAACCCGTGCAAGAGGAGCACGAGCGGCCGGTCGGCGATCGACCGGCAGCTCTCGACGGCATGGAAACGGAGGCCGCCGGCGCGCACGTCGAAGTGCTGCCAGGGGCCGTCGAACCGGACCTGGGTGGGATCCGGCGGTGTCGTGTTCAACCTCGTCGTTCCCGGAGTGCGGCGGTCAGCGGCTCATGGGATCCCGCGCGGGCGGGATCTGCGGGTGTGCGACGCCGCCGGTGGGCGACTTGTCGCGTCCCGGAACCACCGAGCTGATCTCCTGCAGGGACTCGATCGTCTTCTCCGGCTTGCGCAGCTTCCGGAACAGCAGGTAGCCGACGAGGATCAAGACGATCGACACGAACAGCAGGATGAGGAAGACGATGCCGAACGCGGCCCACGCGGGCAGCCACAGGTCGAGCAGCACGCCGAGGAAGACGAAGAAGAACAGGCTCGCGTACAGGAGCAGGACGGCCGCACCGATGATCAGGCCGGTGCCGGCTCCGGCCTTCTTGGCCTCGGCGATGAGTTCGGACTTGGCGAGTGCGACTTCGGCGCGGACCAGCGTCGACACATTGGCCGTGGCGTCCTTGACGAGATTGCCGATCGTGGGTTCGCCGTCTTTGCCGAGGTTGGCGTCCGACATCGGAATCGACGGGACGCGCGGAGCGTCGGCGGGCTGCGGAGGCCAGGTGTCCTGATTGCCGCTCACGAATTCTCCCTTGAAATAGCGATGGTCGGACTTCATGTTGCCATGCCGTCGGTTCTCCGATCGCCCCCACACGCGGATCGTCGCGGATCGGGCGTTCACCGGCCCGCTGGTCGAGCGGCGTACACGTGGATCGCGCGGGTCCTCATGCGGATCGAGCGGAGTCGAGATCCCTCGGCGGGGTCTCGACTCCGCTCGGCCGGCGGGACGGTGCGTCCGTCAGTTCTTCTTGGCCCGGATGGCTTCGAAGACGGTCGGGTCCACCAGGGTCGAGGTGTCACCGAGTTCGCGTCCTTCGGCGATGTCCTTCAGGAGGCGACGCATGATCTTGCCCGAGCGGGTCTTCGGGAGCTCCGGCACGATGTTGATCTCCCGCGGCTTGGCGATCGGCGAGATGTCGACCGACACCTGCTGGCGCAGTTCGGCGACGAGTTCGTCGCCCGGCGTCGCGTGCTCCATCAGGATCACGAACGCGACGATGCCCTGTCCGGTGGTCTCGTCGGCGGCACCCACCACGGCGGCCTCGGCCACCGCGGCGTGTGCGACGAGTGCGGACTCGACTTCGGAGGTGGAGATGCGGTGGCCCGAGACGTTCATGACGTCGTCGACGCGGCCGAGGACCCACAGGGCTCCGTCCTCGTCATAGCGGGCTCCGTCGCCGGCGAAGTACCAGCCCTGTTCGGCGAACCGTGACCAGTAGGTCTCCTTGAAGCGTTCCGGGTCGCCCCAGATGCCGCGGAGCATGCCCGGCCAGGGCCGGTCCAGGACCAGGTAGCCCTGTTCGCCGTCGGGCACCGAGTTGCCCTTGTCGTCGACGATGGAGGCGCTGATGCCCGGCAGCGGTCGCATGGCCGAGCCGGGTTTGGTGGCGATCGCGCCGGGCAGCGGGGCGATCATGTGGCCGCCGGTCTCGGTCTGCCACCAGGTGTCCACGATCGGGCATCGGTTCGCGCCGATCACGTCGTAGTACCAGCGCCAGGCCTCGGGGTTGATCGGCTCACCGACCGAGCCGAGCAGACGCAGCGAGCTCAGGTCGTGGGCGTCGGGGATCTCCCGGCCCCACTTCATGAACGTGCGGATCATCGTCGGCGCGGTGTAGTAGGTGGTGACACCGTACTTCTCGATGATCTGGAAGTGGCGGTGCTCGTCGGGTGAGTTCGGGGTGCCCTCGTAGATCACCTGCGTCGCGCCGTTGGCGAGCGGAGCGTAGGTGATGTAGGTGTGCCCGGTGACCCAGCCGATGTCGGCGGTGCACCAGAAGACGTCGCGGCCCTCCTTGTGGTCGAACACATTGTGGAAGGTGTAGGCGGCTTGGGTGAGGTAGCCGCCCGAGGAGTGCACGATGCCCTTGGGCTTACCGGTGGTGCCGGAGGTGTACAGCAGGAACAGCGGGTGCTCGGCGTCGAAGGCTTCGGGGGTGTGCTCGGGCGACTGCTCGGCGACGGTGTCCTCCCACCACACGTCGCGACCGTGGACCCAGTTCAGGTTCGCGTCGTGGTTGGTGCGGCGCACGACGATGACCTTCTCGACCGACGGCGCGGCGTCGTCGCCGGTGCCCAACGCTTCGTCGACGGCCTCCTTGAGGGGCGCGGGCTTGCCGCGGCGGAACTGGCCGTCGGTGGTGATGACGACCTTGGCCTCGGCGTCGTCGACGCGCGAGCGCAGTGCGGCCGCGGAGAAGCCGGCGAAGACCACGGAGTGGGTCAGACCCAGGCGGGCACAGGCCAGCATCGCGATGACCGCTTCGGGGACCATCGGCATGTAGATCGCGACGCGGTCGCCCGCGACCAGGCCGATCGAGGCCAGATAGTTCGCGGCGCGCGAGACCTCGTCCTTGAGTTGGCTGTAGGTGATGTCGCGGGTGTCGTCGATCGGTTCGCCGATCCAGTGGATGGCGACGCGGTCGCCCTTGCCCGCGGCGACGTGGCGGTCGACGCAGTTGACCGCCACGTTCAGCTCGCCGCCGACGAACCATTTCGCGAACGGGGCGTTCGACCAGTCCAGGACCTGCTCGAACGGCTTCGCCCAGTCGAGACGACGCGCCTGCTCCGCCCAGAACTCGTCCGGATCCGCCTCGGCCCGCTGGTACATCTCGATGGTCGCGTTGGCGTTGTCGGCGAACTCCTTCGAGGGCGGGTACACCTTACTGGCTTCGGTCATTCGTGGTCTGCCTTTCTGTCTCGAACTGCCGCGCTGGGTCGGTCGTGGACGTGCGCCGTCGTCGCCACCGCTCGATCGGAGGGTGTCGTCCGGAGCGCGTTCCACTCACCTTGTGAGCGTAGTCACCGCACGTTGCATCCGCGTAGCGGGGAGCGTTCGCGCGGGGTGCCGATGCGGTGAGCGGTCGCCGACATACGACGGGTGGATCGTCCGCCGACGCGTGACGGGTGGGACCGGCGACTCGGCGGACGAGCCGCCGCGAGAGGTCGCGAGGCCAGGCGCGCACGCCCCGGGCCCGGGATCTGGCAGGCGAGTCGTGGGCGTCGTCGTCGACCGGTCGCCGCGGTGTGACGGGCGACGCGCGACTATCGTGACCGGGGTGAGTGCTGATCCGCTGGCCCCGTTGCTCGACCTCCCCGACGTCCGTGCCGCCGCCGAGGCCGCGCGGGACGCACTCGGGGTGGTGCACCGCCATCGCACCAACCTGCGCGGGTGGGACAAGACGTCGCGCGAGGCGTCCTGGCGCGCCGGTCGGTCGTCGGCCGCGATCGAGGGCGGCAGCGTGGAACTGCAGCGCGACGCGCAGTTCGACGATCCGATCACCGAAGGCGCGATACGTGTGGCACAGGCCCTCGACACGGACGGGGTCGACCAGCTCGTCGCGGTGTTCCGGCGCGCGCCGGCGCAGGCGCTCGCCCGACTGCACACCCTCGCGGCCGCGGGTCTGGTGGACGATCCGGAACTGCTGGGCAGACCGAGGTCGGAACCGCACATCGCGCAGCGTCTGGACTTCCTCGGCCAGATCATCACCGGCGGCACCCGGGTCCCGGCACCGGTGCTCGCGGCGATCGTGCACGGTGAGCTGTCGTCGTTGGCGCCGTTCACCGAGGGCAACGGTGTCGTCGCGCGCGGTGCGTCGCGGCTGGTGTCGGCGGCCACCGGACTCGACCCGCACCTGCTCGGCGTCCCGGAGGTGACCTGGCTCAAGCGGATCGGGGAGTACCGCGAACTCTCGGCGACGTTCGGCACCGGCGATCCGTCGGCGATCGGAGCCTGGATCGTGCTGTGCTGTGAGGCGATGGAGGCAGGTGCCGTCGAGGCGAAGTCGATCGCCGACGCGGCGGCGGGGCAGTGACTCCACACACGATTGCGGGCGGCACCGGAGGCCGATTGTCATCTCGACCGCGGTACCGCCCGCGAGCACGAACGAAAGTTACCAGGCGTGCTGGGTGGGTTGTGGGGATCGCCTCGGCGTCGCCTCGTTCACCTGGACGTGTACTCGAAAGACAGTGACCTTTCCCTGTGTGAGTTCACGTATAGTGCCCGGGGTTTCGCAGGCGCACAACACTTTTGCCAATGCGGCGTGCTCCGCGTGGGTGCTTGCCGTCCGTGCTGGGAATCTCGGTGTCCGGGGGTTCAGGCCTTCTCTGCCGGTCTGAACTTGGCCGCCCCTTGATTCCGTGATCCCATTTCTACCCTGTGACGACGGTCACTGCAAGGGTTTGATGGAATTCGTCGAAACCAAGCGTTCGTGCAGGTGGTGGACATGATTTCGGCGGTACAGCACGGCGGCCGCGGCGAGTGCGCCGATACCTGTGGCGCACAGAGCTGTTCGCCCGACGGTCGCCGGGCTCGGACGATGCGACGCCGCGGCGGGGGCGTCGAAGTCGAGCACGTCCCAGCCCGCGTCGACGGCGTGTCGCCGCAGAGCCTTGTCCGGGTTGACCACGGCCGGGTTGCCGACCGCCTCGAGCATCGGCAGATCGGTCACCGAGTCGGAGTAGGCGAAACAGCGTTCCAGATCGTAGCCGCGCTCGGCGGCGAGCTGCTCGACGACGGAGGCCTTCTCCTCGCCGTAACAGTAGAAGTCGAGGTCGCCGGAGTACCGCCCGTCGACGATGCGCATGACGCTGGCGCGCACGGTGTCGATGCCGAGCAGGTCGCCGATCGGCTCGACCATCTCGATGCCCGACGCCGAGATCAGTACGAGGTCGTGGTCGGCGTCTCGGTGCCGGCGGATCAGGTCGAGTGCTTCGGGGAAGACGACCGGAGACACCACCTCGTCGAGTGTCTCGGCGACGATGCTGCGCACTTGTTCCGCGTCCCAGCCGGTGGACATGTCGGTCACATGCTTGCGGAGCCTGTCGACGTGATTCGCCTCGGCCGACGTCAGCAGGAACTGAAGTTGCGCGATCGCCGAACGGAGCATGGTGCGGCGCGACAGCAGTCCTCCCTCGTAGAACGGTCGTGTGAACGCCAGGACGCTCGATCTGGCGATCACCGTCTTGTCCAGATCGAAGAAGGCGGCGACCCGCGTGGGCTTTGCCGTGGTCACGTTGGCATAGTACGACGATCGAATGATCGAGAAGTGTGATCTAGGGAACAGGGATTCGTGGATAGTTGGACTTGCAATCTTCGATCGGCCGCGTGTAGTTTTAATTTTGTCCGGCAATGCCGGAAGCTTTCAGCCCGACCCCCCGGGGCTGAAACGCTGATGACCCCGGCCTCCTCCCCCCTGGCCGGGGTCATCTTCTGTCTCCGGGCCTTCTACCTGCGCGGATGCCGACCTGTGGATAACCTGCTTCCCAGAATACGGCAACGGTTCCATGATCGGGGACATGACCGATGTGCTGCTCGTCCTCGCCGCCGAACCGATTCACGCCGACCTCGCCCGATGCGCGGCGGCGGCCGGATACGCGATGGTGGTCGGCGACGCCGCGTCGTGCCGACACGACTGGCTGCGGGCGACGGCGGTCGCCGTGGACGCCGGTGCCGTCGACGTCCTCGCCGCGCTGCATCCGCCGCGCCGCGGCGCCGTGGTGGTGGTCGGTGCGCGCGAGGACGATCCGCGCGCCTGGCAGACCGCGTTGTCGCTCGGCGCGCAGGGCGGTTTCGTGCTGCCCGACGAGGAGTCCGGACTCGTCGGTGCGCTCTCGGAGTTCCGGCGGCCGGTCCGCAGCCCGGCCGGCGTCGTCGCCGTGGTCGGCGGGCACGGTGGGGCGGGCGCGTCGTCGATGACGGCGGCCGTGGCACTCGTGGCCTCCGGGGCGGGGCAACGGGTCCTGCTCGTCGATGCGGATCGTTCCGGTGCGGGTGCCGACCTGATATTGGGCGTGGAGGATGAACCGGGCCTGCGATGGCCGGACGTGACGGGCGAGACCGGTGCGATCGCGGGACCGGCACTGCGCGCCGCGTTGCCCGGCACCGGACGCATCAGTGTCATCACCTCCGGCCGTGACGACGCCGAACCCCTGCGTCCGGACACCGTGCTCGCCGTCGTGGACGCCGGGCGCTCGGCGGGCGACGTCGTGGTAGCCGATGTGGGCCGGGAGCCCGGACCGGTGGCGGCCGGACTCCTCGACAGTGCCGATGTCGCGGTCCTGGTGACGACGGCGTCGGTGCACGGTGTGGCGGCGAGCCGTCGGACGGCGGCTCGGCTGGTCGGCGACCGTGAGGCGCTGCTGGTGGTGCGTGGCCCGTCGCCGGGCGGGCTGCGGGCGCGGGACGTCGCCGACGCCGTCGGTCTTCCGCTCCTCGGCGGCTATCGTCCGGAGCGGGGGCTGGACCGGCGGTGCGAGGCCACCGGGCTGCGGCTGCGGCGGCGAGGACCGCTCACCAGGGCCGCGCAGGACGTGTACCGGCGGCTGCGTGCAGGAGCTCCGCGATGACCGCCACTGGGCGTGCCGACCTGCTCGAACGGGTTCGAGACCGCCTCGCGACGACGACAGCGGATCCCGAGCCGGGCGTGATCGCCGATGCGATCCGGGCCGAATCGGGCGGACTGCTCGGCGACACCGACCTGCTCGACGTCCTGCGCTATCTGCAGACCGAGATGGTGGGTGCCGGGCGCCTGGAAGGGCTCCTGGCCGACCCCGACGTGAGCGACGTCCTCGTGGTCGGCCCGGACAAGGTGTGGGCCGACCGCGGCGACGGACTGGAGCTGACCGGGGTGCGGTTCGACGACGAGGCCGCGGTGCGCCGCCTCGCCGGCCGCCTGGCTCTGGGCGCGGGCCGACGACTCGACGATGCGCAGCCGTGGGTGGACGGGCAGCTGTCGGGCGTCGGACGGCGGGACGCGGTGGTCCGCCTGCACGCGGTGATCCCGCCGCTCGCCGTCGACGGCACCTGCATCTCGCTGCGGGTGCTGCACAACGCGGCCCAGACGTTCGACACCCTCGTCCGATCGGGCGCGGTGCCCGGGGAAGCGGCCGAACTGCTGCGCGAGGCGGTCCGCGCACGCTTGGCGTTCCTGATCATCGGCGGGACCGGGACCGGGAAGACCACCCTCTTGAACGCCCTTCTCGGCCAGGTGGACCCGACCGAACGCGTGGTGACAGTGGAGGACGCGTCCGAGCTGGCGCCCCGGCATCCGCATGTGGTCCGGTTGGTCGCGCGCAACGCGAACGTCGAAGGCATCGGCGATGTGCCGGTCCGCGACCTGGTCCGGCAGGCTCTGCGGATGCGGCCGGACCGGATCGTCGTCGGCGAGGTCCGCGGCGCCGAGGTGATCGACCTGTTGATCGCGCTGAACACCGGGCACGACGGCTGCGCGGGCACGCTCCATGCGAACTCGACGTCGGAGGTGCCGGCTCGGATGGAGGCGCTCGCCGCACTCGGTGGAATGGATCGTGCGGCGCTGCACAGTCAGCTGGCCGCCGCGATCCAACTGGTGCTGGGGCTGGGGCGTGATCGCGACGGCCATCGCGGCCTCACCGAGATCGGGGTGCTGACACGGTCGGACGACGGGTTGATTCGGATCGAGACCGCGTGGTCTCGACGCAGCGGTTTCACCGACGTCCGCGCCCGGATCGATGCGCTCGTCGCCGACCGGACGCCGGCGTGACCGTGGCGCCGCTGCTGGCGGCAGCGGGTGGAGTGATCCTGCTGTGGCCGCGCCCCGCCGTGTGGCGGAGGTTGCCGGCCCGGGCCGTCGACCGGGATCGACGCGTGGTCGACACGATGTGGGCCGCGGCGGCGGCCCCGCTCGTCGTCGCCCTGCTCGTCGGGGCGGCCGCCGGTGTCGCGATCGCGATTGCGACCGCCACCGTGATGGGGCTGCGTCGTCGTGCGGCGCGGCGCGCGGACCGGGAGCGACGGCGCGACGAGCTGAGGAGGGGTGTCTCGGTGATGATCGCTGAGATGTCCGTCGGCGCGCCGTTGAGCGCGGCGTGTGCGAGCGCGGCGGAGGAACTGTCGCGGGACGGACCGTCGGAGGTTGCCGCCGAGCTCGCGCAGATGGCGGCGCGAGTCGAACTCGGCGGCGACCCGGCGGACGTCGTCGTGCGTGGCGATCGCGGCGTGGACCGACTGGCGGCGGCGTGGGCGGCGTCGGCGAGGTGGGGACTGCCGATGATCGATCTCCTTCAGATGCTGCGGTCGGATCTGTCGGCCCGCGCCGAGCACGTCGCGCGCACGCGAGCCGGGCTCGCGGGGCCCCGTGCGACGGCGATGGTTCTCGCGGGGTTGCCGATGCTGGGGATCGGTCTCGGACAGCTGGTGGGCGCTCACCCGCTCACCGTGCTTCTCGGTCCGGGGATCGGGGGGATCGTTCTGATCGTCGGCACCTCGCTCGCCTCGGCCGGGGTGTGGTGGACCGATGCGATCACGGCGAAGGTCGTGCGGTGATCGCCGTCGCCGCGTTCGCTGCCGCGCTCGCCCTCTGGATCTGGCCGGGGCCGGAATGGTCGCTGTTCCGGATCGTTCCGCGACCGCGGCCCGACCGTGCACCCCGCTGGCTGGGCGCGGGCGAGGCTGCGCCGGATCCGTTCGACGTCGCCGCCGCCTACGACCTGTTCGCGGTCTGCCTGCGGGCCGGGCTGCCGGTGTCCGCGGCCGCAGAGGTCACCGCGGCGCGGGCCCCGGACACGATCGCGGGGCCGCTCGAGCGTGCCGCCGATCTATTGGCTCTCGGCGCGGACGCGGAGATCGCATGGGCTGGGGGTGCGACGGTCGACCCGCTGTTCGCCGAACTCGCGACACTGGCCCGCCGTGCTTCGCGGGCGGGTGCGTCGCTGGCCGACGGCGTCGCCGATCTGGCCGTCGCCACGCGGCGGCGGGCCGCCGATCGCGCGGTGGAGGCCGCGGAGAAGGCAGGTGTCAAGGTGAGCGGTCCGCTCGGGCTGTGCTTTCTGCCGGCATTCGTGTGCCTGGGGATCGTGCCGGTCGTGATCGGTCTGGCGTCGGGCATGCTCGGCGGGCTCTGACCGATACCGGTCCGCGTCGCCGGGGCCTGTGGAATTCGACGGAACCGGATCGGCGGTCGGTGCGTCTGACCTTGTGACGGGATCGCATCGGGCGGACCGCGGATCGAGGAGGGCCGAGATGGGGATCGACGAATGGATGCGCTGGTGGGTGGAGACCAGGACGCTGACCGGGCGACTGATGGCCGATGAGGACGGCATGTCCACGGTCGAATACTCCATTAATCTCAATTAATACCTATGTATGATCCCTGACATGGGAAAACGCGCTCTGATCGTCATCCGGCTGTCCCGGGTCACCGATGCGACCACCTCGCCGGAACGGCAGTTGGCGGCGTGTCGGGAACTGTGCGAGCAGCGCGATTATGACGTAGTCGACGTAGTCGAGGATCTCGACGTGAGCGCCGGTGCGACAACGCCTTTCACCCGGCCAAAGCTCGGCCCGTGGCTGAACAGCCGGCACCAGGAGTTCGATGTGCTGGTCTTCTACCGTGTCGACCGGATCGCACGTCGACTCTTCGACCTCTCGGAGCTGATCCAGTGGTCGCAGCGCCACGACGTAACCCTCGTGTCGGCCACGGAGTCACACTTCGATCTGTCGAACGACTTCGGCGACATCATCGCGCTACTCATCGCGAAAGTGGCCGAGATGGAGTTGGCCGCAATCAGCGCCCGCAATGCGTCGGCGTCGCACCACAACATCCGCAGCGGAAAGTGGAGGGGTGGGATCGCGCCCTGGGGTTATGTGCCGGAGAGGGGTGACGACAAGGTCTGGCGACTCGTCCAGGACCCGGTGCAGGTTGAGGTGATCCACGAAGTCGTCGAGCGGGTGTTGGCTGGGGAACCGCTGCGGCCGATCGCAGCCGACCTCACGGCCCGCGGGGTACTGACGCCGAAGGACCGCATCAACCAGCTCAAAGGGCGGGAGATCAAGCACTACGCCTGGGCCAGTGGTCGGATGAAAGAGCAGCTGACCAGCCGAACGCTGTTGGGTCAGATCGTCACTCGTGACCCGGTGGTCGATGCCAAGGGTCAAGTTCAGCGAGACGCCAGGGGCCACAGGATCTTAGGGCCAGAGTTCGTCGTCACCGGAGATGATGGCCGGCCGGTGGTACGGGCGGAGCCGATCTTGACGCGGGAGATCTTCGACCGGGTCGGCGCGGCGCTGCGAGCCCGCGGGGTCGATCGCACGGCGACGACGACGTCGGGGTTACTGCTCAAGGTGCTGTTCTGCGGCCAGTGCGGGCGCCCGGCATACAGGCTCAAGGGCGGCCCGGGCCGCAAGCCGCGGTACCGGTGCGCCTATGCCCAGGACAAGAAGGGTGCGGCCGGCATCAAGGGGCCGTGCGACAACCGGAGCGTGCCGCTGGAGTGGGCTGACGCCGAGGTCGAGCGATACGTGCTCGACCGGGTCGGGCCGATGGAACGGATGGTGCGGACCTGGTTCAGCGGGAGCGATAGTCGCGGAGAGCTGGCCGAGATCGACGAGCTGCTCGGCGACCTAGTCGACCAGCTGGGCACGGGGGCATTCAAGCGCGGAACGCCGCAGCGAAAGCGGTTGGACGCCCGCATAGCGGCGCTGACTGAGCGACAGGACGAACTACGTGGCCAGCCGATCGAGCAGCCGTCATGGCGTTACGAGGGCACCGGCGAGTCGGTGTCGGAGTGGTGGAGCCGGGCCGACTCGGCGACCCGAACGGCGTGGTTACGGGAGTCGGGTGTGCGGGTTACGTGGCGTTCGCACACCGAGAGCGGCCGCACGAAGCTCGACAAGTTCGAGATCACGATGGGCCACGGTCCGGGCCTGGATGGTGGCGCGCTGCCGGGGCCGATGGCGGGCGCGGCTGAGGCCGTAAGTGCGTTCCGGTCACACGAACCGGCCGTGGCCGAGGTGATGGCCGGGATGGCGTCGACGTGGTGGCGCGAGGGCGATCTTCTGCAGGAAGTGGCAGACGAGGAGTAGAACCACGCCCCGACGGGGGCCGGCACCGGCTTGTGTGTAGCCGTGTAGCCAAAAAAGTGGCTCGCCGTAACTTCCCCCCATAGAGACCCCCTTTCCGGGAAAAGGTTATAGGGGGAGTTGGCTACATTGGCTACACACGGTATGACCTGCGGTTTCATGGATCATCCATGTAGCTTTTTGTAGCTTTTTTGAGCGAAAAAGCTACAACTGGCGGAGATGTCATGGATTATCCATGTCTGATGTAGCCAAAACGAGAAAAAAGCTACAACTGGCTACACCGGTAGCTACAACCACCCGGAAATGTGATCCTCATAACATTGATCTCCGCTGTCTGGTCTGGGCTCTATTTCTGAGAGTAAAACTCGCCGATAGCTGTGACCAGTCGCGTTGCCACTTCGCTAGCAGTTTTTCCATTACTCCACTTCCATTGTCGCCTCCGAATAGGCCTGTCTATCAGCGCTTTTCATCCTCGATCACCTTCGTCATGATGGGTGCAGGCCCAGCGGAAACGCCGCTCGGCGAACGGGAAGGAGGGGTGACGATGACGGCACCTGTGCTGACCGGCCCGGCCGTCATATGGATGGCGCCGGCTGAGTACGCCGAATATCGCCGGCTCGGTATTGCCACTGTGTACCGACGGCTCAAGGCGGGGCGGATTCCCGGCGCAGAGCAGGCCGCAGAGCGCCATACATGGCGCATCCCGGTGCATACCGGGGTCTGACGGCGAACCAGCTGTAGAAACAAAGAACACCGGCCACGAGGGCCGGTGTTCTCTCAAGATTCTGTTATTCCCTACTCACGCGACGTGGCTGCAACCGTGTCGCGCTACAAGGAGATTTTATCATGTCTACCCCTGACATCGCACGTGCTGCGGGATCAATTGACGGTTTGAGCGACGCATACCTCGTCGCTGTCCATGTCCAGCGCGAGACTCAAGTCCTGACATTCATGGCCGCTGCGCGAGCGCGCATCGAGGCCAAGCTCGGAGCTGGCCGCCAGCTCACCGCGTGGGAAGAGACGAACCGGGCCCGCGCATTGGGTACGCCCCTGGATGAAACACAGCCTGCGGTGGCCTTGTCGGCACTGGTGGCTGCCACCCAGGTGGATTTCAATCAATCAATCATCACCGCATACGCCGAGCTGGTGTTCCCTGGAAAAGGCATCGTGGCCGCGCTGACAGGTGATCACGACGCATATCGCGTCGGCCGGTTCGCCCGGGCGCACAACGGCCAATTTGCACCGTGGAGCTTCATCGACTCCCGGGGTCAGGACGCTGCGGATCTGCTGGCGTATGCGCGGGAGGTGCTGTGAAATGGCTTTCAACCCCGCGAAGATCACGATCAAGCGCGCCCGCGCTGAGGCTGTGTACAACCCGGACGCGGTCACGGCCGCGGGGCTCCGGGTCTCCGGTGCCGAGATCAAGCCGACCATCCATGCGGTCGCAAAGCTGCTCGATGCGCTGTACCCCCGTGACGATCTCTTCTACGACATCGACCTGGAGCATATCCAGTTCGGCGACATGGTCGGCCTGGAAGCGACCACCGCGCTGACCAGTGAACTGGAGGTGATCACCGGCAAGGCCGGGTGGTACGAGAAGAGGGCGCTGGTCTACGACGTGATCGAGTCCACTCGTCGTCGGTCGCCGCACGCGGCGATGCTGCTGGCGGTCCCGAAAGATCTTCCGGTGGCTGACCTCGCGCCGTGGACGAGCCGATTCGTCGATCCGGAGTTCGCCGACGAGGCGATCCGTCTGATGGTGCACGGCTACGTGCTGCGAGGGTTGGAGCCGGGGTCGAAGTTCGACTATGCCGGAATCCTCGTCGGCCCCCAGGGCACGGGCAAGACCACGTTGTGGGAGCGCCTGGTCCGTGGCCGGGAGATCGCGTACGACGCCGACGACCGCCGACCGATGGAGACCTCCGCGACGTGCGAGCGGATCGTGCTGGAGGAAGCCAGCTCGGAGCTGTTCAAGCATGAGCGCTTCAACGCCTTTAAGGACCGGGTCACCATGACCTCGCGTGGTGAGGATGTGAAATACATTCGCGGAAAAGGCCAGCTCAAGGCTCGCGCCGTGCTGGTGGGGACTAGTAACGACATCTTCCTCCTGCACCCGAATCTGGAAGGAACGCGACGGTTTCTGATGTTGGTGATGGACCGGTCGGACGCATCCCTCATGCCGTATCTCACCGATGAGGTGTGGGAGCGTTTGGTGTCTGAGGCCCTGCGCAGGATCGATGACGAGGCAGTGCCAGTGCTCTCGCCCTCGTGCGAGGAGCGTCAGCGGGCCGCGCTGGCCATGGTGACACGGCCGGACGACGATCTCGACATCCTGAAGTTCGTTCTGGACGAGCGCATCCGTGCCGTCGGCTATTTCCAGAAGGGTGATCTGCGTGAGGAAGTCGCCGACATTGATCCGGATCTCGCCCGCGGGCCCGCATTTGGTCGGGCGTGGCGCAAGGTGCAGCACGAGTACACCCAGGTATCAATGCGTGTGGGCAGCCGCGTGACGAAAGTATTTGTCCCCGCATCGGCGCCTACCGTGACGGTGGTTGCGCCATGAGCATCGATTCGATTTATCTCGACTACGAGACCCGCCTCCGCGGGGGCGACGACCGGTATCTCCAGGACCATGGTCCGTATCTCTACACCGAGCGTCCCGACTTCGAGGTCACGCTGCTGGCCTGCAGGGTCGGGGCTGGTGCCACGCACGTGGTGGAGGGCGCTGACGCCATCCGTCGCGTGACGTGGTTCCTGATCGACTACGCCGCCCGCACAGGCCGAAAACTGGTCGCGCACAACGCGAGCTTCGACCGGTTGGTGGCATCGCGGGTACTGGGCATGCCAACGGGTGAGTACCTCGACCCAGCTGGCTGGGACGACACGCTGCCACGGGCCAGGCTGGCCAGCCTTCCGGGCAGCCTGGCCGGTCTGGCTGAAGCGTTCGGCGCGCCGGCCAAGCTAGATGAGGGTAAGGATCTGATTCGGATGTTCGGCTCGGCCGACACTCCGCTAGAGGAGATCATCGCTGCGCATCCGGTGGAGTGGGCGCGGTTCATCGAATATGCCCGCCGCGACGTCGACGCGCTGGCGCACATCGACGCGCAGTTGTTCTGGCCACGGCCGGAAGAACGTCGTATGTGGGTGCTCGACCAGCAGATCAACGACCGGGGTATCGAGGTGGATCGCGACTACTGCCGCGCAGCAGATACCACCGCTCGGTCAGCGCAGCAGCGCGATCGTGATCGGCTGATCGAGATCACCGGTGTGGACAATCCGAACTCGGTCCCGCAAGTGAAGGTGTGGTTTGAGTCGCGGGGTTTCCGCCCACCAAATCTCCAGCGGGAGACGCTGGCCAGACATCTGCCTGCGGACCTGGAGCAGGCCGAATGGCTCAAGGGGCACAAGGACCGCAAAGACCTTCCTGACGACGTGCTGGAGGTGATCCGTATCAAGACCGCTGGCGGAGTCGTCGGTCGGTGGAAGAAGCTGCTCGACTGGACGTGTTCGGACGGCCGGATTCGGGGCGCATACGTGTTCGCCACGGCGCACACCGGTCGGTGGTCGAGCCGTGGTGCGCAGCTGCACAACATGTCCCGGGATTCCGTCGGCGACACCGACGCTGAGGTCGAGGCATTTGTGCAGCGGATCGTCGACGATCCGGACGGCGTCGAGTTGTCGCTGCGGGATATGCGGGGTGGGCTGCGGCCTGCCCTGGTCGGACCATTCACCGTCGTGGATTTCAGCGCGATCGAGGCTCGCGTACTCGCCTGGTTGACCGGCGAGGATGACATTTGTGAGCTATTCGAAGCAGGTGAGGACGTCTACGTGGACGCCGCCCGCAAGATCGGGCTCGATGTGCCGGACAAGGCCGGGGACCCGGCTGGCTACAAGGCTGTCCGCGGGCAGGGCAAAGTGATGACGCTGGCCGCCGGGTACGGCGGCGGGCCGGCAACGCTGCGGGCTCAGGGTGCCGTCGGCACCGATGCGGAGATCAAGGCTCTGGCCAAGGCCTGGAAGCAGGCGCGTCGTCCCGTAACCCGGCTATGGCGGGATCTCGAACGAGGGCTGAGCTGCCGGGTCCGGCGGCTGCGTGGGGTGGCGATGGTGCGCGGGGATGCCCGCTCCCGGGAGTTGGTGCTACCAAGCGGTCGCACACTGCGCTATGCCCGGGTCCGGGAGACGGGCACGGGCGACTACATCTACGACAAGCCACACGGCGGGATCGGGAAACTGTGGGGCGGAACGCTCACCAACAACCTGTGTCAGGCGGTCGCCCGCGATCTCCTGGTCGAAGCGCTGCTGCGGCTCGATGATGCGGGTTACACGGTCGTTGGCCATGTGCACGACGAGGTCATTCTCGAAGGCCACCACGACGTCGACCTCATCGTCAAGACCATGTGCCAACTACCCCGGTGGGCAGCCGGACTGCCGCTCGCGGCCGAGGGATACCACTGCAACCGCTACCGAAAGGACTGAAGTCATGAATGCCGTATTTGACGATGTGGACGAACCTGCGCGGGCTGCCCTGATAGCAGCCGTGCGACGGGCTTCCGACGATCTCCCCTGGGAAGTGGCCCGCCGACAATGGGACGTGGTCGACACCGACTACGACGAAGATTGCGCTGGCGTGTGCGTGTGCGGCCAGACCGGCTTGGGGTGGTTGTACACGATCACGAACCGAGAGACCGAGCGGACGCTGTACCCCATTGGTTCAGATTGCATCGCGCATTTCGAGGTGGACGTGATGGTGGAGGCGGCGCGAGATCTCGCCGAACTTGAGCGGGTTCGGATGTGGGTCGCCGACGGCGCCCACCTCGATCTCAAAGCGCACCTCTCACGGCGCCGGCTGCGGGTCATGTTGGAGCGTGGGCTTATCAGCCGCGAGGGCTACGAGGTGCTACGAGCGCTCTACAACCGCCGTCGGCCACTCACCGTCGATGAACACGTGAGCGCGGAGCGGCTCCTGCGCGAGATCGTCGCCCCCGCGCTGGGTGGTGATTCCGAGGCCGAGATCGTCGACGACCCGGCGTACGTGAACGGACACCGCGACGCATACGTGCGCGGTGTGATGACGGCGCCTAGCGGGTCGACGTCGGCGTATGTGATCGGCCACTACGACGGGGTCCGCTTGGCGGACGATGCCGTGGCATAAGACCCTGTACACCAGCACACAACACCCCCGCACACGCTGTGCGGGGGTGTTTTCTGCTGTCCGACAGACGATTTAGCGTCCCTACCTAGAGGCATCAACGCCTCCGGGTAGAGGCCCTGACTGCTCGTGGGGCGCAACGTGGTGGCTTTCCAGAGGCGATGCGTGGCTCTTCGGCGGGCGTCATAGCCGCCTGCGTGCGTCCCTGTGCAATCTATGGCGCCAGTCGCGTCTTTCGTTGCGGCGCAATCGCCTTCGTGGAGCCCCCACTTTGCGTCGTAGACGCCTCATGGCTCTGTATCACGCGGCCTACGACGCAAGCCGGAGGCGTTGTGAAGGCGTTGTCGGGGCACTGTGGCCGCTGATCTGGGGCGTCATGGGCGCAAGCTGGTGACACAGCCTCCAGCGGGAGGCGTGTAAGACGCTTCGTAGCGCCGATACTTGGCTCTCGTAGACGCTAGTAGACGGCCTCAGCGACGCACGGTTGCGTCGCTGGGACCACGAGTTTTGGTGTGGAGTAGTGATTTTCACTCCCGACTTCTCTTCTGGCGTCGTCTCGCCCTCGATCAGAACCCCGTCCAGACGGTCCGCCGAGGACCGCAGGGGCCCACGCTCTGGACCGGTATCGGACCACGGTCCGCTACCGGGTCTATCCTCTCTCCGCGGCTGGCCGGCTCCCGCGCCAGCGTGGGCCTGCCGGTCCGCGGATCTCGTGCAGGCGCACCGGGTGGATCGACTGTGATCGGCTCTCCGGAACACCGCCGCGCTGGCCCGCCTAGCCTCCGCCGCCAGGCGGCGGTGCAGCCGAGGGGCAGGTTCGCCCGCTTGCGGGCGGGCACGCCCGGGCTAGCGATGATCCCGAACCACCGGCGATCGACCTCCTGGCTACCGCCGGGACCGCTCCCGGGCGGGCGGCCGACCGTCGGCAGTGCCCCGAGTGGGTATCAGCGGGGGTATCGAGGGCGGGTAGGGAGTACACGCAGCGACCTGGGCTTTTGTCGGGGGTGTACGCCTGGGGGTGGACACTTCCGGTCGTCGCAGGTCACAGCGTTGCGGCGAGTGTACTCACTCGCGCTGACCTGGGCGTTCACGACCGGCCCTCGACCGGTCGAGGAGTTTGTGGCGTGTATATGGGTAAACGCCGCGCACCCGACGGCGGTCCAGCACTGCCGCAGGTCCGACGCGAGCGAGCGAGTGTTGGGCCGTAGGCGGGATCAGGTCCACGGCGCGCCGTTGACCTGGGGTGTTTGTATTTCTTGGCTTGCCTCCGGCAGGACGACAGGGACACCCGAGCGCAGCGAGCAGGGAGGGAGGGCGAAGCCCGACCGACCGGGTGTCCAATGGCGCCTTGGACACCCGGACCGAGGCTTGATACCCATAGGGGGTAGGGGTATGATCGGTGGGGACAGGGGCCCCGACGATCATGGACCTGCCTGGGTATCGACCTCGGGCCGGGTGGCCCGTCCCGCTTCACGGCGGTGTGGGCAGGCCGGTGAGCGCAAGCGAGCCCGGCCAGGGCCCCACGGCGACGGGGAGCGGGTCCCGCCGCAGGCGGGGATCTTCATTCCAATCGGCCGACGGAGGAGGGCGAGTCGTGAGCGAAGCGAGCACCGGTGCGACGCGCAAGGGTCGTGCGTCGATGGACATCGACGGTCACCGGTCGGCGGACGGCACCCGTCGGGGGCACTCGCGCTCGCGCAAGAACATCAGCACCGAGGCTCAGCGCAAGACCGCTGGGCCGGAAGCGGTGGCGTGGTACGCCGCGCAGAACCCGGCGGTGAATATCGAGAAGACGTATTTGAACGTCGACCGCGTGAACGATGGTGATGGCGGGTTCCGCGAGACCGGGTCGATCGCCGAGGTGGTCGCCTACGGTGACGCCCGCGAGGAGCGGGTGCGCAAGGGCATCAAGACCGGGGAGCGGTTCGCGGTCACGCAGGTGCACCACCTGCCGTGGTCCTATGTCGAGGAAGACGGCACGTTCTATCAGCCTCGGCACCGCGACGGGACGCCCCGTGTGGACGCGGCCGGGCTGCCCGTGATGCTGCCGCGATACCGGGTCATCCCGGGCATGGAGGAAGAAGCGCAGAAGTACTTCGAGGACTGCCTGGAGTTCGACGCCGCGCTCCTGCCCGATGGGCAGAAGGGCATCCACGGGTACAGCATCCAGTTCGACGAGCACCGCCCGCATCTGCAGGTTCTCATGGACGCGTACTACGAGGCTCCGACGAAGAAGGACGCCGAGAAGATGGAGAACGGCTACAGCCGGGCGTTCGGGAGCCACCGCACCGATCGGCTGGTGCCGGCGGCCACGGACGAGGGCAAGGCCATCTTCAATGCGGACGGCACCCAGAAGATGGTCCGTGAGGGCAACAAGCGGAAATTTTCCCGCTATCACCGAGAGTTCAAGAGCTTCATGGTCGAGCGCGGTCACCAGGTGGAGTTGGAGCGGGACGAGCTGCGGCACGACCGCAAGCTCGAACACGAGGATTTCAAGGACTGGGCGAACGAGATGTTGATCTTGACGCAGGAGACGGTCGAGGTCGAGGTCGACCGCGATCAGGTCGCCCAGCACAGACTGGTCGTCGATGACGTCGCGATCGCGGCCATCGCCACGGCCGAGCGCACGGAGCTTGAGGCCGAGCTGGTGGCCACCGCGACCGTGCAGCAGGCCGAGGAGGTCGCGGCCAGCGCCGAGGATCGGGGCTACCGGCGAGGTTTGTCGAAGGGACGTTCCGAAGGTCGGGCCACTGGTCGCCGTGAGGGTGAGGAGATTACCGCCCGGGCGGAGAAGTCCGCTGAGCACATCCGGAAGGAGGCTGACCGCGTTCGTCGGTTGGCCATCCTTGAGACCCAGCGCCAGGATGCCGAGCACGCCGAGCGCATGGAGGCACTCGACGAAAAGCTTGCGGCGGCGCGTCGGTGGGAGGAGCGGGCGTTCGAGGAGGAGCAGCGCCAGGTCGATCTCAGCGAGGCGGCGCGTCGGACGCTGGGCGAAGCGCAGGTGGCCAAGGACGCGTACGAGGGTGCCGTCGAGCAGATCGAGATCAACAAGTCTGACCTTCCTCATCTGCGCGAGGAGGTCCTGGAGGAGACAAGGATCAAGACGAAGGACGGCGGGCAGAAGAGCCTCGCTGAGATCGCCGACCGAGGCGCGAAGAACAAACTGCTGCGCAAGTACGGTCCGTCGGCTGACGCCTCCATCCTGCTCACCACTCGTGGCCAGGCCGAGCGGAACCGGGCCCGGGCCGCGGAGAAGGTCAAGGGCGTCATGCCCGCTCAGGGCCAGCAGCGCGATCAGCGGTCCTCTCAGGGACAGAAACAGTGACAGGGAGGTGATGGACGCATGGGTATGGGATCTCTGATGACCGGCGGTGGCATAGGCCCGTCGCCGAGCGAGCGGGCGATGGCCGAGCGCTTCGATCGGATCGACGAGCTGCGTGCCGAGGCGCTCGACCTAGAACGGCAAGCCGTCGCCGACCGGCACCCGCCCCTGCGGACGGCTGGTTCGTACTTGCAGATGCTGACCGAGGCCGAAGCAGATGATCTTGAGCGGCGAGCGCTCAGGCTGCGGCGACGCGCCGCAGAGTTGGAATGGGAACTAGGAAAGTGAGATCTGATGAGTGAAGAGGAACAGCGGCACCTCGACCAGCGCCGTACGCGGCGTCTGGAAGCTGCGATGGCCGCCGGTGACGAGCAGGCGATCCAACGTGCCGGTGGCGCGGGCACTGCGGAAGCCAAGGAAGCGCGCCGCAGAGTGCAGGTGCGCCGTGCGGCCCGTGAGGGGCGCCAGAAGCGCGCCGAGCAGATCAAGGCCGAGCAGGCCCAGCGCGAGCAGAAGAAGGCCCAGACGGGCGCTCAGGCGCAGTCGGGCTCTACTGCTCAGGCTGGCCACCGTCCGGCCACCGGTGCCGACCGGCGCCAGCAGGTCGCAGCTCGGGCCGATCAGGCTCGGTCGGCACCGGTGGAGCGCCGGGTGCAGGAGGTCAAGGACATGAACCGTAGGGCCGCTCAGTCGGCCCGTGAGCGCGCCGAGCGGTCGCAGAAAGCGGGTCAGCGAATGTGAGTATCCGTCATCTGGTCGAGACAGAAAACACCCCGTAGAGATGATCTACGGGGTGTTCTTGTATCTGCACTCAGTCGAGCAGGTTGGTCGCCGCGATGTCGACGAGCCGAGCCAGGTGCCCGGCACGGTGTCGCACGAGTAGTCGTCCGTGTCCCTCGGGCGGGACCAGGTCGGCCCGTTCGATTGTGGCCGTCTTGTCCCGGGCGTGTGAGACGTTCCCCGCCGCATCGAGGGACGCGGTCACCCGCTCGGTGGTGGGCGTCATCCAGAGCGCGGCGTCGTACAACTCCGGCTCGGGGGTGTCCGGCAGGATCAACGCGGCGGGGAAAAGGTCGCGCAAGACCTTCAGGCCGACCGCGCCCCACCGCTCCTCGAACTGCGATGTCGCCTGTACGGCCGCGACGATGCGGATGCCCAGACCGCGAGCCTCGCCCACCCAGTTGGACAGTCGCGGCAGGTACGCCGTGGAGGGCAGCTCGTCGATGACCATGAGCAAGGTGTCGATCCGCCCGACGCGCCTGCGCCAGTGATTGACCAGGCTCGTCAGGGTCGCGGTGGCGGCGGGCATGGCGTCGCCGGACAGCGGGGACACAACGTACAAGGTGGCGCCGGGCTGTTCGAGCATCGACGGATGGAAGGGCACCGGACGCTGGCCGGCCACTGGCTCGCGAACCTCGTCGCGGGCCCATGTGCCCAGTGCCACGCCGATGTTGATGCGGATCGAGTCGCGCTGGGCGGCGTCCATCTCCAGTGCGGCGGTCAGCGCTCGGCCGTGCTTGGAGCCGCTGACGGTGCACCGGCGGGCAGCGGTCATCCACGAGGGGGTGTCGTAGTCGGGCTCGGCCCCGCCGTCGGTGGACTCACCGAGGCTGTCTGCGGCTTCGAGGGCCCAAGCGATGCCGCCACCAGGTCGGTCGTGCTCGGTGTCGGGGTCGGAGTAACTGGCCGCAGCGCGCAGGATCGCGGCCAGCGGGCGACGGGCGAGCGACTTCCAGAACGCATCGTTACCGCCGGACCCGCCGGACCCACCGCCGATCGAGCCCACTTCCAGCAACAGGTTCGCCAGGTCGAGGGCGCTGTCGTCGCTGTGCACGAGCCCGGTCGGGTCGCTGGCCACGCGGGTGATCTGCGCGCCGATCTCCTCGTCGCGGACCTCGCCGGACAGGTCCATGAGGTAGCAGGGGCCGCGGGATGCGCGCTTGGCGGCAGTGAGCTCGGCCAAGTCGGCCTTGCTCGACACGGCAACGACCGGGCGCGTGCCCCACATGATGATGTTCGGCCCCAGGCAGGTGCGGCTTTTGCCCGTGCCGGTCGACCCGCTCACCAGAAGGTGCGGTTGCTTGTGGTCGATCGGCCGGTTGCGACTGTCTAGTCCCGCGTATGGGGCGTCCATCACTGGGCGGGTGGTCTTCTTGGCCATGACTCCTCACTTCCCCCAGCGATGTGCGACGGCCTCACGGGCACCGGCACTGAGCCGGTCGGCAGCTTCGTCCTTGGCGACCGCAACAATATCGGCAATCTCGGCACCGGTGAGATTCTCCATTGCGTGCAGTAATAGGGCTCGACCGAGCAGTCCGGCCGTAATTTCTTGGGTATTGGAAATGGTCTGAAGCCTTTTCAATTCATCGCTGGTCAGCGGCACTGTTTGGCGGGTGTTGAGTTTTTGCATTTGGTATCCATCCTTACATCGTTGCAGGTCAAGCCTGGTGTACTCGTTGACTACGATACCCCCCAGGGGTATTGTCGAGTCAATCGAAGCGATGCCCCGGTGGGGCACGGAATGGACCAGGAGGCCGGGATATGGCACGAGAAGGAAAACGTGGATTCGTCAGCGCACGGACGATAGGAATGGTTCTGATTGCGATTGTTTTCATCGGGATCGGTGTATTTGTTGGGATCGAGATCGGTGGATCTCAGGCGTCCGATCAGCGTGACCAGATCGAGAGTTGCTTGCCTATCTCGTCGAGCGCTCAGCTCGCCTACTGCCTGGACGGTGGCGGGAACTGATGACATCTCGATGGGAGCGCGAGCGCAGCGCGTGGGTGCTGGCGCACAGTCGTGCGGGCACCAGCGCCCGCCGCCGAGCCGAGCTTCTGGCTCGTGCGGATCGCAGGGGCCAGCGCGACCAGCACGGCCTGGCTGCCGCCGTCGCACAGGATGAGACGACCGCGCCGCTATGGCGGCGCGTGGCCCTCGGTGAAGGTCGGAGCCCGATCAAGGCGATCACCTACGCGGGAGCCTGCCTCGTCGGCGGGATCGTCGGCGGTGTGGGCGCGGGTATCGGATACGGCGCCTACCGGGGCCTGTGGCAGACCTCGCCGAAGATCGGCCGGCTATGGACCTGGCCGTGGGCTGCGGCGGCGGGCATCGGTGCAGTGAGCCTGCTGGCGCTGGACGTGCCGCTGGGAGTGAGCGTCCAGTTCACCAGGCGCTTCCCGCTCGACCTGGTGCAGATCGGCCCGTGGTGGAGCTGGGCGGGGTGGCAACTAGTGATCGCGCTGGCCACGGTGGCCTGGCTGATCCGGGCATGGGGCTGGGCCGGGGTGCCGAAGAACGCGGCGGTTCGAGATCCGCGCAAGAAGGACGGGAGCTTCAAGGCGACCCCGGACCACGCGAAGGTGGCGCTCGACCCCGAGGACGACATGGACGTGTGGGACCGCATCAAGAAGTGGGCGACAGAGGAGGGGAAATGACCAGCGATCGACCAATCATCACCCGCCTGCACGGTGAGCCGGTATTGCCGACCACGGCTTCCGATTCGGTCGAGCCGGTCTCGGCTCGACACGGAGCGCTCCTCGGCCTGGCCATCGCGGCCGGAGTGCTCGCGGGTATCGCGCTCATCGTCCTGGGCGTCGTTTACGGCGGTCCGTGGCGGTGGGCGGCAGGGGCGGCAACGCTCGCCCTCATCGCGCTGATCGTGGCGCCGGGATTCGTAAAAGACAAGCAGGACAACAACGTTGAAGGAGAGAAGAAATGAGTGAACAGAAGATCGACATCCATGTGCAATCGGGCACGGGCGAGATCTTGCGCATCGTGAGCACGTTGCTGCTTTTCGGCGGTGCTGGCGGTCTCGCGTGGACAGTGGCACAGGGCCCGAATGCGGAAATGGCCGCGTCGGGCTTCTCGATGATGATCGTGATGATGATTCGGTTGGCGTACGGGGCCGGTCGGATCAGCGTGCCCGCTCGGGGACAGAGCACCGACGACTTCGCGGTCACCAAGGGCGTAGTGGCCCAGATGATCGCCGAGTACCAGCGGGCCTTGGCCAAGGCCAACCTGCCGGTCATGACGCTGATTGCTGCGGCGTACGCGATCGCCTTCCTGGTGTTGCGAGCTGGCGTGAGCGCCGCGTTGGGGATATTCAGCAACCTCTACATTGCGGGATTCTCGGCGGCGATGGTCGGTGCGGTCGTCGTGTTCCCGTCGCTGTTGCCGTCGATTCTCGCCTCGCTTAAGCGCAAGGGGGTGGTGACCGATGTGCCGCAGGCACCCGTCGCCTCGGCGACGCCTGCACCCGTGCAGCAGGCCCCGGTCTCTGCGCCGGTTGCGCCCGCGCCGGAGCCCGTCCAACCCACCAAGCGCGTCGTCCGTCGCGTCGTGAAGAAGGAGACTCCCAATGTCTGAGTACGAATTTGTCGATGAAGACGGCAATCCGATCGATCCGAGTGAACTGGGTGACGGGTACGAGATCGTCGACGACGTCGAGCCCGAGCAGGTCGAAGCGGTCGACTACCTCGACGAGATCCTCCTCGACCACGATGCCGATGATGAGGTCCCAGAGCTGGGACTCGACGGTGGCGAGCAGTCGGTCACGGTCGTCGCTGACGATGAACCGGAGACGGTCGAGATCGTCGAAGAGGTCGACGACGAGCCTGCACCGGCCGCTCCATCGCTGGACAAGGCTGTCGAACCGCAGGAGGACTCTCCCATCACGCTGAACCGGCGCGCCAAACTGATGCTGGTCGGTGGCGCTGCTGCGGCAGTCCTGCTGGTCGGCGGCGGCATCGCCTTCGCGCTCAACGGTGTCGGCAACCAGAACACAGCGGCAGACGTCAAGGCAGGAGCGTCGAGCAAGTACGCGCAGGCGAGTGAGAAGGTCGTCTCGAAGTCGTCCGAGGTGCGTGGCGAGGCGGCGTCCGTGGCCATTGATACTTGCCGGGTCGGAAAGCTCGGCGGCGGTGGCGGTCTCGGCGACGCGATGGCCGACGGCGGTGCAGAAGCGCCGAAGCTACGTCTCGACGTCATCAGCGCCTCCCCGCTACCCGGCTCGTTCATCGCCGCACGGACCAACGCAGACGGCAAGGCAGGCACACCGTCGCTGCTCCAGCTCACGAAGTCGGGTTGGGCGGCGTACACGACCGTCCCGCTGACCAAGGCCGAGACAAAGGCCGAGGTCTCGCGCCCCGGTTTCCACAAGGTCGACGTCACCGTCACCGATGACAAGATCGCCGTGACCAGCGACAAGGTCTGGGCCGGTGGGGACACCGGAGGCGCGGGGTCCTGCGAGCCGGGCGAACCCGGAGTCTACGCAGCGTCGGGCAAGGTTCCGGCCGATGCAGCGGGCCTGGTCGATGGACAGGCCAGCGTCGATGCGATCCAAGGCATCGCCGGTGAGCCGGATCGTGCGGTAGCGATCATGGGCAACTCGGTTGCCCTGGTTCGCCTGGTCGAGAACGTCGACGGAGGGGGTGATGCGGCGTCGAGTAGCAGCAAGCCGTCGAAGTAGTTCACCATCCGCCCCGTCTTCTGGTCGAGACACCAACCCAACATCGAAAGAAGGAAATATCATGAAGCGCAACATCATTCGCACCACCATCGTTGGCTCGATCGCAGGGGCGGGCCTGCTCCTCGGAGCCGGCCTCGCCTCGGCCGATACCGCCGAGCCGACGCTGGCCGATGGGACCTACACGCTCGACATCGCGGCACCGGTCAGCTTGGGCCTGCCCTCGACTGTCGGCTCGGTCCCGGCCACGGTCGAGGACGGCAAGCTCCTCGTCAACGGTGTGGCTGTACCGGCGACGCTCGACGCCATCGACAAGGACGGCGACGGCGCGGCGGACGGCGCGATCGTCATCGTGAACGGCTCCACTTGGGGTCAGCTCCGGTAGGGCCGCACAGTAGAACAAGACCCCCAACACCGTGTGGTGTTGGGGGTCTTGTGCGTTGCTCTATTCGTCGCCAAGTTCGGTGGCGGAGATCCCGTCTTGTAGAGCCACGGCCAGACGAAACACTTCTTCGGCGACCGTGCGCGGAGGAGGGACATAGCATCGCTCGGTAATGGCCACGGCCAGGATCGGGCAGCCACGACCATCTCCCCGCTCAAGTCGGGGGACGAGCTTGCCGAAGTTCGATGTGGTCGACGTTCCGAGTGGGTCGTCCGCCAGCTTTCTCATGCGTTCGTGCCACACGGTGTACTCGGTCGGTACGTTGACGGCCTTGACTTCGGCAATCAGGTCACGGACGAAGTGTCGCAAGGTGTCGCCGCTGCGCGTGAGGATGACGCCCATGTCGATGACGCCGCCCTCGTGCAGTGAGACATAGTTCCCGAAGTCGCGGTCGAGATTGCCGTCCTTCGGGTTCCATTCAACGTCGAGAACAGCACGGTCGAGCACGTTGTCGATCTTGTGCCCGCCGTATTCATTGCGGGTCTGAACAACCCTCTGACTCTCGTGGCTGGGCGCGGAGGTCCATGGGAAGATCGTCAGCTTGGTGATGAGATCCTGGTCGAATCGTGCCTCGCGCCATCCGCGAACGCGGAAACTTTCGTCGAGTTCCCTGGCGACGACGGTTTTGCTGCCGCCCGGTGTGGTGAGCTTGTCCACGGTGAGGTGAAATCCGTCGAGCACCTCGATCATGTCCGCGAATGCCTGCGGAGTGGTGATTTGCATGACCGCACTGGCATTGCGCGTCTCGCGTACGTCGTATCGGTCGAGCACGTCAGAGGGGAACGTCGTTGCCCATGAGTCGGTGAGCTGCATGGGTCTATCCTGCCGCACCCGCGTGTACGGGTGCGGCAGGATAGGTCAATTACTGCGCTTGGTGGTCGCCTTGCGTGGTGCTGCCTTCTTGGCCGGTTGCTTCTTCACCGCGACCTTCTTCACGGGTGCTGACTCGGCGGTGGCCTTCTTGGGCCGTCCCCGTCCACGCAGTGTGACTCCGCCTGCTTCGAGGAGGCTGCGCACGCGCTGGATCGAGTAGCCGGATTCATTGGCGAGCTGGTCGATTGATGCTCCGGCCTCGTACTCCTCGACGAGGATCCGGGCGAGGCGGTCCGAGAGCCAGGGGCTGAGCCGTTCGTTGGGCTCCAGACTTGGGAAGGTCTCGATGGCACCGCCAGCGTAGCCGCGGTGCGAACGGCCCTTGGGCTCAACCTCGGCGTCGGACTCGTTGCCCCAGGCTGTCCAGCCGGGACGGGCGTAGCGGGCGAACATCTCCAGATACGGTCCGGGCGAGCAGCTCTCGATGAGGTCGTATTGCTCGTCGGGCTTGCGGGAGTGCTCGCGCTTGCGGGTCTCGATCATGTTGACCGTCGAGCGCGCCGGGGCCAGCGTGCGCATCGATCCCTTGACGCCGAACAGGATCGGCTCGGTGACGTTGCGGAAGTAGAAGCCCACGCCGCGGCCGTCGGGCCCGCCGTCCTTGCGGCGTTTGGCCCAGATCACGTTGGACACGTAGCGGAATCCCCACGCCTGCAAGACATCTATTCCCTCTAGAAGCAGTGCGTTGGGCACCCAGAGGTAGAGGTGGGCGTTCTTGGCAGTGACGTCCCCAACGGGCAGTGCCTTGATCTCCTCGAGGTCCATCGTGCCGTAGCGGTCCAGGCGCCGATGCTCGGGTGCGACCTTGCCAGTGCGGTTGGCGAAGCGCCAGGGTGGATCTGCAAGAACCGTCTGGAACCCGCCGTCAATGGTTGGTAGCGGCGCGATGTCGGCGGTCTGTGGCAGTGTGTCGATGGTCGGCGTCATGGAAAAGATCCTATCAGCAAAAGATCTATTACCGGTATTGGATCTTTGTTCGTGTCGCCGGGAATCAGGCCGAGATGGAGTTCTTCCTGCGTGTGGGTTTGACGCACCGGGACCTGGACTCAGTTCCGTCGCCTACGAGCTGCTTGGCAGCCTTGCGGCTGAACGTCGTCGGGACCGGATCGCCCTGCTGGGCGCGATACTGCCGGTAGGTCCCACACGCGGACGAAGGATGAACTCCCGGACGGTGGACGCGTCGTCCGCTGCCACCGCGATTGCTGCGAGGTGTAACGGAACCTTTGGATTCCATTACAGGGCGAAATCGGTGTCGTTTCCCCACGTCGACATGTAACGAAACCGTGTAATATTAAGGCATGTCCAAGAACGTCGGCTACGCCCGCGTGAGCACGAAGAAGCAGACGACCGAGCAGCAGATCGCCGCGTTGGAGAAGTCGGGGTGCGCGCCGATCTTCGCCGAGAAGATGAGCGGCAAGCGCAACGACCGTCCGGAGCTGACCAAGGCATTGGCCGAGCTGGAGGCAGGTGACGTGCTGACGGTGTGGAAGATCGACCGGCTGGGCCGCGACGCCCTGCAGATGCTCTCGACGATCAAGGAGCTGAAGGAGCGGGGCATCGTGGTGCGGTCGCTGACCGAAGGGCTGGACTCGGGCACTGACACCGGGCAGATGGTGATCGGCATCCTGTCGCTGGTGGCCGAGTACGAGGTGTCGCTCAAGGCCGAGCGCGCCGAGGCCAAGCGAGCGCTGATCCGTAAGCGGGGCGGGAATCTGGGCGGTGCGCCCAAGAAGTTCGACGCCGAGCAGACTGCGGCGATCCGCCGGGCGCACGCCAGCGGCGAGACGGTGGCGGGGTTGGCCAGAGTGCACGGGGTATCGCGACCGACGATCTACCGGATGCTGGAGGGGCAGAAATGACGGCACTGGCGGCGCCCATCCACTACTACGGGTCGAAGGCGCGGATCGCTGAGCAGATAGTTGCTGCGATGCCTGAGCATCGCCGGTACGTCGAGCCGTTCGCGGGCGGACTGTCGGTCCTGCTGGCTAAGCCACGGTCGCGGCACGAAGTCGTCAACGACCTCGACGGCAACTTAATGGTGTTCTGGCGGGTGCTGCGGGACCAGCCCGAGGAATTGGCACGGGCGTGCGCGCTGACGCCGCACAGTCGCGAGGAAAGGGCGCTGGCACTCGACTTCGATGGTGAACTGCCTGACCTCGAACGGGCCCGTCGCGTGTGGTCAGCGCTGGTGCAGGGCAGGCACGGCACGTTGAAAGGTACTGGTTGGCGTTGGGACAAGAAGTCGGATGCGCATCCGATGCCGCGCCGTATGTCCGCGATGGTCGACCGGATGGATGCGGTGGCCACGCGGCTGCGAGGTGTGAGCCTGGAGAATCGCGACGCGCTGGAGGTTATCGCCGATTATGGGAATGACCCGGCGACCCTGCTGTACGTCGATCCGCCGTACCTGGCTCGCACACGTGTGAGCAATTACAAGAACGAGATGGGTTCGGTGTCCGCGCATCGTGAGCTGGCCACCGCGCTGGTCGGGTGCAGATCGACCGTCGTCATGTCGGGCTACGCGGACGACCTTTACGACGAGGTCTTCAGCGGGTGGCATCGGCTCGAAGTCGACGCTGTGACGACGCAAGGCGTGGGCAACTCCGACCGAGTCGAGGTGCTGTGGAGCAACCGCGAATTTCGTAACATTGAAGGTGATCTGGACTACAGAAGTAACGAAATAGACCGTTGTGGTCGGTGCAATCGGGTCCTGCCGGCGGCCACCGGTCGGGGTCGCCGCGCAGTCTATTGCAGCGCAGCGTGCCGGGTTGCCGCGCATCGCCAGCGTGCGAAATCGAGGGTGGAAGCAGTCACGGTCATCTAGGTTTATTCGATGACTGGTGTTCGACACGACTGGATGCCTGATCGGCACCTGGGCGCTGCAGCTGCCCTCGCTCACGCCGACGAGATCATCGGACAGATCAGCGACGTACTCTTCGACTACCAGACGGTGCCCGACGGGCTCATCGGACTCAAGTCCGTGGTCGACGGCGACGTCGTGCGAGCGGTGGTCGAGAGCGTCAAGCCCATCCCACGGAAGCTCCCGCTGCTCGTTGCTGATGCGCTCGTCGTCTTGCGCAACGCCGTCGAGCACACGCTGTTCACCGAGGTCGAGTTCCGGGACGGGCGATTGAGTAACGCGCTGGCCAGACAGGTCGAGATGCCGGCAGCGAAGAGTCGTGAGGACTTCGACAACTGGGTGGCGGCAAAGGGCAGAAAGCGGCCTGATTCATTGCACGCGGGCAGCGACCTTGTTGACCGAATCGATCGATTGCAGCCGTTCCACATGGGCGAAGATCACCCGCTGCATCCTCTGGCAAGACTGGTGCTGCACACCAACCATGCCAAGCACCGGGAGCCCGCCGTCACGGCGGTCAGGATCGCTGCGTCGTACGCCGATGACAGCAGACCGCAGTCGATCGACGACGTGGAGAAGGGTCCAGAAGTACCGCTGCTCGTCGGCGACGTCATAGGAGACCCGACCCCGGTCGGGGAGCTGGCCCCTATCACGATGTTCCCGAACATCGGGATCAACCGGCCGCTGACCGACGACTGGCCAGAACTGCTAACAGAACTGAGGGAGATCTTCGACTGGGTTCGGTGCGAGGCGTTACCGGTCCTCATCACTGGCGGTGACGCCGCGGAGCCGGACTTGCCGTGCCGCTACGAGATCTCATTGGGACACACCGATGAGCGGGCCGCGATCATCGAGGGGTCGGACGTCTCCGCGGTGACTCGGCACTCACGACGGCTAGTCGCGGCAAACCTGAGAATCGATTTGGCCGAGCTGATCACTCAGATCGACAGGATCATCGGGCCTGAGCAGGTTACCAGGTGGTTCGATCACCTGTCAGATGATGCAGTGATCGAGTGGTCTGACCTGTTGGCGGCACGAGCCCACCTCGACCCAGCAACCAGAGAACGGTACATCCGGCGGACGCTGCTCAAGATGCGAGACGCGGCGCTCGAGTTCTAGGGGTACCTCGCCGACACAACTTGGCGTGCGGGGCATACGAACACCTATCGGTGCAGGCGACTGCGATGGTGGTCGGGCGTCCGGTCAACGACCGGCTTGCGGACAGGCAAAGAGAAGATCCCCGGCACCGTAGTGCCGGGGATCTTGTGGTGGGCGGGTCAGTGGCGCTTGCGCAGTTCGATTGTGCCTGTCTGGATGGGCCCGACCATGATCTTGCCGCTGTAGAGCCGACCGTTGCGCTTGGTGAAGGTATAGCGCGTGATGCCCTGGTCGGCGTAGGCGCCGCGGGGCGTCGGGTGCAGGCGCAGCCGCGTCGTTCCGGCCCCGCTGTAGGTCGTCAGGACGTTGCCGCGTACGACGGCCTTGCCAGGCAGTGACGTGATCCCGACGTTAGTCGAGCGGATCGTGTAGATGCCCGAGTCGATCTTCGCCTGGGCCGGTGCTGCGGTCAGGGCTCCGACGCCGACGGTGCCGGCGAGGCCTGCGGCGGCGATCGCTGCGGTGGACACGGTTCGCTTGAGTGCGGTCTTCATGGGTTTTCCTTTGTGGGTAGTTGGTGTTAGCGCGGGTGAGTTCAGTCGCGGAGGAGTTGCAGGCCTAGTGCTTCGATGACGGTGTCGATGGTCTTGCCGTTCGTGCTGGCTGCGTCTTCGCTGAACTCGACCCAGCTGACGATGCCTGAGGCCGCGATTTGTGTGGGGTCGTCGGCCTCGAACGACCAGATCACGCCGCCGCTGTCGCCGTGATCGGTGATGCCGTTGAAGACGAGGTTCGTCTCGGTTGTCATTTTCTGGAAAGGTCCGCAGCTCAGGCCGCTGCGGAAGCCGAGGTGGCAGGTGTAGGGCTTCCACTTTGCAAGGTCCGCGCCGGTGGCCACGCCGACAACTTGGAGCTTCTGTCCTGACAGCGTCGAGATGTCAGGGGTTGCACTGATGTACTCGTTGACGGCGGGGTCGAACGCGATCAGTGCGTAGTCGTTGCCAGTCTTGATCGTCTCCTCGCCGGCGTAGTCCTGGGCGATGAACGTGCCGATCTGGACGAATCCGCTCGGGTCCTCCTTGCCGCTGGGGTCGAGGTACACGACGTCCCCGGGCTTGCCGCAATGGCCTGCGGTGAGGTTGTAGATCTGATTCGGTTCGGTGGGTTCGCGCACCATCCAGCCGAAGGAGCAGAAGGACAGACTGTCGCCGCTGGACACGACGTATTTGGCGCCGGGCATGATGCGCTGGGGCGTGGAGAGGTGCTTGAAGTTGGTGGAGTCGCGCATGACTTCACCGCTGCCGACCTTGTCGGTGTCGATCTCGACCTGACTGGGTTCGGCGCCGAGACTCGGCGTCGCTCCTGTGCCTGTGTCTTCGGTCTCGTCGCTGTCGGCGCCGAGGATGAAGGCGGCGATGACCAGGACCAGCAGGAGCACGCCGACGATGGCGAGGGCGATCTTGAGCCACAGGTACTTCTTCTTCGGCGTCGGTGGCTGCATGTAGGAGTTCTGCGGCTGTCCGCCGTAGGGATTCTGCGGCTGATGAGGTGCCGGATAGTGCTGTTGCGGACGTGGTGGCTGCTGGTCGGGAGGCGGAAACTGCGGATAGTTGGTCATGGTGATGTCCTGTGTTCATGCCGCAAGAAGCGGCCGGTTGAGCGGGTGGAATGTGGAGTCAGGAACCGAACGCTCCGCCGATCAGTCCGCCGGTGAACCAGCCTTCGTTGCTGGACTCACCGGCCTTGTGGCGTTTGCGTGCTGAGCGGCCGTTGCCGTGAGCGGTGAGCATGAGCGTGGCTCCGTTGTCCTGGACTTCGACGGTCCACTGGTCGGCCCACATTTCTTGCTTCGGCATGATCCCGGCGGGAACAACGACGATCCTCGTCACGACGGGCTGCTGGGCCGGGTGTGGCTGCGAGACGGGCTGGGCCCGGGGCGTGGTCGGGTACTGCTGCGGAACAGGTGCCCAGTGCTGCTGCTGACTGACCGGGGGCAGTGTAGGCGCGCTTGAGGTACCGCTGGCGATCGAGGCGAGTACCTGCTCGTCGATGTGGGCTGCGGGGTCGGCGAGCAGGCTGTTGTACACCGCTCGACGCTGTTGGTCGCCGAGTATGCGTCGCGCCGTCTCCACGCGGCCGCGATTCACCGTGTCGTACTGATCGATGGCTTCGAGCTGGGCGGCGAGAAGTTGTGCGAGTTCATCGCAGCTCGCGGCGGCGTCGAGGCTGTGTGCTGCGTATAGGTCTATGTGTGGCATGGTGTCCCCTCTGTGGTGTGAGGAGACATGCAGGTAGGCGCTAGTCGAGCGTTTGAGCTGCGGCTTCGTCGGCCTCAGCTGCGGCGTAGATCTGACTTGGACGCATACCAAGCGCCTTTGCGAGATCCCATAAGCGGTCGCTACTGATGGATGCGTCGCCCCGTTCGAGCCTGACGATCGCCGACCTCGACAGGCCGCTGGCCGCAGCCAGTTGGCTTTGGTTCAGTCCGGCCTGCTGGCGTGCCTCGACGAGCGCCCGCGCCAGCGCGGTTCTACGCACGACGCGTTCCCGCAGTTGCCGCGGCGTGAAGCGCTGGTCGGGTGCTGGCACCCGACCATCGTCCCACGGACCGTGTCGTGCTTCCCTGCATGTCTTCCTCGGTGGTGGTGATAGTGACGTGGTGTGTCCCTAGAGACACAATCATGGATTATCCAGTACCGCACAAGTGGGTCGGCCAAATAGACGACATGGCGGCGGCGTGGATGAGAATCGGATACCTCCTGCGAAAGTCCGAGCGGCCCATGACGTGCACGAATGGGCCGAAACCTGTGGTGTCGGACTGTTTCTAACAGGGATATGCGACGGCGGAGAAGCGCTGCGAGAGAGGGGAATCGGCGGTGCTCGGCCGATGCGGCACCTCGTGCAGATATGATTCGCCGCATACCCTATCACACGATGGCAATATGTGTGATGCAATTCACTGGTGGGTCGGTTGACTGAATGAGGTGACCCCGCCAGCCATCGGCCGGCGGGGTCTTGGGGGTGCACTGGCCAGCGCACCGGTCAGGGGGTTCGGACGAGGTAGACCGGCGTGATTCCCAGCTCATCGAGCAGGTCTGGCCAGCCGACGCCGTTGTACTCGGGGAACACCTCATCGAGCTGCTGGCCCTGCGACAGCTCCTGCCAGTCCATGTCGTCCTCGCGGGCCGCGAAGTGCCGTCGGACTCGCTCGATGGTGACGGTTCGCAGGTCACTGCGTGCGATCGCGTAGGACACATCGCAGCCCTGACCGGCTGCGTCGTCGGCGATATCACCTGCCCATGCTTCGGGCAGTAGGTCGAGGGCGTCACTCAGGCTCGGGTGGGTCATCACAGGCTCCTGAACACGTAGACGCCGCCGGTCTCGCAGGTCTCGACGCTGTAGTCAAAGGCGAGGTCCCTCGCCCACGCGCCGCGCAGGTCGAAGTACCCGCGCAGTTCCTCCGGTACTGCCTCCAGCAGGCCGCAGCCCTCAGCCAGGTCTTCGGCGTAGTCGGCGAAGCTGTCCCAGGTGCCGCAGTACGCCTCCTCGAAGTCGGAGACGGACGGGTAGTCGGTGTCGCCCTCCGCGATGTACGAGCCGGAGCGCACCCAGGCGCACAGGGCCGGCCACTGCTCGTCGCCGACCTCTTCGTAGATCTCGCCCCAGCGGGCAGCTTCTTCCAGCGACGGCTCGCCGGTCGTGGGCAGGCCGTCAGTGTCCATGCAGACGAACTCCTCGCAGCCCTCGGCGGCGGGGTCCACACCGGAGCCGGCGTGGATCTGTTCGGCGGTGAGATCCGCGGCGTACACGGCGTCGACCCACACGCCGACGAGGCGGCCGTTCGAGTAGCAGCTTTCACATCCGGCCCAGATACGAGGGGTGTTGGTGGTGACGGTGGTGGTCATGGTCAGTCCTCTCAGTCCCACGGCAGGGCGTTCAGTAGGGCGTCGGCGCTGATGGCCTCGCCGGTGGCCAGTCGGTGCTCCTCGACCGCGGCCTCGATCTGGCCGAGGTTGGCCCGGTAGGCGTTGCCGCACTGGCCAGCCACGCGGTCGGTCAGGACGATGCGGGTGCCCGACGGCAGGTCGAAGCCGACCATCGACAGCGCTGCGAGCGCGGCTCGCTGGGCCTGGCCAGGGCTGTACAGGTAGTCGTGGTCGGTGGGGGTGAGCGCGTTGGCGGCGTTGTGCTGGTCAGCGGCCTCGGTGCGGCTCATGCCGCGGGCGCCGGGAGCCAGTCGACCGGCGGTGATCTGGCGCTCGATCCAGGGGTCGGTGAGCGTAGCGGTCATGAGCGGTCCCTCCCTTGAAAGCTGATGTTCAAGGGTTGATTCGTGGGCGGCTCTGCCGCCTGGTTGGCTATCCCATCGCGGAGACGGCCAGACCTAGGATGTGGTCGAATTCGACTGGGGCGTCGATGATCTGGACCGAATAGATGGCGTCCATGTCGGCATAGTCAGACCCCTCGCCCGTGTAGGGGAAGAGGACGGACATCATCCAACCGGTGATGTCCTCGCCGACGGCGGGGACGGGCACGTCGACGTGGAGCAGGTGGCAGAAACTCGGGCCGTGGGCGTAGTCGTTGTCGACGCGGATGGTCAGCGGGACGGTGGTGGTAGGCATGGGTCCTCCTCGGTGATGGGTGTTCACGAGGGGTAGACCTGTCGGCGGCTGCGCCGACCGTGCCCTCATATATAAGAACGCCAAAAGGTTGCGTATGCGCAACTATTTACCCGTCGAGGACGTCGCGCAGGATCTGATCCAATCTCGCTTTGACGTTGGGCGGCAGCTCGTCCACCGCGGCCACCGCGTCCTCGGCCTGGGCGAGGACATTGATCGCATGCCCGATGTGCGAGGTGCGCTCGAACTCGGCGTCAACCTCGGAGTCGGTGAGGTCGTTGTCATCGTCCATAGGGTCAGTAGACATCGGCTTTCCATTACTCGCAGGGAAAGTGAAGATCCGGCCGAGTAGAACGAACGTGCTGGTCAGCAAGCTGTGGGAGCGGTATTAATTATAGTTAGTGGAGTACGCACGGCTGCTACTGCCTGGCCTCGAAGGCCGTCTGATTAACGGTGGATAATCCTCCCCCCTTTGGGGCTACCAGTCATGTTCCTTCATATCGCTTGCCATTTTGAGGCTTGCTCTAGAACGCTGGCCGCGACTGTATTCCGAGTCGTTTGAAGAGCTCGGCTGCGGGACGGAATCCTGTGATGCTTGATTGGATCAGATTCACGGAGACAAAAGCCGATAGTAAGGCCCACCACCCAGAGACGGTAACGCTGAGGGTGACTCCGACGAGGTTCATTGCTCCGGCGAGGAGTAGGACGGCTTTGCCGGATGGTGAGCGCTTTCATGTGAGCGTTATCTCGTGTGTTGTCTGTGAAGGTTTCTTGAGAGTCAGAACCAGCGCCGTTTGTGGCGAACACCAGCGTCGTCGGGGTGTCCTGGGCACCAGTTTTCGGGTGCGACGGTACGTTGGACTGCTTCTACGTGGCGGCCGCATCCTGACCAGGTGGTTTTTCCGCAGGTGAGGCATCGGGTGGCGTGACACATTGCTTGACGCGCTCCTTGGCTGTTATTGATCGGTGTTGGTGAATCCGCGGAAGACTTCGTAGGCGCGGGCGCCGTGGATAGTTGCGGGCCCGCCATGCATGAGGAATGTCACGCCGATTGCTTCGGCTGCTTCCTGGTTCGTTGCGCCAGCGTGTGCTGCGGCTTGGCCGTGGGAGGCGATGCAGCCGTCGCATCCTTCGACGACTCCAATAGCGAAGGCGATGAGTTCTTTTGTTTTGCGGTCTAGCGCACCGTCAGTAAAGGCTGCTGTACCTAGTGCTCCGAAGCCTGCGTAGACCTCCGGGATCGCTTTGCGGAGGTCACGGTGTTGTGGCTGCAACTGTCGAAGGGTTGCGGCTCCAGATTCTGTGGGGCGGTTGCGCAGCGTGGTCTCGGGCTTATCGGTCATCTTGATGCTCCTTCGTGTGGGTTGTTGTCTAGTCGTGGGCGAAGCTAATGTTCGGCAGTATCTTGCTGAGCCACGCAGGACAGGCCCAGGCAGCGCGTCCTGCAAGGCGTAGTGCGACGGGGAGCAGGACTAGTCGGACGAGGAAGGTGTCGAGGAGGACCGCGACACCGAGGATGACGCCCATCTCTTTCGGAGGAAGCGGTCCGGACAAGGCGAAGGTAAAGAACACTGCGACCATCACACCCCCGGCGGCGAAGATGACGCGGCCCGAATGCGCGACAGCTCCGATCATCGCTTCTTTCGGATCCCCAGAACGTTCCCAGTGTTCCTTGGCTGATGAGAGTAGGAAAACGGTGTAATCCATGGCGATGGCAAAGATCATGGCGAAGAAGAAGACTGGCGCCCACGCGTCGAGGAATCCCTGCGACTCGAACCCGAATAGGTTTGCGCCGATACCGTCCTGGAAAACCAGGCGGGCGACGCCGAACGCAGCCGCAGTGGACAGCAGGCTCACCACTGTGCCGATCAGAGCGATTAGGGGTGCGCGAAGAGCGACCAGTAATAGCGCGAATCCTAGGAGTAGCACGACCGTGATCACGATCGGTGTGGATGTGTCCAACTGCGTCTTAAGGTCAAGGTTCTCCACTGCTGCGCCGCCGACCAACGTGCCGTCGGGCAACTGGGTGCGGAGCCGGTCGATGGTGCTCGCCAGGCTCGGATCGGAGGGATCAACTGTCGGTACCGACGAGATGAGTGACAGCCCGCTCTCGTCGGTTGCTGCGATGGGCGGCATCGCCCCGGCAATCCCGGGATCCGCGTCAAGTACCTGGTGTGTCTGTGCTGCGGACGAGGAAGGGGTGATGACTTGTAGCGTTCCGGGTGCGCCGGGACCGAAGGCATCCTTGACCTGGTCGTAGCCGACCCGAGCGTGAGCGTCGGAGGGCAGCACAGTGATTGACGGCATCGCCGTCTTCAGTCCCGCCAGCGGGACTGACAGTGCAATCAGGATCGCCAGCGCGACAGCGCCCCACGCATACGGACGCTTCCACAGTCGCTGGCCCCAACGTTCGAAGGCCGGCGAGTGGTGTTGTCCGGTCCGGGCCCACGGTAACGCGATCGCATTGATCCGCTTGTCAAGCTTGACCAACACTAGCGGCAGCAAAGTTAGCGTTGCCGCGAGGACGAATACCACCGACAGCATGATTCCGCCGGCCATCGAACGAAACGACGGCGAGGGAACCAACATTACTGCAGATAACGAGATCAATACGGTCGCTGCAGATAGCAACACCGCTTTACCGGCAGTGTTCATAGTCTGCGTGATCGCTTCTTTTGGCGATGCCCCTTGTCCGAACCGTGCGGCTCGATACCGGACCACCAGGAACAGCGCGTAGTCGATGCCCAAGGCCAGCGAGAACATCATCGCGAAATTCATTGCCCATATCGAGACCGGCACGACCTCATTGATGAGCACGAGCGCTCCGGCTGAGGCTATTAGCCCCGCTAGCGTCAGCAGCAAGGGTAGGCCGGCGGCGACCAGGGTTCCGAATGCGATCACCAGGATCGCCAGCGTGATAGGCCACGACAGCATCTCCGAGGTGAGCATTGCCTTGAGGTTGGCCGCGTTGAAGTCCGACCACAGAACCGAAGAGCCGGTCGGGTTCACCGACACGCTGTCGGTGGACAACGCGCTCAATGGGCCCTTGAGGTCGTTTGCGGCACGGACCATCTCATTAGTGTCTGCGCCTGCGCCAGCAAGGATGATCGCGGTCTTGCCGTCTGAGCTCAGTGTCGCCCCCGGCTGCGCAGCGATGACCTCAGCGATCCTCGGGTCATCCTCCAGGGTGGAAGTCACCCGGGCAAGGACCTGCGGACCCTGGCCTTCGGTCAATGGCCCCGTATCGTCGTGTACGACCACCTGAATCGCATGACTAGCGTTGCCGCCAAAGTGCTTCTGCGCCAACTCCCGCACCTGTACCGATTGCGAACCGTCGGCCTGCCACCCCGCACCGGAGAGATTCTTCTCTACGAACGGCGCGAAAGAACCGAGGCCGATAACCAACAGCACCCACACAGCGATGACGACCCGGCCATGTCCACTGACCCAGACGCCCAGGCGCCCCAGCAGGCCCGTCAGCGGCGCCCGTGTCCTCCCGTCCCTCAGTTCCGATGTACCCCTTGCCGTCTCTGGCATGTCGTCACTCGCTCCTTGAACTAACCCTCAAACGAACCCCCCATGGGGATGCTTCCGCCCTGAAGCTAACATCCCCCTATGGGGTTATGCAATACTGGTTCCATCGAGTTCCGACAATGTGAGGAAGTAGGCTATGAACGATTTCACGATGGTTCGCACGCTGCGGACGCCCTATGCGCAAGCTGTGGCCGATGTGCGGGCAGGATTGACACGAGCAGGTTTTGGGGTCCTGACCGAGATCGATATCGCGGCAACGCTCAAATCGAAACTCGGTGTAGACACCGAGCCGAAATTGATCCTCGGAGCGTGCCGACCACAACTGGCGTATCAAGCACTGCAGGCAGATCCGCGAGTGGCCGCGCTGCTGCCGTGCAATGTCGTCATTACCGCCCACGACGCTGGTTCGCTTGTCGAGATCATGAACCCCGACGTGATGCCCGAATTCACCGGCACCGCGGCACTAGCAGCCACCGCTACCGAGGCTCGGCAACTGCTCACAGCGATGCTTGACGAACTCCCCGACGGCGGTGCCCTGTGAAGATTCCAGAGCAGGCCGCCAAACCGATCGTCACCAGGCTCAAACGTGCACACGGGCACCTAGCCACCGTCATCAAGATGCTCGAAGACGGTCAAGAATGTGAAGACGTCCTTACCCAGCTTGCTGCCGTCAACAAAGCTCTCGCACGCAGCGGCTACGCCCTCGTCGCCACCGGACTGCAATACTGCATCGCCACAGAAGGCCCCGAAAACGTCGACCAACAGAAGCTAGAGAAGCTCTTCCTGGCTCTCGCGTAACCACACGGGACTGTCTGAACAACAGCTGTTTGGGCCTGCCAGGTTGGCAGTGGACCCTGTCCGCCGAGACCTGCGAATGCCGGGCGCACTCTCCGTAGGCCAAGATCGACGGCAGTGTCGCGAGGGCATGCAGGCCGCGAACGCACTTGATGTGCGGTCAATGGCGGACCAGAGGTCCGTAATCACCAGCTTGATCATGTGTTGGGGGCGCAGTGAGCATGGTATGAATACGAATTCGTCGAGTACGCGGTGGGGACGGTCGCCGCCGCGGCGTTCGGCGCGCTGCTCTACACGATCATCAGCGGAGACAACATCCTGTCGGCGCTGACCGGGATCATCACCCGGGCGCTCAACACCGTCACCCGGTGACGTGATGAGCCGGCTGCTGCGGGACGAGCGGGGAATGGTGACCGTCGAGGCGGCGTTCGCGCTCGCCGCGATCACTATGTTCCTCGTCGTCGGCATCGGTGCGGTGACGGGGGTGATCACTCAGATCCGGTGCACGGACGCGGCACGCGAGGTGGCCCGTCTCGCAGCGGCGGGCGACTCGTCGGCCTCGGAGATCGGCCGGTCGGTGGCGCCGGGTGGAGCGCGGATCACGGTGACGACAGGAGGGGAGTCGATCACCGTGACCGTGTCCGCGGAGGTACCCATGGTGCCGATGCTGACCGTGTCGGCGAGGGCCGTCGCCGCTGCCGAACCGAATGGTGTGTCCGGTGAGACTCCGTGATGATCGCGGTTTCGCGACGGTCGCCGGTGCGGCTGTCATCGCGGCGCTGGCGACCGTCCTCGTCGCCGTTCTGTATGTCGGGGCGGCCGTCGTCGCCCGCCATCGAGCGCAGAGCGCGGCCGATCTCGCGGCCCTGGCCGCCGCCTCCGTGCACGTGTCGGTGGCCGGAGACGCGTGCGCCGCGGCACGCGAGCGCGTCGCCTCGCAGGACGGAGCACCGTCGATCGTCGACTGCCGGATCGACGGGCAGGACGTCGTCGTGCAGGTGGCGGTGCGTGTTCGGTTGGGCGGGCTCGGTGTCCGTGATGCGACGGGTGTTGCGCGGGCCGGGCCGATCGGACCGTGAACACCGGGACGTGCCCCGTCATGCGTCGTAGTGTCGCCCGATCAGCCGGAGCAGGGTGATCGCGTGCTCCTTGTCGAGCGGCTCGTTGCCGTTGCCGCACTTGGGCGACTGCACGCACGACGGGCAGCCGCTGCTGCAGGCGCACGACGAGACGGCCTCGTCGGTGGCGGCGATCCAGTCGGCGAACGCCTCGTGGCCGCGTTCGGCGAAGCCCGCACCGCCGGGGAATCCGTCGTAGACGAACACGGTCGGCAGCGACGTCTGCGGATGCATGTCGGTGGACAGCCCGCCGATGTCCCACCGATCGCAGGTGGCGACCAACCCGAGCATGCCGATCGCGGCGTGTTCCGCGGCGTGCAGGGCGCCCGGGAACTTGTCGGGGGCGATCCCGGCGTCCACCATCGCGTCGGGGTCCACCGTGTACATCACAGCGCGCGTGGACAACTGCTCTTCGGGGAGGTCGAGGGGGACCTGGTCGAGGATCTCGCCGGAGAGGGCCTTGCGGAGGAATCCGACCACCTGACTGGTGACGGTCACCTCGGCGAACCCGACGGTCAGCGGGCCGAACGTGCGCTGGGCGACGACCCGGTCGATGACCACTTCGCTGACCTCGCGCGGTGACGTGGTCCAGTCCGGCTCCTCCGGGTGCGCGAGGGCCAGTCCCTGGTCCAGGTCGAGTTCGTCGACCACGTAGCTCACACCCTGGTGCAGATGGACGGCGCCCGGGAACACCGACGTCATCGCGCGAGAGGTGTCCACGGTGCCCAACAACTGCGACGTCGTGGTGTCCACGATCAGGACCTGTCCGCCGATGCCGCCGCGGATGTCGATGTCGCCGTGGGGGTCCAGGCCCGGCGCCGGGTACCAGCCGGCCCGGCGTCGTTTGAGATGCCCGTCGGCCACCAGCTCGCCGATCACGTCGACGGCCCGCCAGGCGTGTGCCTCGTCGTCGGAGATCGGGAACTCGGTGGCCGCGCACAGCAGATGCGGTCCGAGGACGTACGGGTTCGCCGGATCGGTGACGGTCGCCTCGACGGGGCGTTCCAGCAGCGACGCGGGATGATGCACCAGATAGGTGTCGAGCGGATCGTCGCGGGCCACCATCACCACCAGCGAGCCCTCGCCGCGTCGGCCGGCCCGGCCCGCCTGCTGCCAGAACGAGGCGACGGTCCCCGGATATCCGGCCACGACGACGGCGTCCAGGCCGCTGATGTCGACGCCGAGTTCGAGGGCGTTGGTGGTCGCGACACCGAGCAGTTCGCCGTCGGAGAGGGCGCGTTCGAGCTTGCGACGATCGTCGGCCAGATAACCGGCGCGGTAGGCGGCGACGCGGTCGACCAGTTCGGGCGCCGACTCGGCCAGCAGTTGCTTTGCCTTGACCGCGGTCACTTCGACGCCGCGCCGCGACCGCACGAAGCACAGGGTGCGGGCGCCCTCGATCACGAAGTCGGCGAGCAGTCGTGCGGCCTCGGCTCCCGCGGCGCGTCGGACGGGTGCGCCGTTCTCACCGTGTTCGCCCTCGTCGGCGCCGCCGTCGACGAAGCCGGGCTCCCACATGGCGACGGTGCGCTCGCCGTGCGGCGACGTGTCGTCGGTGACGGCGACGACGTCGTCGCCGATCAATCGTGACAGCGCCTGCGCGGGATTGGACACGGTCGCGCTCGCGCCGATGACGACCGGGTCGGCGCCGTAGCGTCGTGCGATCCGCAGCGTCCGTTGCAGGACGAGCGCGGTGTGCGAGCCGAACACGCCGCGATAGTGGTGGCACTCGTCGACGACGATGTACTTCAGCCTGGCGAAGAACTGGCGCCATTTGGCGTGCGACGAGCAGATCCCGACGTGCAGCATGTCCGGGTTGGTGAAGATCCATCGCGAATGCATCCGGGCCCACCGACGGAGCTCGGTGTCGGTGTCGCCGTCGTACGCGCTCGGCTGCAGATGTCGCAGTGACGGGATGTCGGCGACGATCTGCGCGGCGGCGCGGAGCTGATCGGCGCCGAGCGCCTTGGTGGGGGACAGGTACAGGGCGGTCGCATTCGGATCCTGGGCGAACGTGGTGAGGATCGGGAGTTGGTACGCGAGTGACTTTCCCGACGCGGTGCCCGTGCATACGCACACGTGGCGTCCGGCGTACGCGTGATCGGCTGCCTCCACCTGGTGCCGCCACGGCGCGGCGAGCCCGCGCTCCCGAAAGGCGTCGCGCACCCGCGGATCGACCCACGCCGGCCAATCGGCGAACTCGGCTGTGCGCGTGGGGATCACAGCCATATGGGTGAGTGGGGAAGTCTCGTCGGCGTCGGTTCCGGCGAGGGTTCTGCCGAGCAGTTCGCTGCCGTAGGTGGCATGCTGCATCGGCGTCGCTCCAGGGTGTTCGGGATGAGTAAGTCAGCTTACCCTCGTTGCGATCGGGTGGCCGATTGCAACGAATTGGATTCGTGAGTGCCTAAAAGTATCGCCACGGCCGGAAACATGGTTAGCTGAACACGGTCGCACACTCCGTTTCAAGGACGGAGTTCGTTGCGAGCGTGGTACTGCAGTCGGTTCCACCGCCATCCGGCGGGGTCTAGTTGAGGTATAGCGGTCGGAACAGACCCCCGTCGAGGACGCTCCACGGCGGGAGAATGAAAAGTTAGGAATGCAGTAAATGGCACAGGGCACTGTGAAGTGGTTCAACGCGGAGAAGGGCTTCGGCTTCATCGCGCCTGACGAGGGTAACGACGACGTGTTCGTCCACTACTCGGAGATTCAGGGCAACGGCTTCCGCACCCTCGAAGAGAACCAGCGCGTGGAGTTCGAGGTCGGCCAGGGCACCAAGGGCCCGCAGGCCACCGGCGTCCGCGCAGTCTGATTTCGCACGTCCTGCACAGGACGTCACAGACTTCTAGAGAACACTCCCGGTCCCGCTTCGGCGGGGCCGGGAGTGTCGCGTTGTGGCACAGTAAGATCGACGTGTGAGCCAGATGTCGTTGTTCTCCGCGGACACCGAAGACCCCGTGATCGATGATCTCGCGGGTCTCCTCGCCGCGCAGGGCCAGTCGGTTCACACGAGCCTGGGCGCACGGGTGTCCGTCGTGGTGAGCGCGCAGTGGCGCGCCGACGAGATCGCCGCCGACATCCGGACCACCGGACTCGACGCGGAGACCCTCGCATCAGACGAGGGGTCGCCCATCGCCCGAACCGAAGCGAATCCGCGGATCACCGCGCTGCACCGTCGGTGGTCGACCGGTGCGGTGAAATCGGTCCCCGACGGCTGGACCCCGAGTGCCCGTGCGTTGCGGCTCTGGGTGCTCGCCGCCGGTCACTGCGACGGTCCGCACTATCTGCTCAGACTGGACCCGAGCGCCCCCGAGACCCATGCGCCACTGGCGACCGCGTTGATGCGCGTCGGTGTCGCCCCCACTCTGATCGGCGCGCGCGGCAGTCATCCGGCGCTGCGCGTGTCCGGCCGCAAACGTCTGACTCGACTGGCCGAGACCATCGGTGCGGCGCCGGACGCGGCCCCCGACCGGGTGTGGCCCGGTCCCTGACTCGCTCGGGAACAACCGGAGCGTTCGGTCCGTTAGCCGGGGTGGAGTGCAAACGACACCGTATATAAGGTACAACGGCATCCAACACCAGAACACCGGACCGAAGGGCTCGCTACGTGGCCGCCACTGACAGTGCTAACCCCGCTATCCGTCGACTCGTCATCGTCGAGTCGCCGACTAAAGCGCGCAAGATCGCGGGGTACCTCGGCGCGAACTACGTCGTCGAATCGTCACGTGGACACATTCGGGACCTTCCGCGCGGAGCCGCTGACGTGCCCGCCAAGTACAAGGGGCAGCCGTGGGCCCGCCTCGGTGTGAACGTCGACGACGGCTTCGAACCGCTGTACGTGGTGTCCGCGGACAAGAAGTCGACGGTCTCGGAACTGCGCGCGCTGATGCGCGACGTGGACGAGCTCTACCTCGCGACGGACGGTGACCGCGAGGGTGAGGCCATCGCCTGGCATCTCCTGGAGACCTTGAAGCCGAAGATCCCGGTCAAGCGCATGGTGTTCCACGAGATCACCGAACCCGCGATCATCGCCGCCGCCGAGAACCCGCGCGACCTCGACATCGACCTGGTGGACGCCCAGGAGACCCGACGCATCCTCGACCGCCTGTACGGCTACGAGGTGTCGCCGGTCCTGTGGAAGAAGGTCATGCCGAAGCTGTCGGCGGGCCGTGTCCAGTCGGTCGCCACGCGCGTCATCGTCGAGCGTGAACGTGAGCGGATGGCGTTCGTGTCCGCCGACTACTGGGACATCGCCGCGACGATGGACGCGGGCGCCGACGCCAGACCGCGCACCTTCTCATCGCGTCTGGTGAGTGTGAACGACGACCGAGTCGCCACCGGCCGCGACTTCGGTTCCGACGGCAGGCTCAAGAAGGGCGCGGGTGTCACCGTCCTCGACAGCGCCCGTGCCACCGCGCTCGCGGCGGGGCTCGAAGGCGCCGCACTCACCGTCACCTCGGTCGAGGAGAAGCCGTACACGCGTCGCCCGTATGCGCCGTTCATGACCTCGACGCTGCAGCAGGAGGCCGGTCGCAAACTGCGTTTCACCTCCGATCGCACCATGCGGATCGCGCAGCGCCTGTACGAGAACGGCTACATCACCTATATGCGAACCGACTCGACGACGCTGTCGGAGTCGGCCATCAACGCCGCTCGCGCACAGGCTCGAGACCTGTACGGCGACAAGTTCGTTCACGCGACGCCGCGTCAGTACAACCGCAAGGTGAAGAACGCGCAGGAGGCCCACGAGGCGATCCGCCCCGCGGGCGAGACCTTCCGCACCCCCGGTCAGGTCGCCTCCGCGCTCGACACCGACGAGTTCCGCCTGTACGAGCTGATCTGGCAGCGCACGGTCGCCTCGCAGATGGCCGACGCCCGCGGCACCACGATGAGCTTGAAGATCGGCGGCCGGGCGGCGACCGGCGAAGAGGTCACGTTCTCCTCGTCCGGCCGCACCATCACCTTTCCCGGCTTCCTGTCGGCGTACGTCGAGACCGTCGACGACCTCGCCGGAGGTCAGGCCGACGACGCCGAGAGTCGTCTGCCGAACCTGGTCGAGGGCCAGTCGCTGACCGCCGAGTCCCTCGTCGCCGACGGGCATTCGACCAATCCGCCGGCCCGGTACACCGAGGCGTCGCTGGTCAAGGTCCTCGAAGAGCTCGGCATCGGCCGGCCGTCGACGTACGCGTCGATCATCGGCACCATCCAGGACCGCGGATACGTCATCAAGAAGGGCAATGCGCTGGTCCCGTCGTGGATCGCGTTCGCCGTCGTCGGTCTGTTGGAGGGCTACTTCAACAGCCTCGTCGACTACGACTTCACCGCATCCCTGGAAGACGACCTCGACCAGATCGCCAACGGCAACCAGAATCGGGTCAGTTGGCTCACCGAGTTCTACTTCGGCGACGACGCCGAGACCGCCCCTGAGACGACCGACAAGGACGCGGCGGGCGCCATCGCGCGGGCTGGCGGACTCAAGAAGCTCGTCGGCGTCAATCTGGAGGGCATCGACGCCCGCGAGGTGAACTCGATCAAGCTGTTCGACGACTCGCAGGGGCGACCCATCGTCGTGCGTGTCGGACGGTACGGCCCGTATCTCGAGCGCAACGTCGCCGGACCCGATGCCGAACCCGACCTCAAGCGCGCGAATCTGCCGTCGGACATGACCCCCGACGAGCTGACCCTCGAAGTGGCCGAGAAGCTCTTCGAGACCCCGCAGGAGGGCCGCGAGCTCGGTGTGGATCCGGTGACCGGTCACCGCATCGTCGCCAAAGAAGGACGATTCGGTCCGTACGTCACCGAGATCCTTCCGGAGGAACCCGACGACGACGGCGACGGCGCACCCGTGCCGACGATTCCGGCGGGGCCCACCCCGCGCGACGGCGGGGAGCTTCCCACCGGTGGTGTCGTCTCGCTCGACGACGTGCCGTCCGGCGGTGTCGCCACGGCGACCTCGACCGAGACCGCCAAGAAGACCGTGAAGAAGACGGCCAAGAAGGCTGCGAAGAAGGCGGGCCCGAAGCCGCGCACCGGTTCGCTGTTCAAGTCGATGGACATCTCGACCGTCACCCTCGACGATGCGCTCAAGCTCCTGTCGCTGCCGCGCGTGGTGGGGGTGGACCCGGCGTCGAACGAGGAGATCACCGCTCAGAACGGCCGATACGGGCCGTACCTGAAGAAGGGGACCGATTCGCGCTCGCTGACCTCCGAGGACCAGTTGTTCTCGGTGACGCTCGACGAGGCGCTCAAGATCTACTCCGAGCCGAAGCGTCGCGGTCGTGCGGCCGCCGCGCCGCCGCTGCGCGAGCTCGGGAAGAACGATGACGTCAGCGGCGGCGCCATGGTCATCAAGGACGGCCGTTTCGGCCCGTATGTGACCGACGGCGAGACCAACGCCAGCCTGCGCAAGGGCGACGAGGTCGCGTCGATCACGCCGGAGCGTGCGATGGAGCTGCTCGCCGACCGTCGTGCTCGCGGGCCGGCCAAGAAGGCTGCGAAGAAGACCGCCAAGAAGACCACGGCGAAGAAGACGGCAGCCACGACCACGGCGGCGAAGAAGACCACGGCAGCCAAGAAGACCACCGCGAAGAAGACCACCGCGGCGAAGAAGAGTACGGCGGCCAAGAAGACCACCGCGGCCAAGAAGACCACCGCGAAGAAGGCCGCGCCGAAGAAGACCGACTGACCTGGCGACCGACGCGCTGTCGAGCGTGATCTGCTCCCGCCTCGCGTTACACGCGGAGCGGGAGCAGATCTGCGTCGTGGAACAGCGACATCGATCCGCGCGACGATGCGAGGGCCGAGCTCAGTCCTCGGACTCGGGGCGCACGATCACCGGGAGCGGCGACGTCGACGTCGGCGAGTTCACGTCGATGTCGGGGCGAGCCAGGAGGGTCTCGATGCCCCGGCCGCGGAGTTCGACGCCTTCGCCGATCGCCCAGTGCGCGGCCTCGGCGTCGCTCGCGAGGAAGGTCGCCCGTGCCGACCCGAGGACGCGAGTGGCCTCGTCCTTCGCGAGTTCGGTGAGGCGGGCGGCCTCGTTCACCGGGTCGCCGATCACCGTGTACTCCAGCCGCTGCTGCGCACCGATGTGCCCGGCGACGGCCTTGCCCGCGGACACTCCGATGCCCATGTCCACATCGCCGAGGCGTCGATCGAGTTCCACGCGCAGTTCGCGTGCGGCGGCGAGGGCGGCCCCGGCGAAGTCCTCCTGGTCGAGCGGAGCGCCGAAGATCGCCAGCGCCGCGTCGCCCTGGAACTTGTTGACGAAGCCGCCGTGCCGTCCCACCACCTCGACGACGATCTGGAAGAACTCGTTGAGCAGCCCCACCACTTCGCGCGGCGGTCGGTTCACGGCCAGCCGGGTGGACCCGACGATGTCCACGAACAGCACGCCGACATAGCGTTCCTCGCCGCCGAGTTCGGTGCCGGTCTCGATGGCACGGCGAGCCACGTCCTCGCCGACGTAACGGCCGAACAGGTTCCGCAGTTCCTGCCGTTCTCGGACATCGGAGACCATGTCGTTGAACCCGGCCTGCAGTGCGCCGAGATCGTTGCCGTCGTACACCTTCACGGCCACATTCAAGTTGCCCGCCCGAACCTGGGCCAGGGCCAGCCGGAGCTGCTTGATCGGGTCGGTGATCGAACCGACCAGCCTCGTGATCGCCAACAACCCGAATACGAGCGACGCCGACGCCATCCACAAGATGGGACGCTGCAGCCCCTCGGCGTCGGTGTCGATGAACTCCAGCCGCTGCAGGGTGATCAGGGCGATGATCACCAGCATGGGAACGGCCACCGTCACACCCCAGAACGAGCTGATCCGGGTCGTGATGCCCGGCGCGTGGACGCTGTCGGGATCGTTCGCCATGGCTGCGACGGTGATCGGGCGCAGCACGCGTTCGGACTGCATGAACGAGAGCACACCGGTGACCAGTGCGCCGACCAGGCTGGCGAGAGCGACGAGGATGGCGTCCTTGCCGGAGGTCGTCACCCAGTTGATCAACGACAGGAGGACGCCGCCGACCGTCCACAACGCGAGATTGACGATGCTCAGGAGCGTAGGCAGCTGGAGGGCGCGGCGTCGTGCGGCGGCGTCGTCGGCCCGGGATCTGCGTCGGTGCCAGATCAGGACCGGAAGGCTGAGCCGGGTCACGACGTACATTCCGACGAGTACGGCGATCACGAGGTACACGCCGAAGGCGAGCTGGTTGTAGGCGTCCGCGTCGCTGATGGAGAACGAGTCGGCCGGAGGCATACCCCACCGGAGGAATGCGAACGTGAACAACGCGCCGATCAAGTTGGCGCGCAACAGGTCGAGGGCAAGGATCGGCCACGGAGTGTGCGACAGCCAGCGCAGGGTATGCGCCAGTCTGGCGAGCCCGAACCGTCTTGCTACCACGAGTCCACGGTAGCCGCCTGCTTGCAATTGTTAAACGGGTTGCCGATGGGCGATCGTCTGAACAGGGGCTTAGGCTGGCGGATGTGACTAATGTCTTCGACCGGATGATCGGGCAGGAGCTGCTGGCCGGTGAGTTGCGCGACGCTGCGCGTTCGGCGCGGGCCGTTGCGGCGCGGATCGACGAGGCGGACGACGGCGCCGTCTCGATGTTCGCCGACGACCCGGTGGACGAGCTGCCGGTCGGCGTGCGCGAGTCGATGACCCATGCCTGGTTGTTCACCGGCCCGCCGGGCAGCGGCCGATCGGTCGCGGCGACGGCGTTCGCGGCCGCGCTGGAATGCACCTCGCCCGAGGAGGTCGGGTGCGGGGAGTGCCGCGCCTGCACGACGGTGATGGGCGGTACGCACGGCGACGTCCGACACATCCAGCCGGAGGGACTGTCGATCTCGGTGCGTCAGATCCGCGACATCGTCTCGCTCGCGGCACGGAGGCCGACCACCGGCCGGTGGCAGATCGTCATCGTCGAGGACGCCGACCGGCTCACGGAGAACGGTGCCAACGCCCTCCTGAAATCGGTCGAGGAACCGCCGGAGCGGACCCTGTTCCTACTGTGCGCACCGTCGGTGGCACCGGAGGACATCGCGATCACCCTGAGGTCCCGCTGCCGCCATGTGGCGTTGACCGCGCCGTCGAGCGAGCAGATCGCGCAGGTGCTGATCGAGCGGGACGGCATCGACCCCGAACCGGCGCGGTGGGCGGCATCGGTGTCAGGCGGTCACGTCGGACGCGCCAAGCGTCTGGCGACCGATCCGCAGTCGCGGCAGCAGCGGGAGCAGGCGCTGAGTCTGGCGCGGGCGGCGACCCGCGAGTCGACCGCGTTCGCGGCCGCGGACACGCTCGTGAAGACCGCGACCGAGACCGCCACCGCGATCAGTGCCGAGATCGACGCGGCCGAGACCGAGGAGCTGATGACGGCTCTGGGCGCGGGCGGCACCGGCAAGGGCACCGCCCGCCCGCCGCGCGGTACGGCCGGCGCGGTGAAAGAACTCGAGAAACAGCAGAAGTCGCGCCGTACGCGCATGATGCGCGATGTCCTCGACCGCGCTCTCGTCGATCTCGCCGCCCTGTTCCGGGACGCGCTGTCGCGTTCGCTGGGAGCTCGCGTGACGCTCATGCACCCGGACAAGGAGGACGATCTCATCGACGGCATGGCGCGCTACGCCTCGCCGGAGAAGCTCCTCGCGTGCATCGAGGCGGTCCTCGAGTGCCGGGAGTCGCTCGACATGAACGTCAAACCGAAATTCGCGGTCGGCGCGATGGTCGTCTCGCTCGGTGACCAGCTCCGCCAGTAGTCACAGCAGTAGCAGTAACAGCAGTAGCAGTGCGGGAACGACGACCCGGGCGTTCACGGTCGCTGCTCGCGTGTGACGGGTCGAGTCCAGCCAGGTCACAACGTCGCAGGCGTCGGCGGGCGACGGCGGGTCGTGGAGCTGCCGCGGACTGACTGCCACGTCCCACATCTTCCGTCGCGTGCGTGCGTGCGACGGCACTACGCGGTGACGGCGGCCTCGGTGCTCTGCCGTTCGACCGCTGCCTCGCGGGCCAGCAGGAAGAACGGGGTGGCTGTAGCGATCCCGACCGCGAACGTCAGGACGACACTTGCGAGCCACCAGCGGACCATGCCCAGCCGCCGAGCCTCGCCCAGCGCCCACACATGGAATCCGATCACGACGAACGTCAGGTCGACCATCGCGAACTTGCCCGGGACCGTCTTCCACACGTCGCCGACGAAGAAGTCGGCCGTCGAACGCCAGCCGTTCCGCGCCACATAGGGCAGGCCGATCGCGTTCTGTGTGAATAACGATGCCAAGAACACGTAGAACAGTGGCTTGCGGGCGATCTGTGTCGGAGTCATGGGGTCCTGCCTTAGTCGAGGAAGCGAGGTGTTCCTCGACCCTACTCAGCGGTAGCCGTCGAGTGTGAGCGGACGGACCGATGGAGGCCGTCGCCGAGCCGCAGCGGACTCGCCGCGGACCGACGAGGCCGACAACGCCGGAAAACACAGGTGGGAGCGGTATATCAGTAGTAGTACGGGTAGTCGTCCCAGTTCGGGTCGCGTTTGCCCAGGAACGCGTCGCGACCCTCGACGGCCTCATCGGTCATGTACGCCAGGCGCGTCGCCTCGCCCGCGAACACCTGCTGCCCCATCAGACCGTCGTCGGTCAGGTTGAATGCGAACTTCAACATGCGCTGGGCGGTCGGCGACTTCGAGTTGATCTTGCGGCCCCACTCGATCGCCGTGTTCTCCAGCTCGGAGTGATCGACCACTCGATTCACCGCACCCATCCGGTGCATGGTCTCGGCGTCGTACGCCTCGCCGAGGAAGAAGATCTCCCGCGCGAACTTCTGCCCGACCTGCTTGGCCAGGTAGGCGCTGCCGTAACCGGCGTCGAAGCTGCCCACGTCGGCGTCGGTCTGCTTGAATCGCGCGTGTTCGCGTGAGGCGAGGGTCAGGTCGGCGACGGCGTGCAGCGAATGCCCGCCGCCCGCGGCCCAGCCGTTGACGACGGCGATGACGACCTTCGGCATGGTGCGGATCAGACGCTGCACCTCCAGGATGTGCAGGCGACCGCCCTCGGCCTTGACACGCGCGGTGTCGACGCTGTCGACCGTGGCCGCCTCGACGTCGGAGTCGTGGCTGGTCGCGTACTGGTACCCGCTGCGGCCGCGGATGCGCTGGTCGCCGCCGCTGCAGAACGCCCAACCGCCGTCCTTGGGCGACGGTCCGTTGCCGGTCAGCAGGACGGTTCCGACATCGGGGGAGCGACGCGCGTGGTCGAGGGTGCGGTACAGCTCGTCGACGGTGTGCGGCCGGAACGCGTTGCGCACCTCGGGGCGGTCGAAGGCGATCCGGACGATCCCGTCGGCGCGGCTCTGCCCGACGTGCCGGTGATAGGTGATGTCGGTGAGATCGTCGAAGCCGGGCACCGACTTCCACTGCGTCGGATCGAACGGGGCGGTATTCGGATCTGTCATGTCCACGAGCCTATCGCCGGGTCACCGGTCTGCGGATTCGCGCTGCGGATACGGTGGGACGATGACGGAGACCTCCAAGCACGAGTGGGACATCCCGGCGACCGATGACTCGCCGCACGAGGGAGGCTTCCGCGCAGACCTGGCGATCACCACCGAGCGGGGCGGACCGAGCTACGGCGCGATGATCGAACAGGTTCGGGCGTTCATGGGCAAGGTGCGGTACGCGTCGCCGACTCCGGAGCTGGCCGACGAGGTCATCGAGGATCTGCGCAAACTCAACGCCAAGCTCGACACGATGCTCGTCGACGAGTGGACCAGCCCGTCGGGAACGCGTATCGATCTGCCGTCGCGCGGGAACATCACCCTGCCGCCGTATGTGATCACCACGGGCGGTCCGGACGGCGTCGAAGCCGAGGTGACCTTCGGCGACTTCCATCTGGGCGGCAACGGCGTGACCCACGGCGGTCACGTCGCGGTCGCGTTCGACGACCTGGGCGGCATGGCGTCCGCGCTCAAGACGGGCGGCGTCGCGCGCACCGCGTACCTGACGGTGAACTACCGGTCGCTGACCCCGCTCAACAAGCCGCTGACGATCCGGACCTGGGTCGACGTGCAGGACGACCGCAAACTGTACGTCAAAGGCACCCTGCACGACGGCGACCGGCTGTGCGCCGACCTCGACTCGCTGTTCATCAAGCTGAAGCCCGGTCAGCCGTAGAAGCCCGGTCAGCCGCGGAAGAGTGTGGCGCACGCCGAGGACGATGCTCGCCCGGTCCGCGGCGCCGCTTCAGCTCTCGACCGGGAGCTCCCGGATCGGCGTCGCAGGCACTCCCACCGCCACCACATGATCGGGCAGATCGCGCACCACGACGCTGCCCGCGCCGACGACGGTGTTCCGCCCGATCGTGACGCCGGCACCGACTGTGACGTTCGAGCCCAGCCAGCAGTTGTCGCCGATGACTATCGGGGCGGTGCGCTCGGCGCCTTCCCGGCGGAGTCGATGGTCGTCGATCGGGTGCAGTGCCGTCGCGAGATTCGCCGACGGACCGATGCGGACGTGATCGCCGAGGACGATGGGGCCGTCGACGTACCAGTCGCCGGAGAGCAGTGCCTCGACGTCGGTCATCAGTCGACGAGTTCGTGCGCTTCGACGACGAAGCCCGCGGCGCGGAGACGGTCGACGAGGACGTCGCCCATCGCAACGGACGGGGTCAGGACGCCGGACCGCTCGGGGAGCCGGTCGCGGTCGAGGGCCAACGCCAGCGCGCTCTCGCCGAGCATCACCGCCGTCGCCTTGTATCCGGGGTCGCCGTGCGCACGCATCTGCGACCGATAGCGTCGGCCGGTCGTGGTGCGGGTGAACGTCTGCGTGACGAAATGCCCTGCTTCCCGTGACTTCTCGGTGGGTCCCTGACCGGGCTTGGGAAGAATCAGATCGAGCGCCTTGCGCGTCGGACGCATGCTCATGGCACCGAGGAAGAGTCCGGTACCGACCGATACGGCGCCGGCCAGCACCGCCGACAGCCCGGGCACGCCGCCGACGGCCATGGTCTCCTGATACCGGAAGGCATCGCCATAGGCGCCGTCGCGCAGCGCGTTGGAGCGACGGACGATCCGCGTGTTGTACGACGCCATGAAGAACGGCGCCAGTGTGCCGCGCAGCGACGGATCCACTTTGCGCGCGTCGACGGGAGAGATGTCGCTCGGTTCGGAGTTGATGCCCGCGCGAGGCGTCTCGCCCGCGCCGCCCGACAGGGCCTGCGGGTTCAGCAACAGGCGGCGGGTCTGCGCGTCCTTGGCCTGGTCGGCGATCACTCGCACCGAGTCGACGGTGCCGCCCGAGGCTCCGCCGCGCATCGACGTCAGCACCATGGTGGTGTCGGTCATCTCGCCCGCGCCGTCGTCGCTGATCTGCTTGTGCAGCAGGTAGGCGCCGAGGTCGGAGGGCACCGAGTCGAACCCGCACGAGTGGACGATGCGAGCGCCGGTTCCGCGGGCGGTGTCGTCTGCCTTGTCGATGGAGTACCGCACGAACGGGACCTCGCCGGTCAGGTCGACGTAGTCGGTGCCCGCCGTCGCCGCCGCGACCACGAGGTTCTCGCCGTAGCGCAGATACGGTCCGACGGTCGTGCACACCACCCGCGTCCGTGCGCACATCGCGTCGAGGGACGCCGGAGAGTCCGAGTCGGCGACGATCAACGGCCATCCGGCGGCGTTCTCGCCGAGGCGGCGCCGCACCGCGGCCAGCTTGGTCTCCGACCGCCCCGCCAGCGCGATCCGGGTGCCTTCCGGCGCGTGCCGAGCGAGATAGTCGGCGGTCAGTTCACCGACGAAACCCGTTGCTCCGTAAACGACGACGTCGAATTCGCGACTCATGACCCCGAGCCTAGTCGGGATGGCCGCCCGCGCGGGAGAGGTGAACGGCCTCGTATGTCAGACGGCTCGGCCGATCACGAACGCTCCCATCGTCTTGGGCGCCTGGTCGGCGTAGAAGGCGTCGACCTCGACCAGACGCCATCCGGCGGCTGTGATCTCGGCCGGGACGGCGCGTGTCAGGTGACATCCGCCGCCGAGGCGTTTCTGGAGGGGTTCGAGGCGCCGCTGCCACCGGCGCACGTCGGCGTCGGGCGCACTCCCGTGTTCGAGGAACGCGAACACCCCGCCGGGCCGCACCACGCGCCGCAACTCGGCGAGGGCCGCGGGCAGATCGGGGATCGTGCACAGCGTGAACGTCGACAGCGCGGAGTCGAAGGAGTCGTCGTCGAACGGGAGCCGCCGGCCGTCGAGTCCGGACCGCTCGATGGGCACCGCGGATCCGGCGACTCGTCCGGCACCCAGCCTCCACCCCGCATCGCTCGGTTCCACCGCCGCGACTTCCGTCACCGCGTCCGGGTACTGACCGACGTTGAAACCCGATCCGAAGCCGATCTCCACGACCCGTCCCGTCAACGGCCCGCAGGCCCGGCGCCGCAGCGGGTTCATCGCGGGCATCCCGCAGGTCTTGGCGATGATCCTCGGCAGCACCTTCTCGGAGTACAAGCTCATGAACCGACGGTATAGCGCGCGGCATAGTGTGTCAGCCATGAATCCGTCCACCCTGCAGGCCCGCGTGATCGTCGACGAGATGATCCGCTGCGGTGTCCGCGACGCCGTCCTGTGCCCGGGATCCCGCAACGCTCCGCTCGCCTTCGCGCTGCACGCCGCCCATCAGCAGGGTCGACTCCGCCTGCACGTCCGCATCGACGAGCGTTCGGCTGGATTCCTCGCACTCGGCCTCGCCGTGGCCTCGGCCACGCCCGTCCCCATCGTGATGACCAGCGGAACCGCCGTCGCGAACATGAGCCCGGCCGTCTTCGAAGCCAACTACGCGCGAGTCCCCCTCGTCGTCGTCAGCGCCAACCGACCGTACGAGCTGCTCGGGTCAGGCGCGAACCAGACCGTCGAACAGTTCGGCATCTTCGGCACCCAGGTCCGTGCCACCATCAGCCTCGGCCTCGCCGAACGCGATCTCGACACCAACTCGCAGTGGCGCTCGGCGGTCGGCCGCGTGCTCGCCTCCGCGCGCGGGGCCCGCACCGGCAACGCCGGTCCCGTCCAGTTCGACATCCCGCTCCGCGAACCCCTCGTCCCTGATGCGAACGACGATCCGTACACCGACCTCGCGGACGTCGCCGACGGCCGGTTCGCGGGACGGCCCGACGGCGCGCCGTGGACGTACGCGCCCGTCGGCCGCCTCGACATCGGCCTGGACATCGATCTGTCCCGCGACACCGTCGTGGTCTCCGGACACGGTGCGGGCGTCCACCCGGCGCTCGCCGACCTGCCGACCGTCGCCGAGCCCACGGCTCCGCATCCGAAGACCCCGCTGCACCCGCTGGCGCTGCGAGATCTGAAGCCGCAGCAGGCGATCATCTGTGGTCGGCCGACGCTGCACCGCTCGGTCTCGCGGCTTCTCGCCGACCCGACCGTCGACGTGTACGCCCTCACCACTGGGCCGCGCTGGCCGGACGTGTCCGGCAACGTGCGTGCCACCGGCACCCGCGCGGAGCCGACCGCACCGCCGCGACCGGAGTGGCTCGCCGAGGCCGCCGCCGCCGACGCGCGGGTCGTCGCCGCGGTCGACGCCGAACTCGACGCCACCGACGTCACCACCGGACTCCACGTCGCGCGCACCGTCGCCTCCGCCACGGCACTGGGCGACCGGCTCGTGGTCGGAGCCTCCAATCCGGTCCGTGACGTGGCCCTGGCCGGACGCCTCGTCGACGGTGTCCACGTCATGTCCAACCGGGGGGTCGCGGGCATCGACGGCACCAACGCCACCGCGATCGGGGCCGCCCTGGACGCCGCGCCCGACCAGCGGACCATCGCGTTCATGGGCGACCTCACCTTCGTCCACGACGCCACCGGCCTCCTCATCGGTCCGGCCGAACCCCGCCCGCACAATCTGCGGATCGTCGTGGCGAACGACGACGGAGGCGGTATCTTCAGCCTCCTCGAACAGGGCGATCCCCGCTTCGACACCGGCGACTACACCGGCGTGTACGAGCGCGTCTTCGGCACACCGCACCGCACCGACCTCGCGGCGCTCTGCGCGGGCTTCCACATCGGACACCGTCGCGCGAGCCTCGACGAACTGCCCGCCGTCCTCGCCGAGCCGGCACCGGACGGTGGCATCGAGGTCGTTGAGGTGGCGACCAGCCGCGACGGACTCCGCCCCATTCACGACCGGATCTCCGCTCGCCTCGCTACGGACCGGTAACCTCACATCTCATGACGACCACCGTGCAACGCCGAGTGCAGCTCACCATCGCCGCACTCGGCGTCGTCGTCACCCTCATCGGGGCGGTCATCATCGCGGGCGCCTACCGCAACGACGCCAAGATCGACGCCAACAGGGCCACGGCCGTCGCCGAGGTCATCGCCGCCGACCGACTCCATGCCGCCGTCAACTTCGTCACGCCCGACGGCGTGCTCCGCAATCCGAAACTCGGACTGCTCTATCCGACGCAGCTGTCCACCGGACAGCGCATTCTCGTCGACTACGACGCCTCCGACCCCGACACCCTCGCGCGCCCCGCGGGTCGCGGCGCGTCCCTGTCGGTCGCGCCGGCGCTCTCGGTGATCGGCGCCGGCTGGATCATCGTGATCGTGCTCATGGTCGGCGTAGCCGAAATCGGCAGGCGTTCTCGCCGGTCTAAGCTCGACGCATGAGCAGGGGAGACCGCGCCGGTCTGGACAAGCAGCCGTCCGAAGTCGCCGAGATGTTCGACGGCGTCGCCAAACGCTACGACATCACCAACACGGTTCTGTCGTTCGGCCAGGACCGCCGATGGCGCCGCAACACCCGCAGGGCCCTCGCGCTCCGCCCCCGCGACGTCGTGCTCGATCTCGCGGCGGGCACGGCCGTGTCCACCGAGGAGCTCCGCGCGTCCGGAGCCACCTGCATAGCGGCCGACTTCTCCCTCGGCATGCTGCGGGCGGGCGCTGCGCGCGAGGTCCCCAAGGTGGCCGCGGACGCCCTGCACCTGCCGTTCGCCGACGAGTCGTTCGACGCCGCGACCATCTCCTTCGGACTCCGCAACGTCAACGACGTCGATCATGCGCTCGGTGAGCTCCGCCGCGTCCTCAAGCCGGGTGGACGCCTGGTGATCTGCGAGTTCTCCACCCCGACGTGGCGACCGTTCCGCACCGTCTACATGGAGTACCTGATGAAGGCGCTTCCCGCGGTGGCCACCAAGGTGTCGTCGAACCCGGCCGCCTACGTCTACCTCGCCGAGTCGATTCGCGAATGGCCGCACCAGGAGGGGCTCGCCGGGAGGATCTCGGCGGCCGGCTTCACCGATGTCGGGTGGGTGAATCAGACCGGCGGGATCGCGGCGATCCATCACGGGGTTCGCGCATAGTCCGCGCCCCGTTCGACGGTGCGCGCTCAGGTGAAGGGCGGACGCGACTCGACGGTCGATGCGACGCGACCGGCCGTGCGCCAGGCGCGCGCGATGAGGTCCGTGTCGTCCGGGGTCATCAGATTGCCCATCACACGGACGACGGTGTTCATCAGCGTCGCCGACGTGATGCCGGGTCGGCCGAGCAACGGCACGGTCCGGGGGAGCGTCAGCAGACCCGCCGCCCGGCGGGCCGCGGCGAACACCGCACCGTACTCGCGGCGCAGATGCGCGGGCCACGCCGCGGAGAAGTCGTTCTCGGCGTCGAGCATCGCGATCGCGGCCTCCGCGGTCTCCAACGCGTAGTCGATGCCCTCGCCGTTCAGCGGGTTCACACAGGCCGCCGCGTCGCCGATCAACATCCAGTTCGCACCGGCGACCCCGGTCACCGCACCGCCCATCGGCAGCAGCGCGGACGTGATGCGCTCCGGGGCGCCGGCGAGCCGCCACTCGTCGCCGACCATGCGCGCATAGTGTTCGAGTACCGGGCGCAAGGCCATCGACGCCGGTCGCTTCGCGGTCGCTAGCGCGCCGACTCCGACGTTCACCAGACCGTCGCCGAGTGGAAACACCCAGCCGTAGCCGGGCAGCAGTTCGCCGTCCGGACCCCGCAGCTCCAGATGCGAGCCCATCCACTCGGCGTCCGAGCGGTCCGACGCGGCATACGAGCGGGCCGCCACTCCGTACGCGGTGTCCCGATGCCACTGACGCCCGAGCGACTTGCCCAGACCCGATCGCACACCGTCCGCGACGATCACGTCGCGCACCGCGATCCGCGCGCGGATCCCGTCGCGCACGACGGTCACCGACTCGATGCGCCCGCCGGTCACCTGGACGCCGATCGCCTTGGCGCCGGAGACCATGCGTGCCCCCTGGGCGACGGCGAACCGTCGTATCGCATCGTCGAGCTCGGTCCGGGACACCGCGCTGCCGACCGACCCGAACGGCGACGTCGGCCACGGAACCCGTTGGCGGGAGCCCCAGCCGTTGAGCTCGAGACCGCGGATACGGGGGCGGTCGGCCAGGAACTCGCCCATCCCGAGTGACACCATCGCCGATCGAGCGCGCGGTGTCAGACCGTCACCGCACGTCTTGTCCCGGGGAAACACCGCGGCATCCAGAAGGACGACGTCGCGACCGTCTCGCGCGGCGTGCGCGGCCGCGGCGGCACCCGCCGGACCCGCTCCGACCACGAGGAGATCGGCGTCGTCGGGGACAGGGGGATGCGGATTGCCGTCGGCAGGCGTTACGGTCGTCACCCGACCAGTATGTCGCCCGCACTCAGCGGTTAGGCTGCTGGTGTGCAGTGCTGCCGGACCTGCGGCAGCCGATCGGAGACGAGATGGGGCTCGAACACCAGTGAAGTCAACATTCGCCGGACTGGACCTCGGGGCAGACGCATTCGCCGAACAGGTCAGGACTTCGCTGGGCGCCGTCGAAGAACTCCTCTTGAGCGAACTCTCATCGGGCGACGAGATCCTCACCGAGGCCGCGACGCATCTGGCCAAGGCGGGCGGAAAGCGCTTCCGGCCGATGTTCGCGATCCTGTCGTCGCACTTCGGGCCGCAGCCGGAGAACCGCGACGTCATCACATCGGCGACGGTTCTCGAGATGACGCACCTCGCCACGCTCTACCACGACGACGTGATGGACGAGGCCCCGCTGCGACGCGGAGCCCAGTCGGCCAACGCGCGCTGGTCCAACTCGGTGGCGATCCTCGCGGGCGACTTCCTGTTCGCCCGCGCCTCGCATCTCGTGTCGACGCTCGGACCCGACGCGGTCCGCATCATCGCCGACACCTTCGCCGAACTCGTGACCGGGCAGATGCGCGAGACCGTCGGCGCGCGCGGCGCCGACCCCGTCGAGCACTACTTGAAGGTCGTCTGGGAGAAGACCGGCTCACTGATCGCCGCGGCCGGACGTTTCGGCGCGATGTCGGCGGGTGCGGACGAGACCACCACGCAGACTCTCACTCGGCTCGGCGACATCATCGGAACCGCCTTCCAGGTGTCGGACGACATCATCGACATCGCCTCGGTCGCCGGCGACTCCGGCAAGACCCCGGGCACCGACCTCCGTGAGGGCGTCCACACCCTGCCGGTCATCTACGCCCTCGACGGCGACGGTGCCGACTCCGTCCGACTCCGCGAACTCCTCGTCGATCCGACGACCGGGGCGGCGCGTGCCGTGACCGACGACGCCGAGGTCGACGAGGCGTTGCATCTGCTCGTCGACTCCGCGGGTATGACCGCGGCCCGCGCGAAGCTGCAGGAGATGGCCGACGAGGCCGCCCGACTCCTGGCGACCCTTCCCGCGGGCGACGCGAACGACGCGTTCACCTCACTCGTGCGCTACACGGTGGACCGCATCGGCTGATTCGGAGTGTGAGATGCGATCGATCCTCTCCGTGAGGAACTGATCGAGCCCTCCGTGCGTTGAGAAGACAGACACGTTCCGAACGCTCTTTCAGGAGGCACGGTGCATTTCAACGGGCTCAAGACGGCTGCGTTGATGGGCGCCATGTCGGCGATCATCGTCGGCATCGGCGCCGCATTCGGCAATCGCACGATCCTCGTCGTCTCGATCCTGCTCGCGGTGGGAACCAACGCGTACGCCTACTTCAACAGCGCGAAGCTGTCGTTGAAGGCGATGCACGCGCAGCCCGTGACCGAGGTCCAGGCGCCCGCGCTGTACCGCATCGTGCGGGAGCTCGCGACCGATGCCCACCAGCCGATGCCTGCGCTCTACATCAGCCCGACGGAGTCGCCGAACGCATTCGCCACCGGCCGCAACCCGAAGAACGCGGCCGTCTGTTGCACCTCGGGGATCATGGATCTGCTCACCGAGCGGGAACTCCGCGCCGTCCTCGGACACGAACTGTCGCACGTCTACAACCGCGACATCCTGATCAGTTCGATCGCCGGTGCGATGGCCGCGGTGATCACCGGTCTGGCGAACATGGCGATGTGGATGGGCATGTTCGGCGGCGGCAACCGGGAGAACGGTCCGGGTCCGCTCGCGATGATCCTGGTCTCGTTGCTCGGTCCGATCGCCGCGACCGTCATCCAGATGTCGGTGTCGCGGTCTCGTGAGTTCCAGGCGGATCAGTCGGGCGCCGAACTCACCAACGATCCCCTCGCTCTCGCCTCGGCCCTGAACAAGATCTCCGGCGGCATCCAAGCCGCCCCGTTGCCGCCGACCCCCGATCTGACGACGCAGTCGCACATGATGATCGAAAGCCCCTTCCGCGCGGGCGAGAAGATGTCCAAGCTCTTCTCGACGCACCCCCCGACCCCCGAACGGATCGAGCGTCTGAACGAGATGGCCCGCAAGATGGGGCAGCTGTAACTCCTGACGTGAACCGCTCCGCCACGGCGCGGCGTGGACGCCTCTCGCTGTAGGCGTTCGGCTCGCGCCGTCGCCGCACGGGGACCGGCGCAACGCGGGCGACCACGAGACCGCATGGCCAGCGCCCGTCGAAGCCCCCGAACAAGGCGCACGCAGCCGTGAACGCGCGGACGACGAAGGTGTGGCGGGCGCGATGTCCACCCGCCCGCCACACCGGGCAGAAGAATAACCTCAGCGATAGTTCACGAACTGCAGAGCGATGCCGAAGTCCTCACCTTTGAGGAGTGCGATCACCGCCTGCAGATCGTCGCGCTTCTTCGACGAGACGCGCAGTTCGTCGCCCTGGATCTGCGCCTTGACGCCCTTGGGGCCTTCGTCACGGATCTTCTTGGAGATCTTCTTGGCGTGGTCGGAGTCGATGCCCTGGACGAGGTCCCCGGAGATCTTGTAGGTCTTGCCCGAGCCGACGGGGTCGCCCGCGTCGAACGCCTTGAGCGAGATGTCGCGGCGGATCAGCTTCTCCTTGAACACCTCGAGGCCGGCGAGGGCGCGCTCCTCGGAGTCGGAGGTGAGGACGATCTTCTCCTCGCCCGACCAGTCGATGGTGGTGTTGGTGCCGCGGAAGTCGTAGCGCTGTGACAGCTCTTTCCCGGCCTGGTTGAGTGCGTTGTCGACTTCTTGACGGTCGACCTTGCTCACGATGTCGAATGAGGAATCAGCCATGCATCGCACACTACACCGTGTCTGAGCAGCAGATTTGCATGGATGTACGGGGTTCGTTGTATTCTAATCCGCGTTGCCTTCACGGGCGACGACGGCAGATTGCCCGAGCGGCCAAAGGGAGCGGATTGTAAATCCGTCGCGCAAGCTACATAGGTTCGAATCCTATATCTGCCACTGACGGGAGAACCCCCGCGAATACCGAGTGACCAGCCGTTTTGGTTTCTGGGTGTCCGTGTGTGTAACCTCGTTGAGGCTCTTGAAGAACGACGGTGCGCACCGTCGTGGTTCGAGGCACGCCCCCTTAGCTCAGTCGGCAGAGCGTTTCCATGGTAAGGAAAAGGTCGACGGTTCGATTCCGTCAGGGGGCTCGCTGGTTTCGAGGCTGAGAGGCACCGAGGCCGACAGGGCGGTGTAGCTCAGCTGGTTAGAGCGCACGACTCATAATCGTGAGGTCGGGGGATCGAGTCCCCCCACCGCTACACATCGATCACCCGGTTCACGCCCCGGCTCCTCGCGGGGTCGCGAAACGGGCCCGATAACTGCAAGAGCGGAAAGTAGGCAACAAAGTGGCTTCCTCAACCGATGTGCGGCCGAAGATCACCTTGGCGTGCGAGGTGTGCAAGCACCGCAACTACATCACCAAGAAGAACCGTCGTAACAACCCGGATCGTCTGGAACTGAAGAAGTTCTGCCCGAACTGCGGTACGCACCAGGCGCATAAGGAATCGCGCTGATCAGCGTCACGCTTTGAGTGTGCGGTAGACACAGAAGACTTTCGACAGCGGGCCACCTCACGCGAGGTGGCCCGCTTCGTGTCGTGCGATCGGATGTTCTGACGATGATGTGTAACGATCGGGTATCGATCAGTTATATGTGACAGCAAGCAACAGGGAACAAGTCGACCAGACGGGGCAGCCCACCGTCCGGTGTGGAGAGCGGCCTGCAGTCGGCCGTGTGAGGAGCGTGCCGCCGATGACCGAGCAGATCGACGATCCGGAGATCCAGGCGCGGATCGCGAAACTCAAGTCCGGGGAGAAGCTGACCCCCGAGCAGATCGCCGAGCACACGAAGGCCATGGTCGGCTACAACTACACGGTCGACGACTACTACGAGGTGGGTCGTGAGGAACTGCGCAAACATGCGCGGGCCGTCCAGTCCGACCACCCGGCCCACTGGAATGAGGCCGTCGCCGCGGAGCTCGGACACGACACGCTGATCGCGGCGCCGACGTTCATCTCTGTTCTCGGAATCATCGCCCAGCGTCGCCTGTTCGAGGACGTCGTCACCGGCTACGACGTGTGGCAGGTGATGCAGAGCGATCAGCGCTTGATCTTCCATCAGCCGGTCAAGCTCGGCGACCGACTCATCTGCGACGTCTCCCTCGAATCGTTCCGCCAGTCGATGGGCACCGACATGATGGTGACCAAGAACATCGTGTGGAATCAGCACGACGAGCCGGTGATGACGACGTTCACCTCGCTGGTCGCGCGGCCGGCGGTGGAGGTCGATCCGGATGTGCTCGACAAGCTCGAGCACGTGATGATGACGATCGACCGTGAGCCGCAGAGCGCGCAGACGGTGTTCGGTCCGTTCGACCGGTACGGCGACCCGGACCCCGTCGTGTCGCCGCGCCCGTACGGGGCCGTCGACTTCGACACGCTGGAGGTGGGGCAGGAGTTGCCCGCGGTCACCAAGAGGCTGACGCTGGGCAACCTCGTCAACTTCGCCGGAGTCGTCGGCGATCCGAATCCGATCCACTTCTCGCCGGAGGTGGCGCGATCGGCGGGTCTGGACGGCATGGTCGCGCACGGGATGCAGACGATGGGCCTCGGCGCGAGTGTGATCAGCGACTTCGTCGGCGATCCCGCCGCGATCTACGAGTACAACGTGCGTTTCACCAGCCCCGTGTACGTTCCGCCGGTCGGTCACGCGTCCGTCGACTTCACCGGCAAGATCAAGTCTCTCGATTCGCAGACTCGACGAGGTGTGGTCGCACTCGTCGCGAAACAGGGAGACCGCAAGATCTTCGGACGGGCTCAGGCGCACGTGCAGTTCGCCTGACGTGCGGCAGGAGGGGCTGAGTTGGGCGTGGACCGGCTTTGCTCTACACTGGTTCGAGTCTGATGCTCTACGACTTGCGCGCTGCCCTGAGGGTGGCGCGTTGGTTCTGTTGAGCGATGGACGGGTATCGGATGAGAATCCGGTACAAAGGGGCGTAGCTCAACTGGCAGAGCAGCGGTCTCCAAAACCGCAGGTTGCAGGTTCAAGTCCTGTCGCCCCTGCCCTCGGGCAGAATGCATACGAAGGGATCGGTGAGAAGGTGGCCAAGCGGGATCGCAAGGCCGACGACGTCGACGAATCGATCGAGATCGACGACGTCCGGGCCGACGACGAACTGCGGCCGAGCGGCAAACGTTCGGCGCGTGGCCGCCGGACCGAAGGCGCCGCCGGCACCGCTGTCGCGACCAAGTCGCGCACCGCGGAAGCAGGCGCGTCGACCGCCCGTAATCCGTTCGTCCGCATCTGGACGTTCCTCAAGCAGGTCGTCAGCGAGATGCGCAAGGTCGTCTGGCCGACGCGCAGCGAGATGGTCAACTACTCGATCGCCGTCCTCGCCTTCCTGGTTCTGGTCACCGCGATCATCGCCGGGCTGGACATCGGCTTCGCGAAGCTGATGCTGGTGGTGTTCGGCTAGCGACGTCGAGCCACACGCTGCGGGGTGGATCTCCCGGAGAACTAGCGGACCGTACGGTCCGGTTGAGCAATGAAGGAGTTGGGCGCAGTGAGCACCCCGGAGAACGAAATCGAATCGCCGGAGGCCGGTGACGCGACGCCCGACGATTCAGTGCAGGCAGTCGACGAGCAGGAGACCGCAGAGGTCCCCGAAGCCGAGGTCGACCCGGTCGCCGAGTTGAAGGCGGAGCTGCGTCGTGCACCCGGCGAGTGGTACGTCATCCACTCGTACGCGGGCTATGAGAACAAGGTGAAGACCAACCTCGAGACTCGCGTTCAGAACCTCGACGTCGGCGACTACATCTTCCAGGTCGAGGTTCCGACCGAAGAGGTCACCGAGATCAAGAACGGCCAGCAGAAGAAGGTCAACCGCAAGGTGCTGCCGGGCTACATCCTGGTGCGCATGGAACTCAACGACGAGTCGTGGAGCGCGGTGCGCAACACGCCCGGCGTCACCGGGTTCGTCGGTATGACCTCCCGCCCGTCGCCCCTCTCGCTCAAGGAGGTCCTCCAGTTCCTGATGCCGCGCGCGGAGGCGCGCAAGGCTCAGGCCGCGAGGGCCGCCGCCGAAGCGGGCGAGAGCGTCGAGGCGGCCGCACAGGCGGCGTCGAACCTCGTCGAGGTCGACTTCGAGGTCGGCGAGTCGGTGACCGTCATGGACGGACCGTTCGCGACCCTCCCGGCCTCCATCAGCGAGGTCAACACCGAACAGCGCAAGGTGAAGGTCCTGGTGTCGATCTTCGGCCGCGAGACACCGGTCGAGCTCGGCTTCAACCAGGTCGAGAAGATCTAGCAGGTCTTCGCACCGACTGCGATGAAGAGACTTCCGCGTATCCAGCGTGCGCGGATCTGTAGGAAAAAGGACTAGAGGATATGCCTCCCAAGAAGAAGAAGATCTCCGGGATCATCAAGCTCCAGATCCAGGCGGGCCAGGCCAACCCGGCTCCGCCCGTGGGTCCGGCGCTCGGCCAGCACGGCGTCAACATCATGGAGTTCTGCAAGGCGTACAACGCCGCGACCGAGAACCAGCGCGGAAACGTCGTTCCGGTCGAGATCTTCGTGTACGAAGACCGCTCGTTCGACTTCAAGCTGAAGACGCCGCCCGCGGCGAAGCTGCTTCTGAAGGCCGCAGGTCTGCAGAAGGGTTCGGGTGTTCCGCACACGAACAAGGTCGGCAAGGTCACCATGGACCAGGTCAAGGAGATCGCCAAGACCAAGGCCGAGGATCTGAACGCCAACGACATCGACGCAGCAGCGAAGATCATCGCGGGCACCGCGCGTTCGATGGGCATCACCGTCGAAGGCTGATCGCCCCTCCGCTTGATCGAGCGGCGTCGAAATCACCCCGTGGGAGGGCCGCGCTCGGCCCAACTAACCACTAACTCCCGCCTGGCGGCGGGGAGAAGGAACAGAGCATGAGCAAGAAGAGCAAGGCCTACCAGGCCGCCGCTGAGAAGGTCGACCGCGACAAGCTGTACAGCCCGCTGGAGGCTGTGGAGCTCGCGAAGGAGACCTCCTCGAAGAACACCGACTCGACCGTCGAGGTCGCTGTGCGCCTGGGCGTCGACCCGCGCAAGGCCGACCAGATGGTGCGCGGCACCGTCAACCTGCCGAACGGCACCGGTAAGACCGCTCGCGTCATCGTCTTCGCCGCGGGCGACAAGGCCAACGAGGCCGCTGCCGCCGGTGCGGACGAGGTCGGCGCCGAGGACCTGATCGAGAAGATCCAGGGCGGCTGGCTCGACTTCGACGCCGCGATCGCGACGCCGGATCAGATGGCCAAGGTCGGCCGCATCGCACGTGTCCTCGGACCGCGCGGCCTGATGCCGAACCCGAAGACCGGTACCGTCACCACCGACGTGACCAAGGCCGTCAACGACATCAAGGGCGGCAAGATCAGCTTCCGCGTCGACAAGGCCGCGAACCTGCACTTCGTCATCGGCAAGGCCTCGTTCGACGCCGCCAAGCTGGCCGAGAACTACGGCGCCGCATACGACGAGATCATGCGTGCGAAGCCGTCGGCGGCCAAGGGCCGCTACGTCAAGAAGGTCACCGTCTCGACCAACGCGGGCCCGGGCATCCCGGTCGACCCGGCCGTCACCCGCAACTTCGCGGGCGAAGAGGCCTGATCGAATCGCGACAGCGAACATGTGCGAGGGGCCCGACATCGACTGTCGGGCCCCTCGTGCATTCCTGCCCTGATCCCTGAATCGGAGAGGTCGGTCCCATGGACAAGAATCGCGTGCGCGCGGTCGTATCGATCGTCGTCGCGCTGCTGACCGCGCTCGTCGCCTGCGGCAGTCCCGAACCGGCCGCCGACACGGGCACCGGCGGCGGACGGTCGATAGTCTCGTTGAGCCCGACGGCCACGGAGATGTTGTACGCGGTCGGTGCGGGCCCGCAGGTCGTCGCCGTCGACGACCAGTCGGACTATCCGGCCGACGCCCCGCGGACCGACCTGTCGGGATACACTCCGAATCTGGAGGCGATCCTCGCTCACGATCCCGATCTCGTCGTGCTCTCGGACGACGACAACAACGTCGTCGCGGGCCTGAAACGCGTCGGTGTCGAGGTGCTGCAGGTGCCCGCCGCGAAGAACCTCGACGAGACTTATGCGGAGATCCAGAAGGTCGGAGACGCGACCGGGCACGCCGATCAGGCACGCAGACTGACCGCGTCGATGCGTACCGACATCGATGCGATCGTGGCGGACACCGGTCCGGCGACGCCCGGCCTGAGCTACTACCTCGAACTCGACAACACCTTCTACAGCGTCACCGACGCCACCTACGTCGGACAGATCCTGGCGATGTTCGGTCTGCGATCGATCGCGACCGGTGCGAACGACTATCCGCAGCTATCCGCCGAGTACATCATCGAACAGGACCCCGATCTGATCCTGCTCACGGATGCGAAGTGCTGCTCCGTCACGAAGGAGTCCGTCGCGCGGCGCGCGGGGTGGGGCGACCTCCGCGCGGTGACACAGGAGCGGGTGTTCGCCCTCGACGACGACGTCGCCAGCCGGTGGGGCCCACGCGTCGTCGACCTCGTGCGTCGTGTCGCCGAGATCGTGACCGGAGTGCGCGACCAGCGGGCACCGTGACCCTCCGCCGCTCCCTCTGGGTGCTCGGCGTCGCGGTCGTCGTTCTGCTGGGCGCGTGTCTGACCGCCGTGCTGGTGGGACCGGCGGGGCTCACCGTGCACGGCGTCGTCGCCGATCTCGTGAACCGGCTGCCCGGTGTGCACGTCGATTCCGGACTGACCACCCGTCAGCACGCGATCCTGTGGGAGGTCCGCATGCCGCGGATGGTCCTCGGGGCGGTCGTCGGCGCGACCCTCGCGATCGCCGGCGCCGCGTATCAGGGGGTGTTCCGCAATCCGCTCGCCGACCCGTACCTGCTGGGAGTGTCGAGCGGCGCAGGCCTCGGGGCGACGGTCGTGATCGTCGTCGGCGGCACGATCGGTTCGTTCGGTCTGCCCGCAGCGGCGTTCGCGGGCGGTCTGATCGCGGTGGCCGCGACGTATGCGCTCGGTCGGTCGGTCGGCGGCGGGCGGTCCGAGGTCGTCATCATCCTCGCCGGCGTCGCCGTCGCCGCATTCGGCAACGCGATCCAGACGTTCCTCATGCAGCGTCGCGATGACACGCTCCGCCAGGTGTACGGCTGGATGCTCGGTCGACTCGCCACCGACGGCTGGTCGGACGTCGTCACGGTCGTGCCGTACGCGGTGGTCTGCATCGCCGTCATCATCGTGTTCGGCCGCACGCTCGACGTGATGGCGGTCGGCGACGCGGAGGCGTCCAGCCTGGGGATCCGACCCGAGCGGGTCCGGCTGATCCTGGTGTGCGTCGCGACCCTCGGCACCGCGGCCGTCGTGTCGGTGAGCGGGCTCATCGGCTTCGTCGGCATCGTCATCCCGCATGCGGTGCGTCTGCTGATCGGGCCGGGGCATCGACTGCTTCTGCCGGTCTCGGTGGTCGTCGGCGCCGCGTTCCTGGTACTGGCGGACGTGGTGGCCCGCACCGTGATGGCGCCCGCGGAGCTGCCGATCGGCGTGGTGACGGCGGCGATCGGCGCTCCGTTCTTCCTGGTGGTGTTGCGACGGAGTCGGGGAGCGACGGTATGACGGAGTCGGAAGGTCCCGCGGCCGTCGTCTGCCGCGGTCTCGGGGCCTCGCGCGGGGGGATACCCGTGCTGTACGACGTCGACCTGGTGGTGCCCGCCGGATCGTGGGTGTCGCTGGTCGGGCCGAACGGGTCCGGCAAGACGACGTTGCTGTACGCGCTCGCCGGACTGGTCGAGGCGAGCGGGCGCCTCGACGTGATGGGCGTGCGGCCGCGGAGCTCACGTCGTCGGGAGATCGCGCGGACCGTGGCCCTGATGCCGCAGCGACCGGTGGTGCCCGAGGGGACCACCGTGCGCGCCCTCGTCGAGCTCGGCCGCACCCCGCATCTCTCCCGGTTCGGAACTCCGACCGCGCGCGACCGCACCGTGGTCGACGAGGTGATCGTGCGCCTGGACCTCGAAGATCTGGCGTATCGGGCGGCATCGGCGCTCTCCGGCGGCGAACTGCAGCGCGTCGTACTCGCCCGCGCACTCGCGCAGGAGCCTCGGGTGCTCCTCCTCGACGAGCCGACGAGTGCTCTCGACATCGGACATCAACAGCAGGTGCTCGACCTCGTCGACGATCTGCGCGGTGACCGGGAGCTCACGGTGATCGCGGCGATGCACGATCTGACGTCGGCCGCGCAGTACGGGCAGCGACTGGTTCTGCTCGATCGCGGCCGCATCGTCGCCGACGGGGCGCCGGCCGAGGTGCTGACCGTCGATCGTCTGCGCGAGGTGTACGGTGCGCGCGTGGAGATACTCGAACGGTCAGACGGTCCGGCGGTTCTGCCGTTGCGATCGACCGGAGAGAAGGCCTGATGGAGGTCGTGCTCCTCGGCTCCGGCGCGGCGGACGGTTGGCCGAACCCGTTCTGCGACTGCGGTTCGTGCGGCGACGCACGAACGTCGGGGACCTCGCGCGGACAGACGGCCGCACTCGTCGACGACCGGCTGCTCCTGGACTGCGGCCCCGAAGTCGCCGGGGCGGCCGGACGCGCGGGTCGTTCGCTGGCCGGGCTCCGATACGTCCTCATCACGCACGCCCATCCCGACCATCTCGGCCCGCAACTGCTGCTCTGGCGGTCGTGGATCGACGATCTCGACGAACTGTGCGTCGTCGGCCCCGCGACCGCGCTCGAGGCATGTCGAGACTGGACTGGCCCCGACGACGCCGTCCGCTTCATTCCGGTCGCCGCCGGGGAGCGGATCCGACTCGGCCCCTACGATGTGCGGGTCCTGCCCGCGCAGCACCGGGTCCTCGTCGACGGTGACGCGGTCCTCTACGACGTGACCGACGCGCACGGCGAGAGGCTGCTGTGGGCCACCGACACCGGACCGTGGCCGCGGGACCGGTTCGCCGCTGTCGCCCACGCACGGTACGACGCGGTGTTCCTCGAAGAGACCTTCGGCGACCGGGACGGACTGTCCGCGGGACACCTCGGGTTCGCCGGTTTCGGTGACATGATCGCGACCATGCGTGAGGTCGAAGCAGTCACGGATCGAACCGACGTGGTGGCCGTGCACCTCGGTCATCACAATCCGCCGAACGCCGAACTGTCCCGTCGACTCGAGATGGTCGGTGCGCGGCCCGGCCGTGACGGCGAAGTCGTCGTACTCGGCGGGGCGGCGACGCGGCCGCACCGTGTGTTCGTCACCGGCGGGGCGCGATCGGGGAAGTCGTGTCACGCCGAGGCGATGCTCGCCGACGTCGTGGACGTCGTGTACATCGCCGCGGGCGGACCGCGAGACGACGATCCCGACTGGGCGCGGCGAGTGGCCGCGCACCGGGCCCGTCGCCCGTCGACGTGGACGACCCTGGAGACCACCGACCTCGCCGCGACACTGCGGGCGACGACGGCGCCGGTGCTGATCGACTGCCTCGGCACCTGGCTCGCCGCGCGCTGCGACCATCACGGTGTGTGGACCGGCGGCGACCTCGCCGGGGTGCGTGCAGAGGCGGCCGATCTCGTCGCCGCCTGGCGGACGCGGGCGGCGGCGACCGTCGCGGTGAGCAACGAGGTGGGCAGCGGCGTCGTGCCGGGCACTCCTGCCGGACGCCTGTTCCGTGATGAGCTCGGGCGCCTCAACGCGGCGGTCGCGGCAGCGTCCGACCGCGTGGTGCTGATGGTCGCGGGCTGTCCGCTCTCCGTCCGCTGACATCGGACGGTACGGCGATCGACCGCTCGCGCACGCGACGTCCGGAAGAAGACTTGGTTACCGAGAGGTGACGGCACGGGCCGCCCACCGGTGCGCGGCCGCGGCACGCCGTCGACGAAGAAGCCGTGCCGCGCGGAATCGTCGGCCGCGTCGACAGATCCCGGATCCGCCTCGCGTGGGCCCTGACATGCGGGTTCGGGTTGTGCTCAAGCTGCGAGAAACCTACGAGAAGCTGTGCGCTGCAAGGGTTCCCGATAGATCACAGTGATCGGTCGCGGGTGTCCCGAGAGGCTGTCGGCGGTGCTGAATGATGCGCGACACAGGCATTGATCGGGCCGTACGCGAGGAGCTATTGATGGGGTGCGGGCCGCCGCCGTCGACATGTCGTCGACGGCATCGGTTCGGATCAGGAATCGCGGCCGACCGCCCGAGGGGGAGATCTGATGGAGTACACCGAACTCGCCGACTATCCGATGCACGAGGGACACGTTCTGGGCTGGGTGCCGAACGCCGGTCCCGGTTCGTGGCGCGATGACGAGCGACGCCTGTCGACCGACCACGAGTCGCATGTCGGCCGCGCGCACGCCGATCCGGACCGACATCGCGGTTCGTGGATCGGAGGGGCCTTCCGGATCGCCGGTCCGCTCCTGCGGGACGTCTTCGCCGCTGCGCTGGCGGACTGGCTCGGTCGCCACGAGGCGTATCGGACGACGGCTGTGGCGACCGACACCGGGTGGCGTCGGCGCACGGTCGCACCCGAATCCGTCGAGGTCGCGGTGCGACCGGTGCCCGAACCGTGCGGCGGCTCGGACGCCTGCGCACGTCTCGAAGAGTTCTTCGCCGAGGTCGTGTCGTCGGTGCGCTGGCCGCACCTGGCCGTGGTGACTGTGGAGCCGGACTCCGCGTGCCGCGACGAGGCGGCGTTCTTCACAGTCGTGTTCGCCGCCGACCACACGGTGATGGACGCCTACACGCAGGCTTTCACGATCGGTGAGTTCACCGAGCTGTACCGGGCGCGTCTCGCCGCGGCCGGGTCCGAGCTGCCGCCGTGCGGCTCGTATGTGGACTTCAGCGCCGCCGAGAGAGCCGTCGACGACGCCCTCGACGCGACGCATCCGGCGGTGCGGAGGTGGGGTGCACTGATCGACACCGGCTTCCCCGGGTTCCCACTGCCGCTGGGACCGGGCGGCGTCGACGGCGGCGGTCAGCAGGCGAGCCTGTCCCGGTGGCTGCTCGACGCGCCGGCCACCGAATCGTTCGTCGCGGCCGCGAAGCGGTTCGGCGGCTCGCAGACCAGTGGTTTCGTCGCGGCGGTGAAGTCCGCGCTGGGCAGGTTGGGCGCCGACGGTCTGCGGTTCGTCATGCCGATGCACACCAGGTACACACCGGAACTGGCGACGGCCGCCGGGTGGTTCGTCGGTGTGATGCCGGTCGACGACCGGATGGACGGAGCCGGCTCGTTCGGCGAGGCCGTCCCGGGCACCGCCGTAGCACTTCGGGCGAACCGCGACGTGGTGCCGTTCTCATTGAGCCGGATCACCGACCTGCTCGGTGTCGGGGAGGCCCCGCAGTTCGTGGTGTCCTACATCGACGGTCGAGCGGTGCCCGGTGCGAATCGCTGGTCCGCGCACGATCGCGTGCTGCGCAGTCGAGTGCGCAGCGACTCGGAAGTGTACCTGTGGATCAATCGGGCGGCCGGCGGACTCAACCTGTCGATGCGGTATCCGAACAACGACGTCGCGACGGCGTCGGTGCATGCCTTCGTCGCCGAGTTCGCCGCCGTGCTGACCGAGGTCGCGTCGCACGGCGACGCCTCGATCGGACAGAGCGCCGCGGTCGACGGGAGCACGCGATGAGGATAGCGGCGGCCCGCGACTGGCGCCCGGGTCCCGGCACCGTCGTCGACTGGTCGGCGACCGCGGCGACGACGGCCGCGGCCCGTCGGGCGCCGGCGCATCCCGTGGGGCCGTCGTTCCTGCAGCGCGATCACATTCTGGCGGTGCGCGCGCAGCGGGACGCGGGCGTCGAGCACCGGGCGTTCACGTGTGCGTGCGTGTCGGTGCCGGGCGTCCTCGACGTCGACCGGATGACCGCGGTGCTCGCCGACTTCCTGCGCGATCACGACGGCTGGCGGTCGACGTTCCGCGCCGACGGCGACGACGTGGTCCGCGGCTTGGTCGACGCCTCCGACATCGAACTCGACGCGCACACCTGCCCGGCGGGCACCGATCCCGTCGAGCACGTGGCCGAGCGACTGCCCGCGACCGCGGTGTTCGACGTGTTTCCGGCGGCGGCGTTCGGGGCGGTGGCGCACACCGAGTCGTTCGACTTCTACTTCGCGATCGACCACGCGTACGGCGACGCGGCGTCGCAGGCGATCGGACTCGCCGAGATCCTCGGCCGTTACCGGGACGAACCGGGCCGTCCTCGCGCGGTCGCAGGCTCGAGCCACATCGAGTACACAGCGGCCGAAGCCGGCCGCGCGGCGTCGCTGACGTCGTCGTCGCCGTCGGTGCGCCGCTGGCGAGAGCTTCTGGTGGACGGGCCCTCGCCCAGGCGTCCGGACTTTCCACTCGACCTCGGGATCGTCGACGGACGACCGCAGCGGGTGCGGATCGATCAGGTCCCGATCGCGGACGCGGCTCGCACCGATCGGCTGGGGGAGTGGGCCCGCACCGCGAACGTCGGGCTGTCGACACTGGTCTTCGCGGCGCTCGGGGTCACCGAACGGCGGCTGGCGGGTCGGGACCGCTACGTCACGACCACCGTGTTGAGCACTCGGCGGGGTGATCACCTCGCCTCGCAGGGCTGGTACATCAACTTCGTGCCGGTCGCGTTCGCGGTGCGCGGCGACGCGGTCGCCGACGTGGTGCGCGATGCGGCGGACGCCCTCGCCGTCGCCCGCGAGATGGCGGCGGACCCGGTGCACGGAGCACTCGGCGTGCTGATCGGAGAGGGCGTCCTCGACCCCTCGGTCATCACGAACCCGCAGATGGTGTCGTATATCGACTTCCGATGGTTTCCAGCGGCGGAGGCCCTGCGCGACGCGGTGATATTCACCGGTGAAGGCGTGACCGATCACGCGTCCATCTGGGTGAGCCGCACCGACGACGGATTGTTCGCCGCCGCTCAGCGCCCGGACAATCCGATCGCGGAGGCGTCGGTGGCGCGATACTTCGACACGGTGGCGCAGGTCCTCGCCGACCTGGACGGAGCCGACCGGTGAGAATCGGGTCGGCCGCGGACGACAGGCTCACCGCGGACGACAATCTGTTCGTCGTCATGGAACGGGTGCTGAACCTTCCCGTCGTCAATCAGGTGGTGTGGCGAGTCGGCGACGACGTCGACGAGGCGGCGGTCCGACGCCTGGGCGACGGACTGCGCGCGGGACGCCTGTCGCGACTGGTGGTCCGGACCCGCGGGCTCGGCCGCGACCGATGGCTGTTCACCCCGGCCGCCGGCGCGGTGACCGGCACCGCGGAACCGGTGCCGGTCGGCGGCGACGGGGCATGGGCGCGTGAGCGTCTGGCGGACGGCGTCGACAGCGTCGCCGGACCGTCGTGGCGTCTGACGACCGCGCCGACCGCGGACGGCGGACGGCTGGTCTCCCTGGTGTTCTCCCACGTGATCGCCGACGGCGGCGCGGTGATCGCCGCCGTCGACGAGGCCGTCCGAGGAGATCCCCACCGACCCGATCCGGTTCGCGGGCCGCGCGCGGTTCGCGCTCTCGTGGACGCGGCGTCGTTGGGAGGGGCGGCCGCCCGTGCCGCGGTCACGGCGGCCCGCGGCGTCCGTCCACCGGTCCGGTCCGGTGACGGCGGTCGAGGACGCACCGTTCACCGGCCCGAGCATCGCGGTCACCGTGGACGTCGACAATTTCGACCGGGTCGCCGTGCGGGCTGGCGGCACTCCGAACTCGCTGTTCGTCGCGTTGGTCGTCGGCGTGCTCGCGGCGAGCGGCCGCGTCGTCGACGGCGAGGACGTGCCGGTGGAACTGCCGGTGTCGCTGCGAGGCACGGACGACCTCCGGGCCAATGCGACCGCTGCCGCGAGTGCCGTGACGCCCGCGGGACGCTACGACGATCTGTCCGAACTGCGCCGGGCATGTCGGGAGGCGTATGTCCGCCGCGAGCGCACCACGAGTCCGATGGCGGCGACCGTCGTGGTCGCCCAGGCGCTCCCCGACCGTCTCATCGCACGGATCGCCGACGGCGTCGGCGCGCCCCTGTGCCTGGCCTCCGGACTCGGCGCGCTGCCGGACACGGTCGCCTCGCTCGGCGGGGCCGCGGCGGGACCGGTCATGATGCGAGCGGCGACGGTCGGGGCGTCCGCGGCTCGGATCGCCGGGCTGGGCGGCGGAGTCAGCGGATGGTGCACACGCGGCCCGGCGGTGGTGACGATCTGCCTCGGTTCCCTGGACCCGGTCGCGGTCCCCGACCGCTCGAGGCTCGCCGAACTGTTCGGCGACGAGTTGGCGAAGTGGGACCTGTCGGCATCGGTCTGGCTGGAGTGACGAGCCTGTGGACAACCGGATCGACGGATTCTCGTTGCGCCGATAACCTGACCGGCATGCGCGACGACAAGCTCCTCACCCGCATCGCGGGGCTGCTGCGGCAGGCCGAAGGCACCGACAACGAGCACGAGGCCGAGGCGTTCATGGCGGCCGCCCAACGACTCGCGACGGCGTCGTCGATCGACCTCGCGCTGGCCCGCGCCCACGACCGCGGTGTCCGCGACACCGCGACACCGGTCACCCGACAGGTGACCATCGGCGAGAAGGGCAAGCGCGGTCTGAAGACCTATGTGCAGCTCTTCGTGCAGATCGGTCGGGCCAACGATCTGACGGTCGACGTCGCGTCGAACTCGACATTCGTCATCGCCTACGGATTCGAGTCGGATCTGGACACGACGGAGGCGCTGTACACCTCGCTCGTGATCCAGATGGTCGCCGCCAGTGACGCGTACCTGAAGTCGGGCGCCTACAAGGGACAGACGGCCCGGCAGGTCGTCACCGTCGGCGACGGGTACTTTCGCCGTCGCGCCGTCACGGAGAAGCCGTTGTCGCCGATCACCGCGCGCTTGAACTTCCAGTCGGCGTTCGCCGAGCGAATCGGCAGGCGTCTGCAGGAGGCGCGCGACGAGCAGCGTGCCGAAGCCGTGGCGGCCGAGGCCCCGCAGTCGGGCGGATCCACCGCGATCGCACTGCGTGACAAGGAGATCGAGGTGCGCGACTTCTATCGGCGGGCGTCGTCGGCCCGCGGTACGTGGCGGCCGTCGTCGGCGCGTTCGGGGTATTCGACGGCGGCGCGCCGAGCGGGAGACCGGGCCGGGAGTCGGGCGCGTATCGGTGGAGACCGAGAACTGCCGGGCGCTCGCGGAGCCATCGAGGAGTGACGCGCGATGAGCGCCGCTCCCGCGTCTACGACGCCGAGCGGCTCGTGCACCGGATGTTCGAGCGCGCCGGGAGCGCCCGCACCGTGCAGATCGCGGCCGCAGAGCTCACGTTGCCGCCCGAGGGCAGGTTCTCATCGGTCGAGTCGGTGCAGCGGTACGTCGACCGGGTGCTCGGCCTGCCTTCGGTGCGGGAGGGCTTTCCGCGTGCGGCGCGGTCGGTCACCGTGCGGCATCGCCGCGGCGATCGGGCCGCACACTACGAACGCGAGAACGCGGTGATCGCCGTCCCCGATGCGACCGACGGCTCCTGGGCCCTGCGCGAGCTGGTCGTCCTCCACGAGATCGCGCATCACCTCGACGAGCGACCGCCCGGATCCGCGCCGCACGGGTCGTCGTTCGTCGACACACTCATCGACCTCGTCGGCCTGGTCCTCGGACCGGAGACCGCGCTGATCTACCGTGTGGTGTTCGGCGACAGCGGAGTGCGGTGACCCGTGCGCGGGCCGTGGACGGGCGGCCCGGTCAATCGACCGGCGCCACGCTCACCACCGGCACCGGATCGACGCCGAGGTCGCCGTCGGCCTGGAAGGTCAGATAGCTCGGCTTGTTCGGATCGAGCACCAGCTGCTGACGACGCCGACGCGCCTTGATCAGGTCGGGGACGATCGTCAGATACCGCGGCAGGCTCGCGGCGTACACGTCGACCCGGAGACGATGTCCGACGGCCAGGACCGCGTCGGTCGGGACCAGGTCGACGTCGATGCGCACGGGTTCGTCGGCGGGCACCGGCAGTCGGCGCTCCCGCGACAGATAGTGGACGGCGTCGAGCAGCACACCGTCGTCGGTGTAGGTCGACCGCGACGGATCCAGCGCGCGATTCGACGAGGTCAACGCGCCGTTGGTGAGAACCGTCGAGGTGCCGTCGGGTGCGACGTCGTTGACGGTCACCGCCCAGATGCCCTCGTGCGCGGTGGTCGAGACGTTCAGCCGAAGGTTCATCTGTCCGGAGATCTGGGTGGGGACGCCGACCGGTTCACTGGTGAACGTCAGTCCGCCGACCTCCTGGAACCGGGCGTCGGTCGAGAAGTCCTTCCCGAGCACGATCGCGGCACCCGCCGTGACCTGAGCGGCGTCGCGCGAGACGAAGCCGCGAAGATCCGGAGTGATTCGCAGCGACCGTCGACGGGCCGCCGGACCGTCGCGCAGACTCCCGTCGTGCCGGGTGTGGCCCGCGGTCCCGGACGGAGCCTCTGCGAGGAACAGCCGCCGCGGCCGGACGTCCGCCCGCGGATACTCCGAGCTGCACGACCACTGCCCGCCCTGCTGTTGCATCACGATCGGTCCGTATTCGTCGACGCCGTTGTCCAGCCCCTTGAGCCACTTGTCGAACCAGGCGCGTTCGAGCACGTCGAGCCGCGGCGGCCGACCCGGGGATCCGTGATCGCATCCGGGATCGAAGTGGTATCCGTCGGCCACCAGCATCTGCTTGCGGCCGGGCGCCATGCGCAGTGTCGAGTAGACGCGCGTGGCGCTCCGCCCGAACAGGTCGTGCCAGCCGCCGACGGTGAACGTCGGACACTCGATGTCCTCGATCCGCGGATTGCGCTCGTCGAAGTACGGGTCGTCGAAGATCCGGTCGTCGCGCGCCGTGAGGAAACCCCACAGCAGCGACGGCATCTCGGAGGCCGGTGAAGAGAGTCGGTCGCGCAGCCACCGGTAGGCGTCGCCGCGGAGGACGTCCGCGACGGCCGTCGCCGGGTTCGGCAGCCATTTGAGCCCGTTCACCAGTGTCAGCCACAGTGGAATGAACGCCGAGGGCATGCCGCCGGTCAGATAGACGTCGCGGACCATGTCGGCGCCGCCCTCGACCGCGAACACCGCCTTGAGCGCGGCCGGTCGGTGCCCGGCGGCCTGTAGCGAGTTGATCGCCGAATACGACCACCCCGCCATGCCGACGTTCCCGTCGCACCAGGGCTGCTCGCTGATCCACTCGATGACCTCGACCGAGTCCCGTTGCTCGCGGGGCGACAGGATCTCCCAGCGGCCCTGGGAGGCGCCGGTGCCGCGCACGTCGACGATCACCTGCGTGTACCCCGACCGCACCAGGTTCCGATTGACGCCGAACACGTCCCACAGTCCGGTGCCGAACGTGCGGCCGATGCGTGAGGCGCCGTCGCCGAGGGGGATCGCGGCACTCGCCGAACGGACCGCCGAACCGATGACCGGAGCGTGCAGCGCATGGTCGATGCCGTCGATCACCGCACGGTTGTACGGATTCACGTTGAGGACGGTCGGCAGTGCGGTCTTGACGGGTTGACCGAGAACATTCGCCGGGCGCACGAGGGTCGCTCGCAGCCGGGTCCCGTCGTCCATCGTGATCGTGATGCTGCGGTCGATGTGCACGCGCGGGTACGGCTGCCGACCGTCCACGGCCTCGGCCCATCCGCGAGCCGGCGTCCCGCCGTCGGCGCCGGACTGCGACGGCCGGACGGCCCCGCGCGGCCGATCGGCGAACTCTCCATAGTCGAGTTGCAGTGTCACGATTCGCACACCGCCCTTCCGTTCAACATCGACGCCGTGTGTCATGGGTCACGGTCGTGCTGTGTGAACCAATGTAAAACGGCACCGTTCCAGATCCCTAATCGATAGAGGAAACGATGTGCTCCGGTGACCCGATCGTGACCGCGACCGCGGCCTCGGCGAGCATCGTCGCACCGATCTGAACGGACAGATCGCGTTCGGGAACGGCCGACGATCTCACCGCGCCACCGGAGAAGTGCGCGGCGTCGCCGCCGTCGTCCGGTACGACGGCCGGACGGGTCCAGTCCGCCGAGAACACCGGCAGCCCGTCGTGTTCGGCGCGCCCCGCCCACGCGGCGTCGGCGCTCGCGGTGACGATCCGCCCCGCCCGGTCGCGGATGGACGCGGTGCGGGCGTCGTCGCCGGGCAGATCGGTCGCGACCAGCGCGAGGTACCGGGCCAGGACGCCGCCGAACAGCCCACCGTCGCCGCCGCCCGCCCCGACGATCACGCCGGCGGGGGCCAGGCGTTCCGCGGTCGCCGACAGGAGCGCGTCGATCCGATCGAGTCGATGTGCTTCCCGAGTCCGTCGATACACCTCGAGCTCGGCGCCGAGCGCCACACCCTGGCAGTAGGTATACACCGAGTCGACGCGGTCGATCCGTCCGTCGGCGCGCAGCCAGAAGCCGTCGGCTATCAGCCCGGACGGCAGAAGCAGCCGCTCGTGCAGCCAGTCGGTCATCGCCGCCGCCCGAGCCGCGTCGCCGGTGCGTGCCAGGAGGATCGCGGCGGGGCCGTTCGCCGGAGTGTTGAAGAAGGTGTCCGTGGTGCGCCACGGGATTCCGCCGCCGAGCTCCGGTGACCACGCCCGATGCATGCGTGCGGCCAGCAGTCGGGCGACCGGTGAGCGGTCGGGTCGAGTGCGGGTGCGCCGGGCCGTCCGCTCGGCCGCCAGGCCCAGCCACGCCATGTCGTCGTAGTACGCGTTGGTCCACCGACCGAGATTGCGTATCCGTATCCCGCGGAACAACTGCCCGAGACGGTCTGCCGCGACCCGGTCGTCGCGATGAATCACGGCGTCGACGAGCGCGTCCGCCAGATGCGCCTGCCACCAGTAGTTCCACGACATGGTCAATCGTTCTCGGGACAGCGGACGTCCCGGCATCGGCCAGGCGGGTCGGCCGATCCGCGTGCACGGCACCCGTCCGCCGAGCGGTGTCAGGTGGCGCGCGTGCAGCGCCGACTGGGCGGCCGCCGCCCGTCGCTGCGCCGATTCGACTTCTGCGGTCATGACGGTTACTGTATTCGTCGGTGCATCGGGCTGGTCTCGATGCTCTAGTTCAACCAGAGACCGTTGGTCGTCGGGAACGAAGGTTTCCGGTCGAAGGTCCGGCGAGAGTCGGCGGCCCACGCAGGATGAACGTGGATCACCCCTCGGCAGTGCCGAGTTCTCGTGCGCCCCGTGCCTCCTGCGCCGGGGCGTCATCTCTTTCTCCGCCGGAACCGCATTCGATCGGTTCCGACCTCCTCGCGATACGACGGCCTGGGTCCGATCCGATCCGCTCGCGCGGATCGGGAGTGAAGTGACACGAGAGGAGGCGAAGTATGGCTAACGCCGAAAAGGTTTCTGCAGTCGCAGAGATCGCTGAGCAGTTCAAGGGCTCGGACGCGGCAGTCATCACGGAATACCGTGGTCTGTCCGTTCCCCAGCTGGGAGAGCTCCGTCGCGCGCTCGGTGAAGGTGCAACCTACTCCGTCGCCAAGAACACCCTCGTCAAGCGTGCCGCCGCAGAGGCGGGCGTCGAGGGCCTCGACGAGCTGTTCACCGGTCCGACCGCGATCGCATTCGTCACCGGCGAGCTTCCCGAAGCCGCCAAGGCGATGAAGACGTTCGCCAAGGACAACAAGAACCTTGTCATCAAGGGCGGATACATGGACGGCCGTGCGCTGTCCGTGTCCGAGGTCGAGCGGATCGCCGACCTGGAGTCCCGCGAGGTTCTGCTGGCAAAGCTCGCCGGTGCCATGAAGGGCAACTTGGCAAAGGCTGCAGGGCTGTTCAACCAGCCTGCGTCGCAGGTCGCGCGTCTCGCCGCGGCTCTGCAGGAGAAGCAGGAGGCCTCGGGCGAAGCCGCCTGAGCATCTGCGGATCCACCCGATCGGTTCGCCGATCACACCCCATGATCGAGCCTGCACTGCAGGCGCCCCCGCACCGGCGGGGAACTACGGAAGGACGCCACCATGGCGAAGCTCACCGCTGACGAGCTCATCGAGCAGTTCAAGGAACTGACCCTGCTGGAGCTCAGCGATTTCGTGAAGAAGTTCGAAGAGGTCTTCGAGGTCACCGCTGCTGCGCCGGTCGCCGTCGCCGCTGCGGGCGCCCCGGCCGCCGGTGGCGCCGAGGCCGCTGCCGAGCAGGACGAGTTCGACGTCGTCCTCGAGGGCGCCGGCGACAAGAAGATCCAGGTCATCAAGGTAGTCCGCGAGGTCGTCTCGGGTCTGGGTCTGAAGGAGGCCAAGGACCTCGTCGAGGGTGCGCCGAAGGCTCTCCTGGAGAAGGTCAGCAAGGAAGACGCCGAGGCTGCCAAGGCCAAGCTCGAAGAGGCCGGCGCCGCCGTCTCGCTCAAGTGAGCCGACGCGCCCTTGCGGCGCACGAGCGTCACGCGCGAGTGGCGTGAGATCCACGACGAGACCCGCAGGGCATGCCCTGCGGGTCTCGTCGTGTCTGGTCCCGTAGAGGGTGAGTGCTGCGGTGTCGCGGACGTCGCCGGCGAGCGGCCGAGCGATCGGTCGGGACGCAGGCAGGAGGGGTGAACTGCGGTGAAAGTCCAGGTTCACATGCGATTTGCGGATTCGCCGTGGCGTCGGTCTCAGCTCCCGGGGTCCAGGAGGCGCCGATCACTTGGTGAACCGGAGTTCTTCGCGTATTCTCAGACCACCGAGAAGTTACCGCTCAGTAAGTGCTTGGCGCGGCGGCCGAAACCCGATGGTCCGCAGGTGTCGGCAGCTACGGGGGTGGGTTAGAGTGACCGCAGCCACAAACGGCACGCCGGGCGAGCGGGGACGCTTGAAAACCGCGACACAGATGGTTGCGGTGACTGATCCGGTGGAGACATGTCTGGAGGGACGCAGTGGGAGTAGAGGTCACGGTCGAGGGGCTCACGAAGTCGTTCGGTTCGCAGAACATCTGGAGGGACGTCAGTCTCACTCTCCCCGCAGGTGAGGTCAACGCCCTGCTGGGTCCGTCCGGTACCGGTAAATCGGTGTTCTTGAAGACCCTGATCGGCCTTCTCCACCCCGAGCAGGGCTCGGTGGTCATCGACGGCACCGACATCACCCAGTGCTCGGCCAAGGAGCTCTACGAGATCCGCAAGCTGTTCGGCGTCCTGTTCCAGGACGGCGCCCTGTTCGGCTCGATGAGCCTGTACGACAACATCGCCTTCCCGCTTCGTGAGCACACGAAGAAGAAGGAGGACGAGATCCGCAAGATCGTCCTGGACAAGGTCGAGCTGGTCGGTCTGGCCGGTGCCGAGGACAAGCTTCCCGGCGAGATCTCCGGCGGTATGCGCAAGCGCGCCGGTCTGGCGCGTGCGCTGGTCCTCGATCCGCAGATCATCCTGTGCGACGAGCCGGACTCGGGTCTGGACCCGGTGCGCACCGCGTACATCTCGCAGTTGTTGATCGACATCAACGCGGAGATCGACGCGACGATCCTGATCGTCACGCACAACATCAACATCGCCCGGACGATCCCGGACAACATCGGCATGCTGTTCCGTAAGGAACTGGTGATGTTCGGTCCGCGTGAGCAGTTGTTGACCTCGGAGCAGCCGGTGGTCAAGCAGTTCCTCTCGGGTGATCGTTTCGGTCCGATCGGCATGTCGGAGGAGAAGGACGAGTCGGTCGCCGCGGCCGAGGCCGCGATGCAGGCCGCGGGTATCGCCGGTGGCGGTACCCAGGACGACTTCTCCGAGATCATCCCGCAGGTGCAGCCCAACCCGGGCATGCCGGTCCGCAAGGCCGCGATCCGCCACCGGGCGAACGTCTTGAACATGATGCACGACCTGCCTCCCAACGCTCAGGAGGCGATCCGCAACTCGATGGCCGAAGAGGACCGTCGCGCGGCGCAGTCGCCGGAGACCTCGACCACCCTGGTCGCGCTCGCCGCCACCGATTTCAGTGATCCCAACGCGGTCAACACCGGGCTGCCCGGTGGACCGGAGGGCGTCTACGTCGAGCCGACACACGTGCACGACGTCGTCGCCAATGCCGAGACCGATGTCGTCACCCGACCCGATCTGGCCAAGACCGCCGCTGCGCAACCGGCAGGCGACGACGCGTTCACCCAGCCGATCGACACCTCGGCGATCGAGACCGCCATCAATGACCAGTCCAACGGACAGGGGAGTACCCAGGCATGACGAGTGCCACCACGCGTGGCGTCGACAGAGTCGCGAAAGCCGGTGAGGGCGCACTCGCCCAGACCGGCAACATCGTCCAACTGTTCGTCGACGTCGCACGCCAGCTCTTCGTGCGACCGTTTCAGTTGCGCGAGTTCATTCAGCAGGCCTGGTTCATCGCCAGCGTCACGATTCTGCCGACGGCTCTCATCGCGATCCCGTTCGGCGCCATCGTCTCGCTGCAGACCGGCTCGCTGATCAAGCAGCTCGGCGCGGAGTCGTACACCGGCGCGGCCAGCGTTCTGGTGGTCGTCCAGCAGGGCTCACCGCTGGTCACCTCGCTGCTGGTGGCGGGGGCCGCCGGTTCGGCCGTCGCGGCGGACCTCGGCTCGCGCACGATCCGCGAAGAGATCGACGCGATGGAGGTGCTGGGCATCAATCCGGTCCAGCGTCTCGTCGTGCCACGCGTGTTGGCAATGGTGCTCGTCGCCGTCCTCCTCAACGGCCTCGTCGCCGTCGTCGGCATCGCCGGCGGCTACTTCTTCAACGTCGTCGTCCAGGGCGGAACCCCCGGTGCGTACCTGGCGTCGTTCGGCGCCCTCGCTCAACTGCCGGACCTCTACATCTCGACGCTCAAGGCAGCGATCTTCGGTGTGCTCGCCGGTGTCGTCGCCGCCTACAAGGGACTCAATCCGAAGGGCGGCCCGAAGGGCGTCGGCGACGCGGTGAACCAGAGCGTCGTGGTGACGTTCCTGCTCCTGTTCTTCGCGAACCTGATCATCACCGCCGTGTTCCTGCAGATCGTTCCGCCGAAGGTAGGTTAGTGATGACACGTGGTGTGACGATCGCCAAGAGCCGCCCGGAGTACTACCTCTACGAGGCGCGCAAGCAACTCGGCCGGCCGCTCAAGTTCCTCGACGGCGCGGGCGAGCAGATGTCCTTCTACGGACGCACCCTGGCCTGGATCCCCAAGACCCTCGTGCACTACACGCGCGAAGTGATGCGGTTGCTGGCCGAGGTCGCCTTCGGCTCGGGCGGTCTCGCCGTCATCGGCGGAACCGTCGGCGTCATGATCCTGATGTCCGGCTTCACCGGTGTCGTCGTCGGCCTGCAGGGCTACGCTGCCCTCGACCAGATCGGCTCGCAGGCGCTGACCGGCTTCCTCTCCGCCTACGTCAACACCCGTGAGGTGGCACCGCTGGTCGCCGGTCTCGCGCTGTCGGCGACGGTGGGCTGCGGATTCACCGCACAGCTCGGCGCCATGCGCATCTCGGAGGAGATCGACGCACTCGAGGTCATGGCCGTCCCGTCGATCCCGTTCCTCGTCTCCACGCGCGTGATCGCGGGCTTCATCGCCGTCATCCCGCTGTACGTCCTCGGACTGATGGCCGCGTATCTCGCGTCCCGTGTGGTCAACACCGTGTTCAACGGGCAGTCGACCGGATCGTACGACCACTACTTCAACCTGTTCCTGCCACCAGCAGACGTCTTATGGTCGTTCGGCAAGGTGCTGGTGTTCGCATTCGTGATCATCCTGGTGCACTGCTACTACGGCTACTACGCCAGTGGCGGCCCCGCCGGAGTCGGCGTGGCGGTCGGACACGCGGTGCGCGCCGCACTCGTCCTGATCGCCGTGATGGACTTCTTCCTGGGCCTGGCGATCTGGGGAACCACCACGTCGATCCGAGTCGGAGGTTAGGAAACGTGGCGACTGCAAAACGCAGGTTGCTCGGCCTGCTCTTCTTCGTCGTGGTCATCGGGCTGCTCGCGACTTCGATTCTGAAGTTCCGCGGCGCGTTCGACGACTACACGACGGTCACCCTCGACACCACCGACGCGGGTAACGCGTTGGCGGTCAACGCCGACGTCAAGTCGCGCGGTGTCATCATCGGCACCGTTCGACACGTCGACGTGCAGCCGGGGGGCAAAGTCGAAGTGGAGCTCGGACTGCAGCCCGACAAGGCCAAGCAATTGCCGATCGGCACCACCGGGCGAGTGCTCCCGAAGACGCTCTTCGGGGAGCGGTTCGTGTCCCTGACGATCCCCGAGAACGGACACGGTTCGCTCGCGAACGGCGACGTCATCAACACCGATCCGCGCGGCAGCTCCGCCGAGGTGGAGGATCTCTTCGACGCGTTGATGCCGGTCTTGAAGGCCATCCCGCCGCAGGACCTCAACGTGACGCTGACCTCGATCTCGCAGGCGATCGGCGGCAAGGGCAAGGACCTGGCCAAGACCATCGACCGCCTCGACACGATCTTCACCCGGGTCAACGCCAACATGGACGACCTGCAGGGCACCCTGCGCGGGCTGGCCACCTTCTCCGACACCTATTCGGAGGCGTTGCCCGATGTGATCGACGCTCTCGACTCGCTGCGGATCACCGGCAACACCGTCGTCGAGCACCAGGGCGATCTGCGCTCGCTGATCTCGACGCTCGGCGACGCGGCGACCGATACTACGGCTTTCCTGAAGACCAACAAGCGGGATCTGCTCGATCTGACGATCGACTCCGAGCCGTTCCTCAAGTCGATCGCTCGACAGTCCCCGACGTTCGGCTGCATGTTCAAGAACTTCGCCGACCTGATTCCGAAGATCGGGCCGATCGTCGGCAATGGCACCGACAATCCCGGCGTCCGCGTCAACGTGCAGTTCGTGAACCCGCGCGGTCGCTACCTGCCGAACCAGGACGAGCCCCGCATGCTGTGGCGCGATCCGCCGGCCCGTTGCTACTCGAAGCCGAACCCGAACCGCCCGTTCCCGCAGTACCCGGGTGGCGGGGTTCCGGACGGCTCCTACCAGCCGCCGTCGCGCAACGCCGGTCCCAGTGACTGGCCGGAGCTGCCGCAGCCGCAGTTCAGCGGTGCGCCCGCCGGAAAGATCTACGACGATGAGGACTACGCGGACCAGATGAGGATCGTGTACGGCGCCTCGACCGGCGTCGACCCGACGAATGTCCCGACCTGGATCACCTACATCGGTGGCGGCGCAGTGCAAGGAGCGGAGGTGACGATCAAGTGAGGGGACTTCTGGCTCCGCTGATCAAGCTGATCGTCTTCGCGGTGGTCACCGCGATCGCGACGGCGATGCTCGGTTTGACGATCGCCAACGCGGGCGGTGGCGGCCGGACCGGCTTCAAAGCCGTGTTCTCCGATGCCGCCATGCTCAACCCCGGTGACGACGTCCGCATCGCGGGTGTGCGAGTCGGCCAGGTCGAGAGCGTCGAGATCACCGATCGGAACAAGGCACTCGTCACCTTCAACGTCGATCGGGACGGTCTGCCGCGCAGCACCAACGTCTACATCCGTTATCGGAACCTCACGGGTCTGCGCTATGTGGCCCTGGAGAAGGGGCCGGGCGACGCGCGCGACTCGGTCGGGCAGGACTACACGTTCGGCGCCGACCCGAAGGTGCAGAACACGCACCCGGCGGTCAACCTCACCGAGCTGTTCAACGGCTTCAAGCCGTTGTTCAAGCAGATCGAACCGCAGGACATCGACAAGCTCGCCGAGACGATCATCAAGGTCTTCCAGGGCGATATGGACACGACGATCAGCCAGCTGATCTCCCAGACGTCCGAGCTGACGAATGCGCTCGCCGACAAGGACCAGGTGATCGGTGACATGATCACCAACCTGACCAAGGTCCTCGACACGGTGAACCGCAACGACGACGAGTTCTCGAGTCTCCTCGTCAACACGTCGAAGCTGGTCTCCGGTCTGGCCGCACAGCGCGGGTCGATCGGCTCGGCGGTCAGCTCGGTGTCGAACCTGACGACCGTCACCGGCTCGATCCTGAGCAAGACGCGACCGGCGATCCAGGGCGACATCGCGGGCATCAAATCCTTGTCGGATCAGCTGAACTCGCGCACCGACGACATCTCGAAGGCGTTGACCAACCTGCCGGTCAAACTGCAGAAGATCGGCCGTGCCGCGACCTTCGGCTCGTGGTTCCAGTTCTATCTCTGCGGCATCGACGTGGTCGCGGGCAACGGCAAGTCGTCGTTGCTGACGCAGCCCGCCGTCGGTCTGCCCGACATCAACCACGTTCTGTACACCAGCGCCGCCACCCGGTGCTGGAAAGACAACAAGCGACCGGGGGAGTGACGATGGCGCAAGAACCCAACACCCCCGCGGCCGACGGGCAGAAGCCGCCCGCACCGAAGAAGAGCAGGCGGTTCGCCGGTCGCCGGAGCGCGATCAGCATCGGATCGATCGGTCTGCTCGTGCTGATCATGGTGTCGGTCTCGTCCTTCTACCTGAAGGACCTGCCGCTGCTGGGCGCCGGACCCAAGTACACCGCGGTGTTCAGCGAGGCCGCCGGGCTCAAATCCGGCAACGAGGTCCGCATCGCGGGCGTCAAAGTCGGAGAGGTCACGAAGGTCTCCCTCAACGGCGACAGAGTGGACGTCGACTTCCGCGCCGACAACGCGTGGATCGGCGACCAGACTCAGGCGTCCATCCAGATCAAGACCGTTCTGGGACAGAAGTACCTCGCCCTGAATCCTCGGGGGAGCGAGCTCGCCGATCCGGACGAGCCGATCACCGACACGGTGTCGCCGTACGACGTGATCGAGGCCTTCGGCGACGCCGCCGACCAGATCCAGAACATCGACACCGACAACGTCGCCAAGTCGCTGCGCGCCCTGTCGAACGCGTTCTCGGGGACGGCGGGCGACATCGGACCGTCGCTCGACGGCATCTCGCGGCTGTCGAACACGATCGCCAGTCGCGACCAGGAGGTTCAGCGGCTGCTGAAGGCGACCAAGGACTCGTCGAAGATCCTCGCCGACCGCAATGAGGAGTTCACTCGGCTGATCGCCGGCGCGGGCACCCTCCTGCAGGAGCTCAACAAGCGACAGGACGACATCTCGGCGCTCCTGGCGAGCACGACGACCCTGAGCAAGGCGCTCACCGGGATCGTCCGCGACAACGAGCAGCAGCTGGCTCCGGCCCTGCAGTCGCTCAAGGGAGTCACCGACCTGTTGACCGACCAGAACAAGAACATCCGAGACACGATCACCTATATGGCGCCGTTCTACCGCCTGTACGCGAACGTGCTCGGCAACGGCCGCTGGTTCGAGGCGAACGTCACGAACCTGCTTCCGCCCGCACTTCCGCAGCAGAACACGACGAGACCGCCCAACATGCAGAAGCAGCTGAACATCGGCGGAACGGAGGCCGGCTGATGTCCGAGGCTGACCAGAACACCGGCTTGTTCAACAAGCGGAACATCGTGTACGGGGCGCTCGGCCTCGTCCTGGTGCTGATCGTCGCCGCCGCCGGATGGTGGGGCTCCACGCTCATCGGCACCACCAAGGTCAAGGCCACGTTCACCAGCGCCGTCGGCATCTACAAGGGAAGCAACGTGACCGTGCTCGGCGTCGACGTCGGCAAGGTCACCAAAGTGACTCCCCGCGGCGAGGTCGTCGACGTCGAGATGCGCGTCAACCGCGGCGTCGACCTGCCACAGGACGTCAAGGCCACGCAGATCATCCCGTCGATCGTCGCCGACCGATACGTCCAGCTGGCGCCCGCCTACTCGGGCGGACCGAAGGCGGGCAGCGAGGTCACGCTCAGCACCGACGACACGTACGTTCCGGTCGAGATCGACTCGATCTACAAGAACCTGCAGAAACTGTCGAAATCGCTCGGTCCGGAAGGCGCCAACAAGCGCGGCGCCGTGACCGATCTGGTCGAGACCGCGGCGGACAACCTCGACGGCAACGGAGCCAGACTCGGCAAGGCGATCACGAATCTGTCGAAGGCCGCCACCACGCTGTCGGACGGACGCGGCGACCTCGCGTCGACCATCAAGAACCTGGACGTGTTCGTCGGAGCCCTCCGAGAGAACGACTCCCAGGTGCGCCAGTTCAACAAGCAGATGGCCTCGTTCAACACGTTCCTCGCCGGTGAGCGCGACCAGCTCGGGAAGGCTCTCGACTCGCTGTCGTACGCGCTGGGCGACGTCGCGACGTTCGTCGCCGACAACAACGACCGCATCGGCGATGCGATCCGCGACCTGCAGCCGACCGGGCAGGCGTTGCTGGACAACAAGGATCACCTGCTGGAGATCTTCACCGTTCTGCCGGTCACGGTCTCGAACCTGATCAACGCTTACGACGCCGAGTCGGGAACCCTCGCGATGCGGGTGAACCTGCCCGATCTGCAGGACCCGTTGGCCGCCGGTTGCCGGTTCCTCGATCTGAAGAACCTGATGCCGGGCAACCCGCTCGCCATCGACTTCAGCAAGAAGATGGCACCGCTGATCGACAACTGCCGCAAGGTCGGCAAGCAGGTCACCGACGGTGTCCTCGAGCCGATGCTGCCGATCCTGCCGTTCGCCATCATGAGCGGCAAGAAGCTGCAGAAGGACCCGACCCCGGGCTCCAGCCCGGGCAACCCGGATCCGCGACTTCCCGGAGGCAAGTGATGAAGGTGACGCTCAGCAAGCGTGCCCGCGCAGCCGCGGTCGGCGCGGTGATGACGGCCGTCGTCGCTCTCTCGTCGGCGTGTTCGGGAATCCAGTCGATACCGCTTCCGGGCGGCGTCGACGTGGGCGATCACCCTCGCGAGTACAAGATCGAGTTCGCCGACATCCTCGACCTGGTGCCCCAGTCCATGGTCAAGATGGACGGCATCCCGGTCGGGCAGATCACCAAGGTGGAGGTGCCCGAGGACTCGTGGAACGCGCTGGTCACGGTCAAGGTCCGCGACAGCGTCGACCTGTCCGATCAGGTGCACGCCTCGATTCAGCAGACCAACCTCCTCGGTGAGAAGTTCGTGTCGCTCAGTGAGCCGGACGATGTGACCGCGTCCACTCCGCGTCAGCCGGAGAGCCAGGTCATCAAGACCTCTCGGACGTCGACGACGACCGACATCGAGCAACTCCTCGGTGCGCTGTCGATGCTGCTCAACGGCGGGGGCATCAATCAGCTCGAACCGATCATCACGGCGATCAACGAGTCGATCGGCAGCGATCCCAGCCGGTTCCGCTCGCTGTTGACGCAGACCGAGAAGCTGATCTCCGGGCTCAACGCACAGCGCGACGACATCATCCGTGCCATCGACGGCGTCGACCGGTTGTCCCAGCGCGCCAATGCGCAGACCGATCAGATCGAGCGGATCCTCGACGAACTGCCCGCCGGGGTCCAGGTCTTGGAGGAGCAGCGTCCGCAGTTCGTCGACCTGCTCACCAAACTCGACGACCTCGGCGACGTCGGCACCGACATCCTGGGCAAGGCCCACGACGAGATCATCACCGATCTGAAGGCGCTGCGCCCGATCCTGACCGAGCTGTCGAAGTCGGCTCAGGACGCGGTCACCGCGCTGCCGTTGATGCTCACGCATCCGTTCCCGGACGATCTGCTTCCCGCCGTGCAGGGCGACTCGACCAACCTGTTCCTCACCCTGGACCTGCGGCTGCTCAACCAGCTGGAGGCCCTCGGCGTCGGACAGGGCACACCGAAGTACAGCCCGCCGAAGGTGAGCCCGCCGAAGGTGGATCCGGGCAACCCGTACATCAACGGGAACGGACCGCGGTGGGGTTGGCCGACGATCTCTCTGCTGCCTCCGCCGCTGAACTCCAAGCGTGGACCGAACACGCCGCCGTCCGGTGGCACCTATCCGATGAACCCGACGTCGTCGTCGGCCGAGAAGAAGAAGTCGGACTCGTCGAAGACGAAGAAGCCTGCGAGCACCACGAGCCGTAACCAGTACGCACCGCTGCCGTCCCAAGGCGACGGTTCGGGCTTCATGGACGGCACTCTCGCAATGCTGAAGGGCGGCCTGAAATGACGACGCGTCTGGTGAAGGTCCAGCTGATCGTCTTCGCAGTCATCGGTATCGCCGCGATCGTGATCGCCGGTGCGAAGTACGCGCGGTTGGACAAGCTGACCGGACTGACCACCTACCGCGTCACCGTCGAAGCCGACGACGCGGGCGGCGTCTTCCCGAACGCCGAGGTCACCTATCGCGGTGTCCCGGTGGGGCTGGTCGGCGACATGGAGCTCACGACCGACGGCATGTTGATCCATCTCGACATGAACAAGGGCGCACCGAAGGTACCGGCCTCGGCGAAGGCCGTCGTCGCGAACCGCTCGGCGATCGGCGAGCAGTTCATCGATCTGCAGCCGCCGAACGACGACGGTCCGTACCTCCACGACGGCTCGGTGATCACGAACTACTCGCTGCCGCCGAAGCTGCAGGACGTCATCTCCGATGCGATCGACCTGACCAAGACGGTCCCCGTCGACGATCTGCACACCGTCGTCAGCGAACTCGGCAAGGCGTTCAACGGCCAGGGCGAGAACCTCACCAGGCTGATCGACTCGCTCGACAAACTGTCGAAGACCGGCGTGGACAATCTCGACGAGACGATCTCGCTGATCAAGAACGCCGACGTCGTCCTGACGACTCAGGCCGAGCAGTCGGACGACATCCTGGCGTGGTCGGAGAACATCGACAAGGTCGCAGCGACCCTCGCCGGCCATGACCCGGCACTGGTCCGGATCCTCAAGGACGGCCCGCGGGCGTCGTCGGCACTGGAGCACTTCCTCGACACGAACGGCGACGACACGACCAAACTGGTCCACCAGCTCGGGCAGACCGTCCACGCGGTGGAACCCGCTTCCTTCGCGACGGGCGCCCTGTTCGCCATGCTGTCGGCGCTCGGCGCGGGCAGCCACTCTCCGGCGCCGGGCGACGGCCAGATCCACTTCGGCATCGTCCTCGAGACCGAGAACCCGCCCGGCTGCACCGTCGGCTACGAGAGCACGCAGAAGATCATCGACGAGATGAAGAAGCGCAACCCCGACTTCGACATCAACTACGACGACTTCCCGTTCAACACCGAAGCCAATTGCGACGTGGCGGTCGGCAACCCGACCTCGGTGCGCGGCGCCAACCGTGCCGCGCTGGCGAGCCCCGACTTCGTCCAGCCGTGGGACAACACCCCGAAGAAGGACCCCGACAAGCTGAACCTCAACCCGATCGCCACACAGATGGCCGGGCTGATGGGGGTCCGCGCCAAGTGACTCGGCGACGGCCGGGCAGGTGCGTCAGGTGCGTGTGTGCCCGGTCTGCGGTCAGTGGAACGTGCGAGGTGAGTCGCCGTCCGGTGAACCACGCCGCACTTCATACACACAGCTCACCGTTATATTCGATAGGTACAGTGGCGCTCGATGAATTCTGATGACACCCGCGACCCGGACTCGTTCGACGAACCGGTGAGCGACGAGCCCGACGCGTTCGTGGAGGTCGAGAAGACCTCCGACGTCGAGAAGACCGCAGCGGAGGCGGACTCTGTCGAGGACGCCGACTCCGCGCCCTCGGACGAGGCGCCCGAAGGCGAGTCCGCCGACGAGAGCTCCGCATCGCAGACGGACGAGTCCGGAGACGCAGGCGAGCCGGGGGAGACCGAGAAGGCCGGGTCCGAGGCGATCGGCGACGGAGAGCACCGCCACTGGAGGGCGTCGATGGTTCTGGCCGTCGCGGTCGCCGCCCTGGTGGGCGCCGTGGTGTGCCTGGGCTACTTCGGTTACACGGGAATCCGCGCGTACACCGTCGATGCGGACCGGGAGCAGGCCCGTGCGGCGTCTGTCGACGCCGCCGAGCAGGCCGTCATCAACACGTTCACCGTCGACGGCAAGAGCGTCGAGGAATGGCAGCGTCGGATGCGCTCGTCACTGACGGGCGATGCCCTCAAGCAGGCGATCGACGAGACGAGTTCGGGTACGGTGCAGCAGATCCAGGCCGCCAAGGCCCAGGGACTGACGATCACCACGAAGGTGGTCCGGAGCGCGGCGACCGAACTCGACGGTGATCACGCGACGGTCCTCGTGATGACTCTGGCGACGAGCTCGGCGGCGCCCGACAAACCCCAGCCGCAGTCGAACCTTCTGTCGATGGACAAGGTCGACGGCTCATGGAAGGCGTCGAAGATCGTGCCGCTCACTCCGATCGAGTACTACGAGGACTCGACCGGCGCTCAACAGGAACAGTCCGGCGACCAGCAGGGAGGCGGCAACTGATGGCCGAACGTCCGAACAAGCGGCGTACCCCGAAGGTCGCCGGACGATCGACCTCGCGCGTCGAGATCTCCCGTCAGGCTCAGGACCGCAGAGAGTCGACGGCCGACGCCGCGGTCGACACGACGGTCGTCCCGGAGTCGACCGACACGCCGGAGACGCCGCGGCGCGGCGTCGGGCTGCGGAAGCCGACCGGCGAGTCCGGCGTGGAGCGCAAGCGTCGCGCCGCCGAACAGGAGCGCAGTGACGCGGCCGCCGAGCGCGAGCGGGCCGACGTCGAACCGGGTGCGCACGATACCGGGGGCACTTACCGGATGGCCGCGATCGTCGGCGCCGTCGCCGTGCTGCTCGGCGTGGTCGCCACGGTCCTCGCCGTCCATCCCGGTGCGTCCACGTCGGCGAACAAGGCGTTCGTCGACAAGGGGGAGAGCGAGAAGGTGCTTGCGCAGGCGCGCGACTCGCTCTGCGCACCGTTCCAGTTCAAGTACGGTGAGCTCGACAAATGGCTCGGCAACGTGGAGAGCAAGCTGACCGGGCAGGCGCGCCGCGAGTTCCTCGCCAACGTCGACTCGTCGCGGTCGCTCGTCGAACAGACGAAGGCGTCGCAGGACTGCCGCGTGGACGCCGTCGGCCTGCTCGACCTGTCCCACGACCGGGCCGAGGTCCTGACCAACCTGGTGGTCTCGACGACGCGGGAGGGGTCGATCGCGGCCTCCGACATGCCCCAACTGCGGGTCGTGATGACGCGCGAGGACGGTGTCTGGCGGCCGAGCGAGATCCTCGAGCCCTGACCGTCGGAGCGGCGGGTGGGACCGGTCTCGTAGCGAAATTCTCTGCTCGATCCGCGCGTTCTCTTGACGAACAGGCGTCTCGGGGGCCACTCTTGTCAGCAACCGATTCGCTCAGGTGGCAGCCCGACGAACTTCGGTTCTACTCGGGGTTGACATAACCCCGCTGTCTTCTGATACAGTTGGACGTTGCGCTGGCTGCCTCCTGTTCGCTGTTAGATTTCCTTCCGGTCACCTCGGTGTCCGCCGTGGAATCGCCGCCTCAGGTGACACGCCTCGCAGCGGCCCCACGGCCAACGGCTATATGCCATGCACCGAGAAACTTCGTGTTGGAAGGACGCATCTTGGCTCTCGACCGCCAGTCCACCTCAACCACTGCGGGTATCATCCCGGGAGCGCCGCACCGCGCTTCATTCGCCAAGATCGATGAGCCCTTGGAGGTTCCGGGTCTGCTGGACGTCCAGCTCGACTCGTTCGACTGGCTCGTCGGCACGCCGGAGTGGCGCGCCAAGGCGATCGCCCGTGGTGAAGAGAACCCGGTCGGCGGACTCGAGGAAGTCCTCCGCGAGCTGTCACCGATCGAGGACTTCTCGTCCTCGATGTCCCTCTCCTTCTCCGAACCGCACTTCGACGAGGTCAAGGCCTCGGTCGACGAGTGCAAGGACAAGGACATGACGTACGCGGCTCCGCTGTTCGTCACCGCCGAGTTCATCAACAACAACACCGGCGAGATCAAGTCGCAGACCGTCTTCATGGGCGACTTCCCGATCATGACCGACAAGGGCAGCTTCATCATCAACGGCACCGAGCGTGTCGTGGTGAGCCAGCTCGTCCGCAGCCCCGGCGTGTACTTCGACGCGAGCATCGACAAGGGCACCGAGAAGACCCTCCACTCGGTCAAGGTGATCCCGGGCCGCGGCGCCTGGCTCGAGTTCGACGTCGACAAGCGCGACACCGTCGGTGTCCGCATCGACCGCAAGCGCCGCCAGCCGGTCACCGTGCTGCTGCAGGCGCTCGGCCTCACGCGCGAGGAGATCACCGAGCGTTTCGGCTTCTCCGAGATTCTGATGTCGACCCTCGAGAAGGATTCGACCAGCAACCAGGACGAGGCGCTCCTCGAGGTCTACCGCAAGCTTCGTCCGGGCGAGCCCCCGACGAAGGAGTCGGCCGAGAGTCTTCTGGAGAACCTGTTCTTCAAGGAGAAGCGTTACGACCTGGCCCGCGTCGGTCGCTACAAGATCAACAAGAAGCTCGGCCTCACCGCGAACCCGATGTTCGGCGAGTCGGTGCTGACCCGCGAGGACATCGTCGCGACCGTCGAGTACCTGGTGCGCCTGCACGAGGCCGATCCGAACGTCACCACCAAGATGACCGTTCCGAACGGCGTCGAGGTTCCCGTCGAGGTCGACGACATCGACCACTTCGGCAACCGTCGTCTGCGCACCGTCGGTGAGCTGATCCAGAACCAGATCCGCGTCGGCCTCTCGCGCATGGAGCGCGTCGTCCGCGAGCGCATGACCACGCAGGACGCCGAGGCGATCACCCCGCAGACCCTGATCAACATCCGTCCCGTCGTGGCGGCGATCAAGGAGTTCTTCGGAACCAGCCAGCTGTCGCAGTTCATGGACCAGAACAACCCGCTCTCGGGCCTGACCCACAAGCGTCGTCTCTCGGCGCTGGGCCCCGGCGGTCTGTCGCGTGAGCGCGCCGGCCTGGAGGTCCGCGACGTCCACCCGTCGCACTACGGCCGCATGTGCCCGATCGAGACGCCGGAAGGCCCGAACATCGGCCTCATCGGTTCGCTGTCGGTGTACGCCCGCGTCAACCCGTTCGGCTTCATCGAGACGCCGTACCGCAAGGTGATCGACGGCCGGGTCTCCGACGTCGTCGAGTACATGACCGCCGACGAGGAGGACCGCTACCTCATCGGTCAGGCGAACACGAACTACGACGCCGACGGTCACATCACCGATGAGCGCGTCCTGGTCCGCATCAAGGGCGCCGAGGTCGAGTTCGTCCAGGCCTCCCAGGTCGAGTACCTCGACGTCTCGCCGCGCCAGATGGTGTCGGTCGCGACGGCGATGATTCCGTTCCTCGAGCACGACGACGCCAACCGCGCCCTGATGGGTGCGAACATGCAGCGTCAGGCCGTGCCGCTGGTGCAGAGCGAGTCGCCGCTGGTGGGCACCGGTATGGAGCTGCGTGCCGCCGTCGACGCCGGCGACGTGATCGTCACCGGCAAGACCGGTGTGGTGGAGGAGGTCTCGGCCGACTTCATCACCGTGATGGCCGACGACGGCACCCGCGACAGCTACCGCCTGCGCAAGTTCGAGCGTTCCAACCACGGCACCTGCGCCAACCAGGTCCCGATCGTGGACGAGGGGCAGCGCGTCGAGGCCGGTCAGGTCCTCGCCGACGGCCCCTGCACCGATCAGGGTGAGATGGCGCTGGGCAAGAACCTGCTCGTGGCGATCATGCCGTGGGAGGGTCACAACTACGAGGACGCGATCATCCTGAGCCAGCGCCTCGTCGAAGAGGACACGCTCACCTCGATCCACATCGAGGAGCACGAGATCGACGCCCGCGACACCAAGCTCGGTGCCGAGGAGATCACCCGGGACATCCCGAACGTCTCCGACGAGGTCCTCGCCGACCTCGACGAGCGCGGCATCGTTCGCATCGGCGCCGAGGTCCGCGACGGCGACGTCCTGGTCGGCAAGGTGACCCCGAAGGGCGAGACCGAGCTGACCCCGGAGGAGCGTCTGCTCCGCGCGATCTTCGGTGAGAAGGCGCGCGAGGTGCGCGACACGTCGCTGAAGGTGCCCCACGGCGAGACCGGCAAGGTGATCGGCGTCCGCGTGTTCTCGCGCGAGGACGACGACGATCTGGCCCCGGGCGTCAACGAGCTGGTCCGCGTCTACGTCGCCCAGAAGCGCAAGATTCAGGACGGCGACAAGCTCGCTGGCCGCCACGGCAACAAGGGCGTCATCGGCAAGATCCTCCCGCAGGAGGACATGCCGTTCCTGCCCGACGGCACCCCGGTCGACATCATCCTGAACACCCACGGTGTGCCGCGTCGTATGAACATCGGTCAGATCCTGGAGACCCACCTCGGTTGGGTCGCCAAGGCCGGATGGAACGTCGACACCGCCAAGCTGGAGGAGGAGTGGGCCAAGCGCCTGCCCGAGCACATGCATTCGGCGGAGCCGAACACGAACACCGCCACCCCGGTGTTCGACGGCGCCAAGGACGACGAGCTCGCCGGTCTGCTCGGCTCCACCCTGCCCAACCGTGACGGCGACGTGATGGTCGGCGCGGACGGCAAGGCGACACTGCTCGACGGCCGTTCCGGCGAGCCGTTCCCGTACCCGGTGTCGGTCGGCTACATGTACATCATCAAGCTGCATCACCTCGTCGACGACAAGATCCACGCGCGGTCGACCGGTCCGTACTCGATGATCACCCAGCAGCCGCTCGGCGGTAAGGCGCAGTTCGGTGGTCAGCGCTTCGGTGAGATGGAGTGCTGGGCCATGCAGGCGTACGGCGCCGCCTACACCCTGCAGGAGCTCTTGACCATCAAGTCCGACGACGTCGTCGGTCGAGTCAAGGTGTACGAGGCGATCGTCAAGGGCGAGAACATCCCGGAACCGGGCATCCCCGAGTCGTTCAAGGTCCTCCTCAAGGAGCTTCAGTCGCTCTGCCTCAACGTGGAGGTGCTGTCGAGCGACGGTGCGGCCATCGAGATGGCCGACACCGACGACGAAGACCTCGAGCGCGCGGCGGCGAACCTGGGCATCAACCTGTCCCGGAACGAGAACGCCACCGTCGACGACCTGGCCAACTGATGGCATGGGGAGCTCCGTCGGAGCGGACCTGCGGTTCGCTCCGACGGAGTCGCCCCCGACGACACGACTTAGACTTCGACGCCTTTAGAGCTGCTCAGCTTTTCCAGGAAGGGCAATAGATTGCTCGACGTAAACTTTTTCGACGAACTGAAGATCGGCCTGGCCACCTCCGACGACATCCACACGTGGTCGTACGGTGAGGTCAAGAAGCCGGAGACCATCAACTACCGCACCCTGAAGCCGGAGAAGGACGGGCTCTTCTGCGAGAAGATCTTCGGACCGACCCGCGACTGGGAGTGCTACTGCGGCAAGTACAAGCGCGTGCGCTTCAAGGGCATCATCTGCGAACGCTGCGGCGTCGAGGTGACCAAGGCCAAGGTGCGCCGTGAGCGCATGGGCCACATCGAGCTGGCCGCACCGGTCACGCACATCTGGTACTTCAAGGGTGTCCCGAGCCGTCTGGGTTACCTGCTCGACCTGGCTCCGAAGGATCTCGAGAAGATCATCTACTTCGCCGCCTATGTGATCACGTCGGTCGACGACGAACTGCGCCACGCCGAGCTCTCGACCCGCGAGGCCGAGATCGGTGTCGAGCGCAAGGCGATCATGGACGACCTCGAGGCCGCCCTGGCCGAGCGCCAGACCAAGCTCGAGGCCGACCTGGCCGAGCTGGAGGCAGAGGGCGCCAAGGCCGACGCACGCCGCAAGGTGCGCGACGCCGGTGAGCGCGAACTCAAGCGCATGCGCGATCACGCGAACCGCGAGGTCGAGGCTCTCGACGAGATCTGGGACAAGTTCACCAAGCTCGCTCCGGGCGAGCTCATCGTCGACGAGCGCCTGTACCGCGAGCTCGAGGACCGCTTCGGCGAGTACTTCCAGGGTTCGATGGGTGCCGAGGCCATCAAGAAGCTCCTCGAGACCTTCGACATCGACGCCGAGGCCGAGTCGCTGCGCGAGACGATCCGCTCGGGCAAGGGCCAGAAGAAGCTGCGTGCGCTCAAGCGACTGAAGGTCGTCGCAGCCTTCCAGCGCTCGGGCAACGAGCCCAAGGGCATGGTTCTGGAGGCCGTTCCGGTGATCCCGCCGGAGCTGCGCCCGATGGTTCAGCTCGACGGCGGCCGCTTCGCCACGAGCGACCTGAACGATCTGTACCGTCGCGTGATCAACCGCAACAACCGTCTCAAGAGGCTGATCGATCTGGGCGCACCCGAGATCATCGTCAACAACGAGAAGCGGATGCTGCAGGAGTCGGTCGACGCCCTGTTCGACAACGGCCGTCGCGGCCGTCCGGTCACCGGACCGGGCAACCGCCCGCTCAAGTCGCTGTCCGATCTGCTCAAGGGCAAGCAGGGACGTTTCCGTCAGAACCTCCTCGGCAAGCGCGTCGACTACTCGGGCCGCTCGGTCATCGTCGTCGGTCCTCAGCTCAAGCTGCACCAGTGCGGTCTGCCGAAGCTGATGGCTCTCGAGCTGTTCAAGCCGTTCGTGATGAAGCGCCTGGTGGATCTGAACCAGGCGCAGAACATCAAGTCGGCCAAGCGCATGGTGGAGCGTCAGCGCCCCGCCGTGTGGGACGTCCTCGAAGAGGTCATCGCCGAGCACCCGGTGCTGCTGAACCGTGCACCGACGCTGCACCGTCTGGGCATCCAGGCGTTCGAGCCGCAGCTCGTCGAGGGCAAGGCCATCCAGCTGCACCCGCTCGTCTGTGAAGCGTTCAACGCCGACTTCGACGGTGACCAGATGGCCGTGCACCTCCCGCTGTCCTCGGAGGCGCAGGCCGAGGCCCGCATCCTGATGCTGTCCTCGAACAACATCCTGTCGCCCGCGTCGGGTCGCCCGCTGGCCATGCCCCGTCTGGACATGGTGACCGGTCTGTACTACCTGACCACCCAGAAGCCGGGTGAGAAGGGCGAGTACACCCCCGCGTCCGCCGACGACGTCGAGCGCGGCGTCTACTCGACCCCGGCCGAGGCGCAGATGGCCGTCGACCTGGGCGAGTTGACCATCCAGGCGTCGATCAAGGTGCGTCTGACCGATCAGCGTCCGCCGGCGGACGTCGAGGCCGAGCAGTTCCCCGACGGCTGGCGCCGCGGTATGGCATGGGAGACCATGACCACGCTGGGGCGTGTGCTGTTCAACGAACTGCTGCCGCGGGACTACCCGTTCATCGACGAGCAGATGCCGAAGAAGCGTCAGGCCGTGATCATCAACGATCTCGCCGAGCGCTACCCGATGATCGTCGTCGCGCAGACCGTCGACAAGATGAAGGACGTCGGCTTCTACTGGGCCACCCGTTCGGGTGTCACCGTGTCGATGTCGGACGTTCTGGTGCCGCCGGCCAAGGTCGAGATCCTCGAGCGTTACGAGGAGCGTGCCGACGGCCTGGAGCGCAAGTACCAGCGCGGTGGTCTGACCCCGGACGAGCGTCGCGACGCTCTGGTGGAGATTTGGAAGCAGGCCACCGAAGAGGTCGGTCAGGCTCTGGAGGACTACTACCCGGACGACAACCCGATCACGATGATCCCGAAGTCGGGCGCCACCGGCAACATGACGCAGGTTCGCAACCTGTCGGGTATGAAGGGCCTGGTGACGAACCCGAAGGGCGAGTTCATCCCGCGTCCGATCAAGTCCTCGTTCCGCGAGGGCCTGACCGTCGCCGAGTACTTCATCAACACGCACGGTGCTCGTAAGGGTCTGGCCGACACGGCTCTGCGCACCGCCGACTCGGGGTACCTGACCCGTCGTCTGGTGGACGTGAGCCAGGACGTCATCGTCCGCGAGGACGACTGCGGCACCGAGCGCGGCATCCTCGTTCCGCTCGCCGAGAAGGCCGCCGACGGCTCGCTGATCCGCGATCCGCACGTGGAGACCGCGGCGTACGCTCGTACGCTCGCCGTCGACGCGCTCGACGCGGCGGGCAACGTCGTCGTCGAGAAGGGCCACGACCTGGGCGACCCGGCGATCGAGGCGCTCCTCGCCGCGGGTGTCACCGAGGTCAAGGTCCGGTCGGTCCTGACCTGCGCCACCGGAACCGGTGTCTGCGCCCACTGCTACGGCCGATCGATGGCCACCGGCAAGCTCGTCGACATCGGTGAGGCCGTCGGCATCATCGCCGCTCAGTCGATCGGTGAGCCCGGTACCCAGCTGACGATGCGTACGTTCCACCAGGGCGGTGTCGGTGACGACATCACCGGCGGTCTGCCGCGTGTCACCGAGCTGTTCGAGGCCCGTGTCCCGAAGGGCAAGGCGCCGATCGCCGAGGTGTCCGGTCGGGTCAGCATCGAGGACGACGATCGTTTCTACAAGATCACCATCGTCCCGGACGACGGCAGCGACGAGGTCGTGTACGACAAGATCTCGAAGCGTCAGCGCATGCGTGTGTTCAAGCACGACGACGGCACCGAGCGTCTGCTCGCCGACGGCGACCACGTCGAGGTCGGCCAGCAGCTCATGGAGGGCGCAGCCGATCCGCACGAGGTCCTCCGCGTGATGGGTCCCCGTCAGGTGCAGATCCACCTGGTCAACGAGGTCCAGGAGGTGTACCGGAGCCAGGGTGTGTCGATCCACGACAAGCACGTCGAGACCATCGTCCGCCAGATGCTGCGTCGCGTGACGATCATCGACTCCGGCGCGACCGAGTTCCTGCCGGGCTCGCTGACCGAGCGTGCCGAGTTCGAGGCGGCCAACCGCGCGGTGGTCGCCGAGGGCGGGGAACCGGCTTCCGGTCGCCCGGTCCTGATGGGCATCACCAAGGCGTCGCTGGCCACCGACTCGTGGCTGTCGGCGGCGTCGTTCCAGGAGACCACCCGAGTCCTGACCGATGCGGCGATCAACAGCCGCAGCGACAAGCTCGTGGGCCTCAAGGAGAACGTGATCATCGGTAAGCTGATCCCGGCCGGTACCGGTATCGACCGTTACCGCAACATCCAGGTTCAGCCGACCGAGGAGGCGCGTGCCGCCGCGTACGCGCTCCCGACGTACGACGACACGTACTACAGCCCGGACAGCCCGTTCGGCGCACCGTCCGGTGCGGCCGTCCCGCTGGACGACTACGGTTTCGGCAGCGACTTCCGCTGATCGGAGTCTGACGAAGGCCCTCGCCTCGCGGCGGGGGCCTTCGTGCATCCGGCTCCCCGTGGCCTTCCCGTCGGTCGAGCGGAGTCGAGACCCCTATCGGCCGTCTGCTTCGGCCCGCACCTTCACCGCCGCCGCGACCGCCGCGAACTTCGCGGTGAGCCGCCTGCCGAGAAGCGCATCGACGAGCGGCGACAGCGGTCCGTTGATCTCGAAGTGCGACTCGTAGCGCGACCGGCCGTCGCCCAGGTCGACCACACTCTGCCGTCGCACGCTGTGGAGCAGCCGCATCGGCGCGGGCCGCATCCGATACGTGAACCATCGTCCGGCGACGTCGACCTCGTCGATGTACTCGGTCTGGCGCATCGGCCCGCCCGGACCGAGGGCGACGAGCATCCGAATCGGCGCCCCGGGCGTCAGCTCCGCTGAGCACTCCCGTTGGAACGGATTCCACTCGTGGTAAGCCGCGAAGTCGGTGATCACATTCCACACCCGGTCGGCCGGGGCCGTTACGACGACGCTGTCGTCCACTCGCACTCCCATGCCGCCACGGTAGCCGTGCTTGCCGCGGCCGTGGGAGACGTTCGACGATCCCGAATCCGCGGAGTCACGAGGAGGTCGAATCCGGCGTGACGAAGTCAGACGCCGGAAGACCGTACTACCCTGTGAGTCTCACGCGCCGATGGCGCGGGCGATCATCGGCCAGGAGTTGCCGAGGTCGGCGCGGAAGAGGCCCCAGGTGTGGACGCCGTCGGGACGATGGACGAAGCGGTGGGGGATGCGCAGCGAGTTCAGCCGGTTCGACATATTCGTCGTGCAGCTCAGGGCGACACGCTCCATGACGTTGCCGCCGATGAAGCCGCTGCCGTTCCGCAGGACGCTGCCGTCGACGGGACCCGCCACCCCCGAACCGGCGGACAGGTAGATCGCCTTGCCGCGCAGCTTGTCCGCATTGAGGACCGCATCGTGTCGCCGCCACTGCGGGCCGCCCGGTGCACCCCACATGTTGGCGACATTGCCGCCGCCGCGGGTCACGATGGCGGTGTTCGCGACCAGACCGAGCGGGTCGGACGCGCCCGGACACCCCGAGTAGGCGGCGACGGCCCGCCACTGCGACGGCGACTGTTCGACGAGATCGAGCGCGGGTCCCGCCGTCATCGAGACGCCGGAGAGCGCTTTGGCGCCGCTCGTGGAGTACGCGGCGTCGATCACCGGTGGAAGTTCCCGGTTGATGTAGGTCTGCCATCTGTTGCGTCCGAGGACCGGATCGGGCACGTTCCAGTCGGTCCACATCGAGAACTTGCCGCCGATCGGCAGCACGACGTTGACGCGTTTGCCCGCGAAGAACTGGCGGGCGCCACCGTTGTTGAACCAGGAGATGCCGTCCTCGGCACCGCCGGCCCCGGGCAGCATGTAGAACGATCCGAGCCCGGACGGCGCGCCCGCCGGGTGCAGAACGTGATTGCGCACGACGCGACGCATCGACGGCGAGTACACCGACACCAGATCGACCTGCGCACTGATTCGCTTGACGCCGACGATTCGTGCCGCCGCGTCGGCGGGGGAGAGGCCGGGAGCGAGAGTCGCGATCAGCGCGACGACAATGGTGACAAGGGTTGTCCGCCAATAGATTCGACGACGATGTCGGTGCGGGTCGGAGTGCATCACTCCACGATAGGGTGCCGCGGTCGCGGTACGACGACGTCGTTACGGGTCTGTTGTTCGTTTGATGCGCCGTCGAGCCGTGTCGTCCGTAGGGGTGAATCTGGCACAGATACGATTCTCGGCCGTCAATTGTGTGACGCAGTGACTGCGCGGTGCGGGACCTCCGGCGAAGATTCGTCGAGAGTCGGTACAACCACGCATAAGGAGACAATGTTGTCTGCTTCACCTATCAGACAAGAGCGACGACGACGCGACAGGGCGGGTCGCCGAGCTCGAAAAGGCCTGAAGAAGTCCGTGATCGGTGTACTCGCCGCGGCGACCCTGGGTGCCGGACTGCTGGTCAGTCCGAGCCCCGCCAATGCGGGACCGTTGGACGGGTTCGGCGGTCAGGGCGGCCTCGACCTCGGAGCGCTCACCGAAATGCTCGACGATCCGATGATCAGCCAGTTCATCGAGTCGTGCAGAACCGGCGGGCTGGCGGGTCCGATCGACCCGGACGCAGACCCGATCGGTGAGGTCGCACTCGACCCGGGCGCTCCCGCGCCAGTGGCGATCGCCGACTGCACGCGGTCGGACGGCACCGGTATCGCGCTCGTTCTGCCGGAGTCGATCGAGGTCGGCCGGGCCGCCGAGAACATGGTCATGGACCTCGGCCCCGACATCAACATCGTCCTCACCAGATTCACCATGGGTGAACGGAACCTCATCGAGATCCTGGGCGGAGTGGTGCTCGGCAGCGACCTGATCAAGGGGCTGGCCGACGCCGTCATGGGCGCTCCGGTCGATCCGAACGGCTTCAACGAGTACAAGACCTACGCGGGGATTCAGAACGACGCGGCGCTGCCGGTCGTGATGGAGCGATACTGCGATGGGGTGACGATACTCGGCAGGTGCCTCGGAACGATGAGGGACCGTGACAAGAATCTCGAGAAGCGCACCAAGGCGTTGAAGATGGCCGAGTACCTCACCGGCCACAAGTACGACTACAGCAAGCCCGTCATGCTCCCCGACGCACCGGGCCCGCGCGGCTCGGCCACGATCATCGGCTCCGGCATCAACATCGCCCTCGCCATGCGCGGAGGCACCGCGATCGCGGAGACCGGCAACGACCTCGCGCTCGCCCTCGCCGGAGCCGACCACGGCAACACCTCGAGTGCGTTCGCGAATCTCGGCATCGGCGTCGCCGTCGACATGGACACCGACGATGTGAGGATCACCTGGTTCGGCGAGGAGCTCGACATGACGAAGCTCCTCGCGTCGGGTCTTCTCGACGCCGACATGGTCAAGGACGCCATGGGCGAGGACGCGAGCATGCTCGACATGCTCGACCTGGTCCAGGGCATCAACGGCCAGATCCCGGGTCTGCACGAGGTCGCCTGCATGGGTTTGCAGGTCAACGCCTATGCGCAGGGGCTGGGTGAATGCGCCAACTATCTCGGCACCTTCGACTACTACAAGGATCTGCGTCCGATCGCCGATGGTGAGCATCGGCAGACGCAGTACGGTCTGACCGACGTCACATCGCTGTTCATGGGCAACGACGCCCTCCTGAAGCAGCTCGGACCCGTCCTCGGCGGCGACACGTCCGGACTCATGGACTCGCCGTTCATGACCGATCTGCTGATCGCGCTCGTCTCGGCCGAAGACCGCCTCAAGCTGACCAAGGACTTCGTCCGCTACACCAAGGACATCCGCACCGACCTCGTCAAGGTCCAGGCGACGGACCCGGAGACCGGCGAGCTCCTCTTCGACGAGGAGACCGGTCAGCCGATCATGGTCGCCAAGACGGAACCGCGGATGGTGCCGGTCATGGTCCAGAAGACGGAGCAGAAGCTCGATGCGGACGGCGAACCGGTCTTCGAGGACGGCGAACCCGTCATGGAACCGGTCGTCGACGCGAATGACGAGCCGGTGATGGTCCAGGCCACCGACTCCGACGGCAATCCGCTCTTCGAGCAGGCGAAGGACGCCGACGGTGAACCGATCTTCGATCCGGTGTACACGTCGGTCACCGCGCACTGGCTGACCTCCGACTACGGCCTGCGCGAGCCGCTGACCATCGACTGGCTGGGACACCAGATCGTGTTCTTCCCACCGGTCGAGGTGAACGGCACCACGCGCCCGAACCTGATCGGTCTGCCGCAGATCACGAAGATCACCGGTGACGCGAAGGCGGGGCTGCTGCCGAAGATCGGTCTGATCCGGTGGGACAACCCGTTCGGCCTCGGCACACTCGACCTGTCGAATCCGTTCGACCCGATCGGCACCCTGCGCAACTTCTTCGACTCGATGACCATCGTCGACGATCTGAAGGGTGTCGGGGAGCTGGTCGGTCCGATGCTCGGCGGCGGAAGCGACGAGCACGCTCTGGTCGACGGCGACGATGACGCCTCTGCTCCGGAGGACGGGGACGCCGACACCGCCGACGCCGCACCGCGGACGGTCGCGACGACCGCCGGTCAGACCACGAAGGCTCCGGCCGAGGAGATCGAGTTCGCCGAACAGACCGAGGCTCCCGCAGTCGAGACGACGGTCGAACAGGCTCCCGGGTCGAAGGAGGCCACGGAGTCCGCCGATCCGATCGAGACGGTCGAATCGGAGGCTCCGACATCCCCGACCGACGACGGGGCGGACGACACCGAGGTCGCCGATGCGCCCGAAGCGGTCGCCGTAGAATAGCGTCGCCCACTCGGATCGCTGAACGCGTCGGCCACGACCTCCTACAGTGGAGGTCGTGGCCGATCGCATTGCCGGGACACCAGAGCCGACGCGGTTCCGCCTGCTGCTGCACATCGATCTCGATCAGTTCCAGGTCGCCGCCGAGCGTCTCCGCCGCCCCGATCTCGCGGAGCAGGCGGTGATCGTCGGCGGCGACGGCGATCCGTCACACGGCAGACAAGTGGTCACCTGTGCGTCCTACGAGGCTCGTGCCGGCGGCGCCCGCGCGGGACTGCCGTTGCCCGCGGCCAAGAAGAAGTGCCCGGACGCGGTGTTCCTGCCCCTCGACATGGCGTACTACACGCAGGTGTCGAACCAGGTCATGGACCTCCTGCGCGGACTCGGTCACCCCGTCGAGGTGTGGGGGTTCGACGAGGCGTACCTCGGCGTGGACCCGCGGGACGAACCGGCCACGATGAGCCGCCAGGACGGCGTCGACCTCGCCCACCGGATCAGGCGGTCGGTGTTCGACGAGACCGGCCTCGAATGCTGCCTCGGCGTCTCCGACAACAAGCAGCGGGCCAAGATGGCCGCGGGATTCGCCAAAGCGGCCGTCCGGGCGCCGCAGACGTCCCCGTCCGATCGGGTCTTCGTGCTCGACGACGAGAACTGGAACGAACTCATGGGCCCCAGGCCGTGTCGCGACCTGTGGAGCGTCGGACCGAAGACGGCGAACAAGCTCGCCGATCGGGGCGTCGACACTGTCGATGCGCTCTGTGAAGTCCCGCGCGACGATCTCGTCGCCGTGTTCGGTCCCAGCCAGGGCAACTGGCTGTACGTACTCTGCCGCGGAGGGGGAGACGACTTGATCGCGACGACGCCGACGATCGCCAAATCACATTCGCGATCGCGGACCTACCCCGCGGACCTCACCGGCCGCGAACAGATCCGGGACGCCGCGACCGTGTTGGCGCGTGATGTGCGGGAGCAGGCGATCGCCGAAGGACGCGTCCCGTTCCGCGTGGGTCTGACGGTACGGACTTCGACGTTCTACACGCGCACCAAGATGCGCAAGATGGTCGAACCGAGCACCGACCTCGCCGACATCCTGCCGGTGTTGAACACGCTGGTCGACGCCTTCGAGCTCGATCGGCCGGTACGACTGCTCGCGGTGCGGTTGGAACTGCTGGACCCCGAATGAGACGTCGGCGGGCCGACTACGGAGCCACACCCGCCGACCGCGCGTGCAGAGCGCGAAGCTCCTCGGTGAACTCCGGAGCCGGACCGGACACCGGGACGTCCGGCGCCACCTCGTTGATCGGCAACGGGCTCACCGGCGGCGGCGCGGCGCCCCATTCGGTGCGCCACCGCGCCAACTGCGCACTGCTGCACGCGTAGACGATGCGGCCGAGGCCGACCCACGCGTGGGCGGCCGAGCACATCGCACAATGCTCGCCGGAGGTGTACGTGACCGAATCGGCGCGCTGCTGCGCCGACAGATTCCGGACCGCCCACATCACGATCGCGAGCTCGGGGTGTCGGGTGTCGTCGCCGTCGGACACCCGGTTCCGATCGGCGAAGAGCACTTCGCCGGTGTGGTCGACCAGCAGCGAACCGAACGGCTCGTCGCCTGCGTCGACGGCCTCGCGGGCGAGATCGACGCAGCGGCGGAGGTGAGCGAGATCCTCGGGGGACAGATCGGAGTCGTCGGGCTCCGAGCGCATGGTCGGTGGCGTCATCGGGGAATCCTCAGTGCGACCAGTCGTGCGTCGGGGTCGACGTCGAGCCCGATCCGGTCCCAGGCGACGCCGACCCGGACCACCGCGTACGCCGACGTCGGGAACCGGTCGATCGAGCCGTCCGGGTCGAGTGTCAGCGCGGTCTCCGGCATACCGGGGAAATGCCCGACCATCAGGATCGTGGCCGCATCGGCGGGAGCGTGGATCCGCAACACTTCGAGGAGTTCGTCCGGTGTGCCGCCGTAGACGTCGTCGACGAACTCGACGGGCGCGTCGATCCCGGTCCGCTCGAGAGTCTGCCGGGTCCGGGTCGCCGTCGAGCACAGGACGGCGTCCACGTCGAGCCCGTCGTCACGGATCCAGTCGCCCGCCAGTGCTGCCTGGCGTCGCCCGCGGTCGTTGAGCGGCCGATCGTGATCGGGCACGCCGAGCGGATAAGCGCTCTTGCCGTGACGGAGCAGGACGAGGGTGCGGG